>JAFDXP010000017.1 GCA_018267875.1 Bacteroidota bacterium | reverse complement strand
TGCAGCGTTCGTACTCAACTGAATCACATTGAGCGGCACTACCGTGAAACTCGGTGTTCCCAACATGATTAGTTTGTAAAATGCCAACATCGGATAACCGCCCGGATCAATATAGGTAACTGCCACCCGATAGTCCACACCCAACCGGTCGCGGTCATCGCCCAACACAATATCGGGGTGCACGCCTTTCACCTTATAGGTTGTCGTGTTGCCTTTTCCATCCTCAAAATACAAATACCCCTGTTGGCTCCTTGATCCCTCGTCCCAAGCAATAGCCTTGATAGCATTGCCTTTCCCATCATTGAGCATATCACAGTTGATTGTTACATCATCCGGCGAGGAAACTGGAACCCCTGCATTGGTGGTCGTTACTGATGTCAGCCACTGATCCGGCATGGCGGGATTCACAAACACTTGGGCATTAGCGGAAGTAGTCATAATTACCCCCCCCCCACATGACAAATTTGATTAATGTCTTTCTCATTTTCTAGATTTTTTTGGGTTAATTGAAAAAATGAAACCTAAAGGTAAAAAAGAATAATTGGAAATGCAAAATAGTTTTTTGCGAGGAGAAAAGGGGGACACCCCAATTAGGGAAATCTGGATACAGACATTTTGAACAGTATCTTCTCATCTCCCATGCCGCTCCAATTGACAGTCTTGCTAAATGAATACCAAACACTTAAAATTTACCTCCTCGCAAAAATTTTTCCCATTGACGTACTCGACCCATTCCACAGTTGCGCATTTAAATGAATAGTAAGAAAAAGAAGCAAAAAAACTTTTTCAGTGTTACACATTTTAAGTTGTTAATAAAACACAAATAATCTTTCGCACATATACTTAACAAAAAAACAAACTGGTAAATTCTTTACTTTATTTCAATGCTTGTTTTGATATTGAGATGTTAACCGAATTTAAAATTATTGTGTATTCAATATCAAATAATGTAGTATTTTTCAAGCCAAACCATCAAACATTCATCAAGTTATGTTTTTTGCATATTTAAAAAGATATTTTCTGTTAGTTTTAGGAGCATTTATCTTGTCTATTTTTGCCCTATACAATAACTTCCCTATTGTTACCGGCGATACAGGCTCTTATATCAATAGTGGTTTTGCCTTAAAAACACCTATTGATCGCCCTATTTTTTATGGTTTATTTTTGCGCATAACAAGCCTTGGCGCATCAATTTGGATGACGATATTTGCCCAAAGTCTAATTGTAGCATACGTGATTATTTCGTTTGTTCGAAAACTAATTCCTCAAAGCACCTCTTTTTTGCTAATTGCTATATTTTTCTTTCTGTCGCTATTAACAACATGTGGATGGTTTAGCAGCAATTTAATGCCCGATATTTTTGTATCTGTGTTAATGTTATCATTGACATTATTTATCCGTTATTCAAATTCTGTAAAAGAGAACGTTATTCTTTGTAGCATTATCCTATTAACTGTACTTACTCATAATTCTAACTTTATTCTACTCACTTTATTCTGTGGGGTTTACTTTGTTGGATATTTATTTAGCAAGCCAATACGAAAGTATTTATCGAGGTTTGTGTATTTGTCTTTATTCTGCATTATATCGTGGATAGCCTTATGCTTTACAAATTATTTGGGAGGAAATGGTTTTAATACCAGCAAATCAACACATGTATTTATTATGGGAAAATTAGTAGAAAGTGGCGTATTAAAAACGTACTTGGATAAAGCTTGTCCGTTAAAACATTATGCTATTTGTCAATATAAAGACAATCTTCCACCAGTAGCTTGGGAGTTTCACTGGGATGCAACAAGCCCTTTACAAAAAACAGGTGGTTGGGAAGCAAATAGAAAAGAAAATACAGAAATAATTCGTGACATTTTCTCTCGCCCCAAATACTATCCTTTTATTGCCTATAAAGCCGTAGAGGCAACTGCCAGACAACTTGTACTTTTCAATATTGACGGCTCTTATGTTTTACCTTGGATAAAATTTGACGAATCAACTGCCCCCTATCAATCCGTAAAAGAATATTTCCCTCATGAAATTAACCAGCTAACAACATCTCGCATGAATCAAAAAACACTCTCGGTGGGATTATTTGATGCAGTGTATGCCTTGGTCATAATTTTATCAACTATTTGTGGTTGCTTATTAATTGCTAATAGCACACATAAGCGAGAGTATATTATCCTTGCCTCTATTTTGGGACTTTTAATAATTCTCAATGCCTTTATAACTGCGACCTTGTCATCTGTCAATGCACGGTTTAATGCTAGGGTTATTTGGCTACTTCCCTTTCTCAACATCATCTTTATCTATAAGGCAACGCAGGCATTTTGGCAGCAGACAAAGGCTATGCTGAACAGGCGGGCAAGGGTTTGAAAAAAAGATATTTATTTCTCTTGAAAGTGCCGTCTCTTTTTAAGCATATTAATAAAACAGACAAGCTATAATTGCACTCATCGTAGAGAAACTTATTCAATTTACACATGGGCGGTTTTCCAAAAAACGAGGAAGATAAATTGTCAGCTTCTATTTAAAAAAGTTATTGTCAACAAGGCATCCTAAGCCCCGCTCAGTTCCTTTATCAAAAAAAATGCGGATAAAACTGCTCTTGTCTATGAAGCTATTTCTTCGAGAAATTTTTCTAAGGCACTTACCATAGAAGGAGCATTGGGTGCCGGAGCCTTTACATCTAATCGCAAACCAGCCTCTTCAATTGCCTTTGAAGTAGTGGGTCCAAAAGCTCCAATCAAGGTTCCATTTTGCTTATATTGTGGACTATGCTCAAAAAGTGTTTGTACACTAAATGGACTAAAGAACACAATCATATCAAATGCACTTCGCATCACGTGAGCAATATCGTTGGAAACCGTTTTAAAGAAGGTAGCTACCACAAATGAAGCCTTATGCCGGGCAAGAAAATCGCGTACTTCTGTTTTACCGCTATCTGAAGTAGGCACTATAAATTTCTCATTCATTTTGTGCTTATTTATCACATCAATCAGTCCATCGGCTGATCCATCGGCACTATAAAAAACTTTGCGTTTGCGATAAAGAATAAATTTTTGCAAATACAGTGCTACAGCTTCGGTAATGCAAAAGTATTTCATGTCTTGCGATACTTTCACCTTCAGCTCTTCGCATATACGGAAGAAATTATCTACGGCATTTCGACTGGTGAAAATGATGGCTGTGTATTCATTTAAATCAATGCGCTGTTTGCGAAAATCCTTACCTGATAGACCTTCTACTCGAATGAACGGATGAAATTCTAATTGAAGATTATATTTTTTAGCCAGATCAAAATAGGGTGATTTATCTGATTCGGGGCGTGGTTGTGTAATCAGAATTGAATTTATTTTCAATCCTTGCCTCTTGATTACATTGCTCTGTTTTTCCGATTTTAAGTCCGTTGTTTGTTTTTTTAAAATAGGGGTTGTTTTGATCACAACCGTTTTAGCCTTACTGACAGGCTTGGCTTTTGTAATTTTTTTGGAGGTAGCTGTTTTTGACTTTGGTTTTTCTACTGCTTTAGGGATTGGTTTTGACTTTTGATTTACTGTAACTTTTTTAGTCGCTGCTTTTTTGATTGCAACTTTTTTGGTAGCAATTTTTTTGGGGGTAACTTTTTTGGGGGTAACTTTTTTAGTCGCAACTTTTTTGGGGGTAACTTTTTTAGTTGTTTTTTGGGGGGTTACAACTTTTTTGGTTGCAATCACAGTAGCTTTATTAGTACTTTTTTTCTTGGCAGGCTGAACCACATTCTTTTTAGCTTTAACACTAATTATTTTTGCGGTTTTTTCTTTTGAAAGTGCCGTGATTTTTTTGGTGGAAGGAGTTGCCTTTCCCGTGAGTTTGCCGGTCTTTGCCGCAGGTTTTGAATTCCTAACGGTGGACTTAGTTGCAGAACGAACAGTTTTAGCCATATTCAATTAATCGCAGTTGTTTAAAGGGTCAAAAGGTTTAGTACAAAACGAGTTTAAATTAAGCCAACCCACGCACCAATAACTTCATCAACACTGCCAGAGGCAATAATTCTGAGGCGCAAAGGTAAGTAAAAAAATGGAAACGACTGTATTGAAAGAAAGAACCAAATACTTGCCACGACCGCACATATCGGTTAACTAATAAAAAGAGAATCAACAAACCAGAAGCCAACAAAGCACCTTGTGCAACATTGGGCTGTGCAAATGCTAGCAAAACGATCATAGGTAAAAGCGCAATACCCATAATTTTATTGATCAAAAACACATTGAACAAATAATGTTCGGTTACATTTTCTACCCGAAAAGCCCAACCACTAAATCGAATCACCAAATATTTTCCCAAATACACAGCCGACACACCAACAAAAAGCAAGACGAAAACCATTTCTGGAGAAAGGCTTCCGGCTCTGTGAGGCATCAACCGTTCAATAACCAGATACCCATAAGCAGACAAACTGAATACAAAAAATACATTCAACAATAGATTCCAAACAGTGGCACTTTGCAATTTTTCTTTCAATGAACGACCGGAAGAGGATTGGCTTCTGAAAACAGCCCAAAGCAGTTGAAAATATTTTGCATTGCTTAGACGAATAAACCCAAGCATCAAAACTAGTCCATTAAGCAAATAAAAAATAGCTGTTGAGTCTTTAAAAAAATGTGGTTTATGAATAGCATGAATAACATTTTTAGTATTCAATTGTGCATTAGCTGCAAACACACTGTCTAAGGCATGATGCCAACGTTGATCCATAAGCCGCTGTACACTGTCTGGCGGCAATGACAATCCATAAGAAGCCATAGAAGGGTGTGCCTGAACAAGATTTGCAAACAAGCAAAAGACTATCAATAATAAGATTCGAATTGAATGCTGCATAAGCGGCTATTGGTGCAAAGTTAATACCCGTTCTGCACCAATGAATAAACAAAAATCAGCTTTTCTTTTGGTGCCTTAGAAATAAGCAACATAACCAAAATGAATTTTTGATTGACGAAATTGTATGGGATTAGTATTATTTCTACCCAACGCATACCCTACGCTGAATAATCCCGATTTTGTGATGAGCGATGCGCCCATACCAAAACCATTATAGATATCACTATTGGAAAAAGTGCTAAACTTTGTTTGTACCCAACCATTATCACTAAATAAATAGAAAAATGAATTGGCATCCATCAACAACCGAAGTTCAATGCTTACAACATGATAATGGTTGGTGAAAATGCTTTGTTCATCAAAACCACGTAGCAACCGAAAGCCGCCTATTTGATATAATTCATTTCTAAAAAGCGATTCGCCACCTATCCAACCTCCGTTGTAAGCTGTTTTTAAAACCACTTTTTTAGCTAAAGAGAAATAGACATTAGCTTGCAGTCCGACTAAATATTGTTGTTGTTGCCTAAGTAAACTATCATATATTTTACTAAAATCAAAGCTGGTAGCATCTTTCAGCGATGTGATTGCATCATTGGGTTTTACCTTTCTCAGTAAAGCACTACCCTTAGCTTTTAGTTCCCATCCACGGCGTGGGCTAATGCGATAGTCCGTTTTATTCCAACCCATCTCAAGTCCAACTCCTTGAGCTGACACATCAATATTATCCGGCAAACGCTTGTTGGCTTTCACAAAACCGGTGTCAGCCGTTATTAGACGATTGCTTTGATTGTGATAAAATATCCGCAAATGATTGGTAGCCGATAACTGATAAAGAACTCCGGCATCTAAAGTTGTGCGTCTGAAACTGGTGTCTTGTTTATACAAATCAAAATGCAGATCGGCACTAAAAGGTGTCCCAAATAAAAAAGGGTAAGTAAAATCAACTTTTAATTTGGGTGATTTGTATTGAAGGTTTTGATACGTTATACCTATACTTTCGCCTTGCCCCAAAATATTTTGAAAAGCAAATTGAGCATCTATAGTTAATAAAAATTTTCCGGTTGCCGAGCTGTTAGGAAGTAAGCCTATCAAGGCATTGAGTTGATTGGCTTTTTTTTCGCGAAGGCTAAATGAAAGAATGTTTTCGGAAGGTTTAAATTTCATTACCCAAGGTGCCGACTCTTGTAGAAAGGGTAATTCCTTCAATCGAGTGGATAATGATTTTAGCTTTCTTTCATCGTAGGGTTGACCTTGTTTGATGTCAATATAACGAAGTAAAAAGTTTCGATTAATTTTCAATCCTCCTTCAATGGAAATAGAGTCAAAATGTTCTAAATCATCTCTTTCCAAAATAAATTTCCCATCAATACCCCCATTGATTTCCATATTTACGACCTCCAATTTAACTCGCGCAAATGGATAGCCATTGTTTTCTGCCCATTGCAATATTTTTTCAGAAACTGCAGCTATAGCTTTAGGGCGCACCATACGACCCTGCCACTGATCGGGTTTGATGCCTGCCTCTACCAATAGCCCTCCGGAAATATGACTAAAATCAAGCTTTGCCCAACGATATTTCATCCCTAAAAAAAGATATGCCTGATATAGGTTTCCTTGTACACCCACACTATCTAAAGAAGCCGAAAGATAACCTTGCTCTTGAAGATTAGGCACCATTTGTTGTATAAAATCAAGTGCTTCATTTGAATTTGAAAAAGACCTTTGTATGCTTATTAACCCGTCGGGAAGCGTTACACTTTTTTCAACCGTATGAATTTGAACCTCGTAATTTTGTCCTTTAGCTGAATAAAAAGTAGCTATCCAAATAAAGCAAGTTGCAAACGACCACAACGACCAAAGCCATGTGCGTAAAGCATTTGTAAAAAACAATAGATTTTTCCGACAAATCACCAAAAACATTCTTTTCAAAATTAGCAGATGGCCGGCATTTACCTCCATATACCTTTTTGTAAACAAAAGTGCAATTATTGCAATTTTCATTTCTCCACTTCTCTACGCGGAAAAGCAGATTTATTGCAAGCTATTCAAACTGAGATTGCCCAACAAAAGGATTATTTAGGAGAAACGCCTATTCAAACAATTTATTTTGGCGGAGGCACTCCGTCCTTACTTTCTTCTGATGAAATCAATAAAATTTTTGACACCATTTTCAAGCACTTTCCACAACAAAACCTGCTGGAGTGTACGTTAGAAGCCAATCCCGATGATTTAAGCCTTCCTTATTTGCAAACCCTCAAACAAACACCCATCAGTCGTTTGAGTATTGGCGTGCAATCATTTCAGGATGCAGACTTACGCTACATGAACAGGGCACACCATGCACAACAAGCAGAATATGCCATCAAAGCAGCGCAGGACAAGGGCTTTAGCAACCTGACCATAGATTTGATTTATGGTACACCTGGTTTAGACAACCGTGCCTGGAAACAAAATGTACGCACCGTAAATGAATTACAGATTCCTCATTTTTCTGCCTATGCACTGACGGTAGAACCTGGTACCCAACTTCATCATGCCATACATAAAAAAAGAGCAACTCCAGTTGATAACGAACAAGCAGCACAACAATTTGAAATATTGATGGAGCAAGCATCCGTAATGGGTTATGAACACTATGAAATATCTAACCTTGCTAAACCCGATCACCATGCCATTCACAACACCAATTACTGGAAAGGCATTCCCTACTTAGGGATCGGACCTTCTGCCCATTCTTTTAATGGCACAACCAGACAATGGAACATAGCCAACAACGCACAATACACCCGATCGTTATTACATGACAACACGCTAATATTTGAGATTGAAACACTAACAGTTGTTGAGCAGTTAAACGAATACATTATGACCTCCCTTCGAACAATTTGGGGTTGCGATGCTAAAAATGTTGAACAAAAATATGGTTTTGATTACGCCCGAATTCTACTACAAAAAAGTACTAACTTACAAGAGAAGGGTTGGTTAAAGCAACAAGAAGGCATTCTAACCCTTACTCCAAACGGAAAATTGTATGCTGATAAAATAGCGTCAGAATTATTTTTCGAAAAGCATAACGCCAATTTTTAAAGTTTGCTTTTAATTAATCAGACGATTTCATCATGAATTTATCACTACTTTAGCCGTTGAAATCATTTACTTTTTAGATGAAATTATTAGAAAATAAAATAGCGTTGATAACCGGTGCCAGTCGCGGTATTGGAGAAGCAATAGCTGTAAAATTTGCCGAGCACGGCGCTAACGTGGCCTTTACCTATCTTTCATCTGATGAAAAAGCAAAAGCTCTTGAGCAAAAATTAGCAGCATTTGGTGTAAAAGCAAAAGCCTACAAAAGCGATGCAGGAGATTATGCAGCATCTGAAACTTTAGCTTCTGAAGTAGTGAAGGAATTTGGCAAGATAGATATCTGTGTCAACAATGCCGGAATATCTCGTGACAATTTACTGCTTCGCCTCACACCCGAGCAATGGGACGACGTGATGCAAGCAAACTTAAAATCGGTTTATAATTTGACACGTCAAGTGATCAAGCCCATGATGAAAGCACGTAGTGGGAGTATTATCAACCTAAGTTCTGTGGTAGGTGTTCGTGGTAATGCCGGACAAAGCAGCTATGCCGCATCTAAAGCAGGAA
This sequence comes from Bacteroidota bacterium, assembly GCA_018267875.1. Taxonomy (GTDB): domain Bacteria; phylum Bacteroidota; class Bacteroidia; order Chitinophagales; family Chitinophagaceae; genus JAFIGV01. The sequence continues at coordinate 19,554 of JAFDXP010000017.1, read as the reverse complement.
TTATTGGTTTTACAAAGTCCATGGCACAAGAGGTTGGAAGCCGGAATATCCGTTGCAACGCTATTGCTCCTGGATTTATTGAAACAGACATGACTCATTATTTAAAAGATGGCGGCGCAGAACAATGGTTTGAAAAAATTCCACTCCATCGCTTCGGCAAACCGGAAGAGATTGCCAACGTTGCATTGTTTTTAGCTTCAGATATGAGCAGTTATGTTTCCGGTCAGGTCATTAATGCTTGTGGAGGCATGACAACATAATACACCAAAGTTGAATTGCTTTTATTTTAACCTCTAACTGCGAAAGCAGCTATTTACTTTTATCTAATTTTGCTTGCTTAAAAAATATTTCCATGCAGAAAATTCACGCTGCTATTACGGCAGTAGGTGGCTACGTTCCCGACTATGTAATGACCAACGCAGAGCTGGAAACCATCGTGGACACTACGGATGAATGGATTACCACTCGAACAGGAATCAAGGAACGAAGAATATTAAAAGGAGAAGGCAAAGGCTCTTCTGACATTGCCGTAGAAGCAGTAAAAAATTTGCTTCAGAAAAAAGGAATAGACCCTTTAGAAATAGACTTGGTAATTTGTGCAACAACAACGCCCGATTTTCAATTTCCAGCCACTTCAAATGTTATTTGTGACAAAGCAGGAATGAAAAATGCTTTTGGTTATGATATCAATGCAGCCTGTAGCGGCTTTTTGTTTGCCTTAACTACCGGAACCCAGTTTATTGAAAGTGGTCGGCATAAAAAAGTATTGGTTATTGGCGTAGATAAAATGAGCTCCATCCTAAATTATGAAGATCGTGCTACTTGTATCATTTTTGGCGATGGCGGCGGTTGTGTGCTATTAGAACCCGATACGGAAGGCTATGGAATCATAGATTCTGTATTGAAAACAGACGGTGCCGGACGAGCACATTTGCATCAGAAAGCAGGAGGCTCCGTAAAACCTGCAACGGTAGAAACGGTGATGGCAAAAGAACATTTTGTGTATCAGGAAGGACAAACCGTTTTTAAGTTTGCTGTAAAAAATATGGCTGATGTAGCCGCAGAAATAATGGAGCGGAATCACCTCAAAGCTGATGATATTGCTTGGTTAGTCCCCCATCAAGCCAACAAAAGAATTATTGCTGCGACCTATGAAAGAATGGGCTTGCCAGAAGAGAAAGTGATGATTAATATTGAACGGTTTGGAAACACAACAAATGGTACTTTGCCACTTTGCCTTTGGGAATGGGAATCTAAACTAAGAAAGGGCGACAATATTGTTTTAGCCGCATTTGGTGGCGGTTTTACTTGGGGAGCTACATATATTCGTTGGGCATACGATGGTAATAACCAGTAAATCAAAGCGTTTTTTGTAGAAATACCATTTTAATCCATCTTTGCACATTCAAAAAAATAGAGACCTAAAAATAATGACAATGAAAAAGCAATTTTTATTAGCAGTTGGTTCTGTACTTGCTCTTGCATCTTGCCAAAATGAAGCCAGCAACTTAGGCGTAAATCAAGCACAAATTGATTCTTTGGTAAATGCTCGTGTTGATGCAATCAAAATACAAATGATGGCACAAAATGATTCAATTATCAATGCTGAAGCTACACGTCGTGCTGACTCTATAGTTGCAGCCATGAAAGGCGGAGCACCTGTAGCAAAACCTGCTCCGGCACCAAGTCATACAGTGGTACATCATACACCAGCTGCACCTAAGGAAGATAAAGGAAGCACCACTACTCGTCCGGGTGCTGACAATGGAAAAGCAAAGCATGTTACAGATCGTCCAGGTGCTGACAATGGTGCTAATAAATCTGTATCTGACCGTCCGGGTGCTGATAAACACTAAACTCAATAATACCTAAATTACAAAAGCCATCGAAGTAAAATTCTGTGGCTTTTTTCTTTCCTTTCAAAAAAGGAAATAAAAAAATCGCACCAGTTTGGTGCGATTTTTTTCAACATTTATTTGAAATAATTTATTGCTTAGTGTAGCTTCCGTTACAGTTATCAGCTGTTCCCGAAGTAGGAGTTACAGTGTAGTTAATATTGAAGCTTGTAGCAGAAACAAGGGACATAGTGCCAGTCATATTTCTTCCGCCACCTACGCTTTGATTAGAAATAGCAATAGTTTTAGCATCTGAACTCAGTGTACCATTAACAGTAACACTTGCACCAAAACCACCCGGATTAGTTACGATAACACTTGTGCTATCGGTAGAACCCGGTGCTAATGTAACGGTAATATTGTTGTAAGTACCTGAAGTACATTGGTCAGAACCTTTCCAGCTACCAAAGAATGATTTTGTTTGGCAATTTGTACCTTGAAAACCCGTTGGGCAAACACAACTGCCGCTAACACAAGTTCCACCATTTTTGCACACTACATCTTTACAGGCATCTTTTGTACAGGCTGTGTAAGTTACTGCGCCAAATGCGCCAATGGTCAATGCAGCAGTCAAAAACACGCTCTTCAGTGATTTCATAATCTTTTTTTTGTTTTTTAGTTTTAAAAAAATGCTCGGCAAATATAGTGGTTATTAACCTTTTGCAATCAACTGATTTTTCACACCTATTGCAACCATGATTGCCCGCTATCTTTGCAACAATTATGAGGTGGCTACTACTATTGTTTCTTGTTTTTATTCCCCGCCCAGCTAATTGCCAACAATATGTATATGAATATTCACCGTTGTGCAGTAAAGCCTATGAACAATATATGTCACTCAATTTATCTGCCGGCAATGCTACCATTAGGCAGGAATTAGTGAATAATCCATACAACCTGATGGCAACCTATCTTGCCGATTATGAAGACTGCCTTTTATTGTTGATGAATGGCGACAAACGCGATTACCAACAAAGAGAAAACCACTTTGACGAGCGCTTAGAATTATTAGAAAAAGGAAATGAACACTCGCCTTGGCATCGTTTATGTAAGGCCGGATTGTATTTCCATTGGGCATTAGTGCATATCCGGTTTGGCGAAAACCTGCAAGCTGCAACTACCTTTCGACGATCCTTTTTATTATTGAAAGAAAATGCCAAATTATTTCCTGACTTTCCACAGAACCATATTTTTCTTGGAACAGAAGAGGCTGTTGTTGGTACGGTTCCAGATAATTATCAATGGTTAGCTTCAATTTTTGGGATGAAAGGAGATGTCAAAAAAGGGGTGACCAAACTGACACGCTTTATCAATTCCGGAAATGATCAAACCCCGTTACGAACAGAAGCCATAATCTTTCAGATTTATTTGAAATTCTACCTCTTATCTCAACAAGAAGAAGTATGGAATTTTGTCAACAGCTCGCGTTTTTCAACTAACAATAATTTGTTTCATTCTTTTGTAAAAGCCAATATTGCACTCAATTTTAGAAAGGCTGATATAGCTCTTCAAACCCTGCAAAATGCCCTCCAGATTGCTGACTACAACAAGTATCCAATTTTAGATTTTGAAACCGGCACTGCATTGCTACATAAATTGGATTATGATGCTGCAACTTATTTTCTACGATTCCTCACAAGATTTAAAGGTAATTTTTTTGTCAAAGATGCTTATCAAAAACTATCTTTTCTCAGCTATTTACAAAAGAACATAAGTCAAGCAGCCTATTATCGTCAACAAGTTCTCAAACAAGGCAGCAAAATCGTAGATGCAGACAAACAAGCTATGCGATTTGCCGAAGCGAATATCTATCCTGCAACGGCAATTTTAGAGGCAAGATTGCTTAGCGATGGTGGGTATTATCAAATAGCCCTTCAAAAGTTGCTGGATATAGATGCGAACAAACTTTCTTTAGTAGATCGTTTAGAATATTATTTTCGATTAGGGAGAATTTATGACGAATTAAACAATGACAGTAAGTCTATTCAATTCTATACCACAACCATACAGTATGGGCGTTCTCGTCCTGAACATTTTGCAGCAAGATCTGCTTTGCAAATGGGCATGATGTATGAAAGGAAGGGGAAAAAAAGTGATGCCTTGAGGTGCTATAACGAATGTCTTTCTATGCGTGGACACGATTTTCAAGCAAACATTGATCAGCAAGCCAAAGCCGGGTTGAATAGGCTCTTACAATAGTCCAAAACTTTATGCCGCTACATGTTCTTGACCATCAACTTTGGTTTCCAGACACTTCAGAAGCCTTACCGGACGGACTTCTCGCAATAGGTGGTGATTTATCTGTTGAAAGATTGATCCTTGCTTATCAAAGTGGAATTTTTCCGTGGTTTAATGAAGATGAGCCACCTTTGTGGTGGTGTCCAGATCCGCGATTTGTGCTATTTCCTGAAGAGTTGCATATCAGCAAAAGCATGAAGCAATTGCTAAAACATCCACCATTTACCTTCCGAATAAACAATGCATTTCAACAAGTCATGCAGCAATGTGCACAAGTAAAAAGAAAGGGACAAAATGGAACATGGATTACTCAAGAAATTTTAAACGCATATCAACAACTTCATGAATTAGGTATTGCATTTAGTGCCGAATGTTGGCAAAGGGATGAATTAGTTGGAGGGCTATATGGTGTACGATTAGGAAAAGTATTTTTTGGAGAAAGCATGTTTGCGTCACAGAGTAATGCCAGTAAGTTTGCCTTTATTCAGTATGTGCAACAATTACAAAATGAGGGAATAAAAATGATAGATTGCCAAGTTCACACACCACACCTCGAAAGTCTTGGTGCGCGCATGATTTCACGAGATGTGTTTCTACAAAAACTAAAAGTCTAAGTTTATTGAAAATAAAATTTCCTATAAGAGTCCTTCATCACAAAAGCTAAAATAGTTTAAGCCGGCCACAATCAGATGGTCTAACAGTTTTACATCCATAATTTGACCTGCTTCTTTCAAACGTTGTGTCAATTGTTTATCGGCTTGGCTGGGTGTCAGATTTCCAGATGGATGATTGTGTGCAACAAAGAATTGGTTTGCATTTTGCAGTAAAGCATTTTTCAAGATAATGCGCACATCTACAACCGTGCCTGTTATGCCACCAATGGAAATGATTTCATGACGAATTAAGCGGTTGCTATTGTTCACATAAATGACGCAAAATGCTTCATGATTTAAGTCGCGTAGCATGGGTATAACTACCTCAGCAACATCACGACTGGATTTCAACATAGGTCTTTGCAAAGCATCATTTATTTGCCTTCTTTTTCCCAGTTCTAAAGCAGCTGCAATAGTGACGGCTCTTGCCTCTCCGATGCCTTTCACCTTTTTCAGTTCTATGATTGAAAGCCGTCCAAGTTCATGAATATGGTTGTGTGCTAAGCTCAAAATATCTCGAGCCAATTCAATGGCAGATCGTTCTCTTGTCCCACTAGCAATCAGGATGGCAAGAAGTTCCGAATCACTCAATGAATCGGCTCCTTTTTGTAATAGTTTTTCACGAGGGCGTTCATCTTCAGCCCAATTTTTTATGCTGATATAGTTTTTTTCTTTTCCCACCTTTTGACAAGATAAAAACTATTTCTTCATTTTGTTTTGCTACATAAGTTGGTGTTTTATGCCTTCACTTTCATTTTACGCTACCTTAGCAAAGAATTTTTTGTGCTTTGTCTTCTTCTTTTTTGCCATACGGTTCCACTCACTCATTTTCATCATTAGTAAATGATTATGTTTCCGGTAGTGAGAAACTAAAACCATTCTATCGCTTTGAGCCCAATCTTTCCGGAATAGAAAATGCCGTCTATGAAAGATCCAATTTTCCTGTTGATCGAAAATTGTTGGTATCCGTGCTACGAAATCAATATGGTTCAATAGCCTTAAACCCTTGCGTGGATCGGAATCTAACTTTACTCGAAGAGGAAAACACATTTACTATTTGCACCGCCCATCAACCTAATTTAATGACGGGTTATTTATACTTCATCTACAAAATCATTCATGCAATTCGTTTAGCGGAAGATCTGGGAAACCGCTATCCTGAAAAAAAATTCGTTCCTGTTTATTATATGGGAAGCGAAGACAACGACTTAGAAGAGTTAGGCACATTTAGGTATAATCAAAGAAGGTTTGTATGGGATGCAGACAACCAAACAGGTGCAGTCGGACGCATGTCAACCAATAGTTTAGAGACACTTTTAACGGAATTGTTCAAAGAGCTGGGACCGCCAGGCGAATATACCGAAGAGCTAAAAAATATGTTGACTCAAGCATACCTACACCAGCCTACCATAGCCGATGCCACTCGCTTTTTGGTTAATGAACTTTTCGGAAGATTTGGTTTAATTGTTTTAGACGCTGATGAGCCTCAATTTAAACAGCGTATTCAAAACATAATGCATGATGATCTTGTTAAGCATATTACGCATCCCATAGTTCAACAAACAATTTTGTCTCTTGAAAAAAACTATACAGGGCAAGCCTATCCGCGCCTTATCAACCTTTTTTATCTAAAAGACAACCTCAGAGCTCGCATTGAGCAAAGAGATCAGTATTGGCATGTAATTCACACAAACATTCAATGGAACGAAGATCAACTGATTGGGGAATTAAAGAATCACCCTGAACGATTTAGCCCAAATGTTATTTTGCGGGGATTATATCAAGAAACATTGTTGCCTAATGTCGTTTTTATTGGTGGTGGTGCAGAAGTCGCTTATTGGATGCAGTTGCAACAAGTATTTGATCATTATGGTGTTTTTTTTCCGGTCATTATGCTGCGTCAATCTGCACTTTGGATTGATAAAAAAACTGGGGCTATAAAAACAAAGTTGGGGCTATCCGTTGAAGAATTATTTTTAGACGAAGAAGCCCTTATCAAAAAATATATCCGCAAAAAAACAACCGGATGGGAAACAAATGTTGCGCTATCTCAAATTGCGTCCGGTATTGAAATGTTGCGTGGGCAGGCAGTTTCGATAGATACCACACTAAATCGTTCGGTTGATGCGACTACCCAAAAAGTGCGAAATCTCATATCTGCATTCGAGATAAAAATGCTACGTGCTAGAAAACGACAACAGAGCGATGCGGTAAGACAAATTCAAACTATAAAGCAATCGCTATTTCCAAATGGTCATTTGCAAGAAAGGGTTGAAAATTTTATCAGTTGGTATCCATTGTATGGACCTCGCTATTTTGATATTTTGAAAGAAGCTTTTGATCCATTACAGACACAATTCGTCATTATAGAAGATGACTAATTTATGTGCTTATTTGTTCCATAAGTACGATACATTTGCGATGTTAATCAGCTTTCATGAACAAGATTGTTTCGTTCCTAACGCTACTATTTATCCCAATATTTTTATTCGCTCAGAAGTCAAATACTGACGTTGATCTTGGCATAAAGTTGGGTGCTAATTTTTCCAACATCAATGGCAAGTATTGGGAAAATGGCTACAAAGCCAATTTGCTTGGTGGAGCATACTTAGGAATTAATGGTCGTCGAGTAGGCATTCAATTAGAGGCTGTTTACACACAAGCAACCTTTGTTACAGGAAATCAGTTTACGGATATTTACAAAGATTTTTTACAAACCGGTAAAGACTCTATTAAAGGGGGAAATTTCCGTGTGAATTACATCACAGTACCATTGCTTTTAAACATTCGATTCTTTTCACACGCTACCATTCAATTAGGCCCACAATTTAGCGGTGTCATGAGTGTTCAGGACAAAGATGAAATGGTCAAAGATGCTTCCAAATTATTCAACAACAGTTGGGACGGGGTTATTGGTTTATGGATAAAACTACCGGCACATCTCAATTTCGGAGTACGTTATATAATTGGTCTTTCAAACGTTAATAAATTAGACGGCACCAATAGCAACAAACAACAAATAAATGATGCTTGGCAACAACGAGCACTTCAACTACATCTGGGCTATTCTATTTATTAAAACAAACCTTCCAAATATTTAAAAGCAAAAAAAGGCAGGTATTTCCTGTCTTTTTTAATACTATAAGTATTCGGCAATGTTATTTAATTGAAGAGATTTGCAGTTTGTTGGGGCATCCGTACTTCTTATTAGTGGTACAAGAAGTTACTAAAAACACGAATACTAATAAGGCTACAACAGGTGCTAATCGGCGAAAAGTGGATATCACTTGCATATAATGGCTACTTTTAAAACGGATCCATTGATCCTCTGATTTACTTTTGTAAAACTACAAAAAATTAATGAAGCACATACATTTTATTGCAATCGGCGGGGCCATCATGCATCAATTAGCCTTAGCTTTACTCAGACAAGGGCATATTATTTCGGGTAGTGATGATGAAATTAATGATCCGGCAAAAACCAATCTTTTAAAGTCCGGAATTCTTCCTACTCAACAAGGATGGTTTCCTGCAAAAATAACGACAGATATAGATGCTATTGTTTTGGGAATGCACGCAAAAGCAGACAATCCGGAATTGATACAAGCACAAAAATTAGGGATTCCTATCTACTCCTTTCCTCAATACATTTATGAAGTTTGTAAAGATAAGCGTCGTGTAGCCATTGCCGGTAGTCATGGCAAAACAACCATAACATCTATGGTCATGCACATTTTAAAAAAGTGCGGTAAAGAATTTGATTTTTTAGTTGGTGCAAAAGTTCCAGGTTTCGAGCAAAGTGTTCAGTTGACAGATGCACCTACCATCATTTTAGAAGGAGATGAATATCCGGCTTCGGTAGTTGAAAAAAGACCAAAAATTTTCTTTTATCATCCTGAAATTTCTGTTTTGAATGGCATAGCTTGGGATCATATCAATGTCTTTCCAACTTATGAAAACTATTGTAGTCAATTTGAGCAATATCTGCAATTACTAAAACCCGGCATGTTATTGCTTTACAACAATGAAGATGCAGAAGTGGTTAGAATTGTAGAAAAATCGGGGCAACATTTAAAGAAGATAAGTTATGGGGTTCCTCGGTTTCGATACGAAGATGGTGTTGCAATTTTAGATACAGATGGTGGTGATGTTCGCGTTTCTGTTTTTGGAAGACATAATCTGATTGATTTGGAGGCTGCTGTTTCTGTATGTGAAGCATTAGGAATTTTACGTCAAGATAGCTATGAAGCGATTGCAGACTTTACCGGAGCAGCACGCCGACTTGAAAAATTGATACAAACTGAAAGTATAGTTGCGTACCGAGATTTTGCACATGCCCCTTCAAAGCTAAAAGCCACATTGGATGCAGTTCGAGAGGCTTATCCAATCCACGAATTAATAGCTTGTTTTGAATTGCATACATACAGTAGTTTGAGCGAAAATTTTTTGAAGGAATATGCCGGTAGCATGGATTCCCCCGATCACTCTTTAGTTTTCTTCAGCAACCATGCACTCACATTGAAGGGATTACCTCATTTAGATACGAATCAAGTTTATCAAAGTTTTAAACGAATCGATCTGAAAGTAGTATCCGATAAAGAAAAGCTGATAAACCTTACCGAACAATTAATTTCTACTTCAAAAAAACCAGTTTGTTTGCTATTGATGAGCTCCGGAACCTTTGATGGGATTGATTGGAAAAATGTAGTTTCGCAATCCAAATAAATAATTATGGCACATCTTGCATTGACTAAACCGATAATTTTCTTTGACTTAGAAACCACCGGCACAGATCATAGTCGGGATAGAATTGTAGAACTTGCTTTAGTGAAGCTAAAAACGGACGGCACGAGAGAATCATTCGTAAAACGTATCAATCCAACTATTCCTATTCCTGCTGAAAGCTCGGCCATACACGGCATTTATGATGCTGACATAAAAGATGCGCCTACTTTTAAACAAATTGCACATCAATTATTCGATTGGATGAAAAATTGTGATTTGGGTGGCTATAACAGTTCCAAATTTGACATTCCTTTGTTAGCCGAAGAATTTTTGCGTGTGGGCATTACGGTAGATTTTACGGAAAGGCAAATGATAGATGTGCAACAGATTTTTTTCAAGATGGAAAGCCGAACATTGAGTGCAGCATATCAATTCTATTGCAACAAACAATTAGAAAATGCACATAGCGCTGAAGCAGATGTGTTAGCAACTATTGATGTGTTGGAATCGCAATTAGATCGATATTCAGATCTGAAAAACGATGTAAAATCACTTCATGATTTCACCGCCGGTGGAGAAGAAATGGTGGACTATGCTCGTCGAATTGTATTAAAAGACGGTTACGCCATATTCAATTTCGGCAAACACAAGGGAAGAAAAGTGGAAGATATTTTTACAGCAGAACCACAATATTATGATTGGATGATGCAAGCTGATTTCCCCTTACACACCAAGCAAAAAATTTCTGAAATTCTCAATAAAATGAAATTAGGAAAGTTGTCTTCAAAATAGTACATCTTTCCTTCTAAACGTTTATCGAAACATTGATCCATCCATCATCGAGTGAGGCTCCATATTTTTTGTAAAATTGAATAGCCGGTTCATTCCAATTCAGTACTTGCCAAGACATTCCCTTCAACTGCATTTGTTTTGCTTCAACGATCAAAGCACTCATCAACATAGTACCAATATTTCTACCACGCCATTCTTCGGTAACAAAAATGTCTTCCAAATACATGCGTTGACCTTTCCACGTAGAATAGCGAATATAATAAAGCGCAAAACCAATTAATATTTCTTTGCCTACTTCATCCGTTACAAACGCTACAAACGCCCACCAAACAGGCTTTTCACCAAAACCACTTTCTTTAAAATGATCTAAAGAAACGGTTACTTCTTCTGGTGCTTGTTCAAAATTTGCTAACTCACGAATCAACACCAACATTGAAGCACAATCTGAACTTTTGGCCTTTCGAATTTGCGCTTTAAACTGATCAGTCATACTAATGTATCATTTCACACAATATTAGTAGTTAGCTGTTGAACATACGATTCTGTGCCAATTTTGCGTTAAAGCGATTTGAGGTAACATGCGACCGCTTATCTTTAATCAACTACAATGCAAAAATCAATTCCTCATTCAAAACAATGAAATGAATACACAAGGAGAAATATTATGGGTTGACGATGAAATGGATTCGCTTAAATCACAAATACTTTTTTTGAAAAACAAAGGATATGAAGTAACTCCCGTTAGCAATGGATATGATGCCTTAGAATTGCTAAAAGAAAAAGTGATGGATGTTGTGTTGTTAGATGAAAGTATGCCGGGCATTACAGGTTTAGAAACGCTTTCTCGAATCAAAGAATTATATCCACAGTTGCCTGTTGTAATGGTAACAAAAAATGAAGCTGAAAATCTGATGGAAGAAGCAATTGGTTCTCAGATTTCAGACTACCTGATAAAGCCTGTAAATCCCAATCAGGTACTGCTTTCACTCAAAAAAATTATGGATAGCAGAAGGTTGGTTTCAGAAAAAACCACACAAGCCTATCAGCAAGAATTTAGGAACTTGTTTATGGCATTAAGCTCCAATCCAGATCATGAAGAATGGAAGGAATTATACAAAAAGCTTGTCTTTTGGGAATTAGAAATGGCTCGAAGTAATAGTGATGAAATGATGGATGTATTGCAAACACAAAAAGCAGAAGCCAACACAGAATTTTGCAAATATATTTCTAAGAATTACGAAAAATGGATAAACGGGAAAGGTTTACCACCTGTACTTTCACACAGTTTATTCAAAGAAAAAATTGCTCCTTTTTTAAAGAAAGGTAAACCAACTTTTTTAGTGCTGATTGACAATCTTCGTTTTGATCAATGGAAAGCCATTCAACATATAGTTACTGACAATTTTCGAATATTGGAAGAGGATATGTTTTACAGCATATTGCCAACCGCTACACAATACAGTAGAAATGCACTTTTCGCCGGTATGTTGCCTGTTGAAATTGAAAAAAAATATCCAAATGAATGGAAAAATGATGATGATGAAGGGGGCAAAAACCTGTTTGAAGCCAAATTTTTAGAAGGTCAATTAAAGCAACTAAAATTGGATCACCTAAAATGGCAGTATATCAAAATCACCAACAATGATGATGGGAAAAGCCTTGAAGACAACATTCACAACTATCTTAGAAATGATCTCACCATAATTGTTTACAACTTCGTAGATATGCTGAGCCATGCACGAACAGAGATGGAAGTATTAAAAGAACTGGCAGGCGATGAAATATCCTATCGTTCATTGACAGTGAGTTGGTTTGAGCATTCGCCACTTCACCGCGCATTGAAAAAAATTGCAGACAAAGACCTTCAAGTGTTTGTAACCACCGATCATGGCACCATGCGTGTAAAAACACCCAGCAAATGTATTGGCGACAGAGCTACTACTACCAATCTTCGCTATAAACATGGGCGCAACCTTCAATTTGAAGACCGTGCTGTACTGGCTTTTCGTGATCCATCTGCGGCAGGGCTACCCCGTCCAAATGTTAGTTCTACATTTATTTTTGCTAAGGAAGATGTTTTTCTTTGCTATCCCAACAATTACAATCACTATGTAAATTATTATCGAAATACTTTTCAACACGGGGGCATCTCGTTAGAAGAAATGGTGGTTCCCATTATTCGATTAGAAAGTAAATAATTATCTACGCTTCTAAAAACCTGAAAAGCCCAATCCTATACAGGATGGGCTTTTCACATGATTAATAAAGTTGGTTACTGAAATAGAAACTGTGCTTTTCCAATTTTATTTCCTTCTTGCCACACAGTTATAAAATACATTCCGGAAGGCAAATCATTTCTTACAATTTCAGCGTGATTATCTACAAGCTCAATTTCACGTACCACCTTTCCACTTGCATCTACAACAACCATTTTGGTAGCAGATAATTTTTGAGCTGATTGAATTTCTATTTGTATGGATCGGGTTGCCGGATTAGGAAATAAGCGAACTGTTGCTAATTCTGGCAATAGCGTATTCACACCGGTGGTGCCACGCTTGGAGATGAAAGCCCAAGAGGTATTTACGCTTCTATACTTTGCTACAATGCGTAAGTAAGGAGTTGTCGTGTACCATTCATATTCTATATCACCTCCGCCATAATCTCTTTTAAAACGAGCAACATTAGTCCATGTTCCATAAGGTGTAGTTATTTTCCCCCAACCATCATAAGTAACCACAACAGTTTGCGGTGCATTTGCGCCTAATTGAAATGTGTCCGTAAACGAATTGCCATAGTTGCAAGGAAATGAGAAATGTGTTTTAGGGTTTGTGGTATAATTATTTCCTGTTGTACTTGAAAAATAGCTGCCTAACATTTCCATTTTACCGGAAGTGACCTTCCAAAATTCATACACGGTTGAGCCACCAAAAGTAACTTGTTGATCTGCATGGGTAGCATTAGGAAATGTAGAACTGAATGGCGTTGTAGAAGGTTGCACCATTTTAAAAGTGCCATTTTTTGTGGGAGTGAGTGAACTAAAATTCCAAGTAACATTTGCACCGCCGCTTCCCGGCAATGTAGTGGATGATGTTACAGAAGCTAAAGTATCTAAATAACCTACAGCAGGAAGATTGTTGCCATTAGAGATGACAGGTTGAGCCAATGCGGAAAGTTGCCATGCAATGAAAGCAAAAACGAAGCAAAGTTTTTTCATAAAGGAATTCTTATGTTTTTTGAAATGGATAAATTCTTAGCCACAACTTAAAATAAACAATTTTATTTTCAAAAAATACGACATATTTATTTACTGTAACCAAAACGTTTAACAATCTTTTCCCTGCTTACCTTTGCACACCCAAATAAAAACAATTGGAATTGTCTATGTCTGAAGAGCGCTCCCTTAATTTTTTAGAAGAAATAATAGAGACTGACCTGAAAGAAGGTAAATATGAAAATATACATACCCGATTTCCACCCGAGCCAAACGGATATTTGCACATAGGCCATGCTTCAAGTATTCACCTCAATTTTAGTCTTGCTAAAAAATATAAGGGTAAATGCAATTTGCGTTTTGACGACACTAACCCTACAACCGAAGAGACCGAATATGTTGAAAACATAAAGAACGATATAAAGTGGTTAGGCTATAGTTGGGACAATGAATATTTTACGTCTGATTATTTTGACACACTGTTTGAATACGCCCAAAAGCTTATTGATAAAGGATTAGCTTACGTAGATGATAGTACGTCCGAACAAATTGCTTCAATGAAGGGCAATCTGACTATACCGGGCACCAATAGCCCTTTCAGAAATCGAAGCAAGGAAGAAAACAAGGCATTGTTTGAGGCAATGAGAGATGGGAAATTTGCAGATGGCGAAAAAGTTTTGCGTGCAAAAATTGACATGGCTCATCCCAATTTGTTGATGCGTGACCCTATCATTTATCGCATCAAGCATGAGCATCATCACCGTACCGGCGATCAGTGGTGCATTTATCCAATGTATGATTTTGCACATGGTCAAAGTGATAGCATTGAGCATATCACCCACTCCATTTGTACACTTGAATTTATTCATCATCGCCCTTTGTATGATTGGTTTATTGAGCATTTAGAAATTTTTCCATCGCACCAATATGAGTTTGCTCGCCGCAACCTTACCTACACGGTAATGAGCAAGCGAAAACTACTTCAATTAGTTAACGAAAAACACGTAAACGGTTGGGACGATCCCCGTATGCCCACTATCAGCGGAATGCGTCGTAGAGGATATCCTGCTGCATCCATTCGGAATTTTTGCGAAACGGTAGGGATTGCAAAACGAGAAAATATTGTTGACTTGAGTTTGCTAGAGTTTTGTGTTCGTGAAGACCTTAACAAACATGCAATTCGAGCTATGGCAGTCTTAGATCCTATCAAATTAGTCATTACAAACTACCCAACTGATCATTCTGAAGAATTAGAATTAGAAAACAATCCGGAAGATGAATCTGCGGGAAAAAGAAAGGTTTTATTTTCCAATGAGCTTTGGATTGAGCGCGAAGACTTCATGGAAAACCCACCCAAGAAATTTTTCAGGCTTGGAGTGGGATTAATGGTTCGTTTAAAAGGAGCTTACATTGTTCGCTGTGATAATTTTCAAAAAGACGAATCGGGCAAGGTCGTTTCTATTCATTGTACCTACATTCCTGAAAGTCGTAGTGGAAGTGACACAAGCGGCATTCAGGTAAAGGGAACGATTCATTGGGTGAGTGTTAGACATGCACAAAGTGCAGAAGTGCGTTTGTACGATCGTCTTTTCAAAACTGACAATCCTGCAAATGAAGATGGAGATTTCAAAGATTATTTGAATCCTGACTCCCTTTCGATATTACAACAAGTGTGGATAGAGCCTGAATTAGCAAAAGCAAAAGCCGGCCAGCATTTCCAGTTCATACGCAAGGGATATTTCTGTGTGGATAATGATAGCAAATCAGACCATATTATTTTTAATCGCACCGTTACTTTGAAGGATGCTTGGGCAAAAGAATTAAAAAAATAGACTGTACCTATTTTTAACGAATTTGCAGATTCCAGATTTAGAAGAATTATAAGAAATGTAGCTTGTTGCTATTCCGTAAATTTGCAGCAGGAAACTCTTCATGAAGTCTTTTAATGTTCCGGTTCACTACCGTAGTCCGCTCGTAACTGCCATCAAACAACAAAGAAAAGCCGCCGATAAGCTTAAAAAGGATTTTTCGCCTACCCGTTTAAGGCTTGGTTCTTTAGAAATAATCTTAGCCCGACATTTTGGTTTTTGTTATGGTGTTGAAAATGCCATTGAAATTGCCTTTCGGGCAGTCAATGAAAATCCCGGGAAACGTATTTTTTTACTCAGTGAAATGATTCACAATCCGGGCGTAAATGCAGACTTACAAATGCTTGGTGTTCGTTTTATCATGGATACAAAAGGCAATTTACTTATGGATTGGGAGGATATAACACAGGATGATATAGTTGTCATTCCGGCATTTGGAACAACCTTAGAACTGGAACATAAAATGCGCGAAAAAGGTATTGAACCTTCGCGATATGAAACCACCTGTCCGTTTGTAGAAAAAGTATGGAATAGGGCTGAAAAAATTGGCAAAGAAGGATATACAATTGTAGTGCATGGCAAACCTAAACATGAAGAAACACGCGCTACTTTTTCACATAGTCAGGCACATACACCAACCGTTGTTGTCAAAGACATGACGCAAGCACAGCATCTAAGCCAATTTATAATTGGGTCACTACCCTCAGAGCAATTTTATACTGATTTTAAAGGTCAATATTCTGAAGGATTTGATGCAAAAAAAGACTTGCAACGTATAGGTGTAGTAAACCAAACTACCATGTTAGCAAGCGAAACGCAAGGCATTGCTGACTATTTGAAAAGTGTAATGGCCGAACATTATTCATTAACCCCGTCGAATATTGCAGATAGGTTTGCAGATACCCGAGATACCCTTTGCTATGCCACCAACGATAACCAAAGTGCCGTGCAAGGCATGTTGCAAGAAGCAGCTGATTTTGCCCTTGTTATAGGTGGTTACAACAGTTCAAATACTTCTCACTTAGTTGAATTATGTGAAGACAAATTACCCACCTATTTTATCAAAGACGAATCTTGTTTACTGGATGGGCTATCCATCTCTCATTTTAACTTACACAAACAAATAGAGCAGGTTACGACTGATTTTCTTCCACCTCATCGCCCACTAAGGATTATGGTTACTTCAGGCGCTTCTTGCCCAGATGCATTAGTGGACACTGTGATTGAAAGACTTGCTATAATAACGGGGAATGAATCAACTATTAATAACGCCGATATACACTTTCAAGCTGATTGATTTTTAGCCTGTATTTTTTATCCCTTCACCCTAAACCATTCATAAGGAACAATTGCTTTGAACAAATTGCTTACTCCTTTATTCAAATATTTATTCGGTATTTAAAAATACCTAACAATAATTTAGATTGAGTATATAATTTATTAGGCGAATACTACAAATTAGGTATTGCCTACCCCCTGCTTTGTATAGACTTTCGTTTTAAAATTCATTTCACTTTTAAAACGCAGATTTATGAAGCATTTCATCTACTTCTTATTGACAGTATGTTTTGCTGGGTTTAGTGCTCGGGGTGCAACCGAAACAGAACCTAACAACACATTTGCACAAGCAAATTCAATAGCATACAATACAGCTATGATAGGTACCATAAACTGCTCAGGAGATCAAGCTGATTTCTTTTATGGACCAAAATCATTTCGTGGCACCATGCAAGTTTATCTTGAAGTTACCAATACTGGAGTTAGCAATGGCTCTGTTAATTTCTACATGTATGATAAGGCGCAGAACTTAATTGTGAATAATTATTTAGTGCTCAACAATAGTAATTTGTCACCCAATGTGACTTATTATGACACCCTGACGATTAACTGCAGAGATGATGACAGCTTATACTTTTTAATGTATGGCGGGAACCAATGTTTCAACTATAAAATAACTTACAAAGTCCCCTCACCTATAACTGTAATAAACGATATTGGAACCCACAATGCACTTACCAATGCTGCATATTTTAATGCTACAGATTCTGTTGTAGGTCTAATTCAATATACAAATGCTTCCGGCACTAACTCAACAGATATATATAAAACCAAACTGCCACAAGATGGAACGGCAAGAGTATATATACAAAGAACCAATACAGGAGGAAGCGGCAACCAATATGTCTATTTCCAAGTGTATGACAAAGCTCAAAACCAGATTTATAATGACATCAACGGATATGTAAGCCCCGGGCAAACTCGCTACGATACCTTGAACTTTTATTGCCGTGCATCGGATTCCATGTATTTTGCTTTGACCAGCCCAAGCAGTTGTTTCAGTTATAAGCTCAGCTATCAAATGCTCAATAGCAATGGAGCCTTACATGTGGACACTACTAACAACAACAGCTTTGCAACGGCTGCTTACCTAAAACCAACGGACAGTGTCAATGGTTCAATTGGGTATGTTAATGGTAGTAATACTTACAATACAGACGATTTCTTCAAAACCAAACTGCCACAAGATGGAACGCTAAGAGTTTATATTCAAAGAACTAATACAGGAGGAAGCGGTAACCAATATGTCTATTTCCAAGTGTATGACAAAGCTCTAAACCAGATTTATAATGACATCAACGGATATGTAAGCCCCGGGCAAACTCGCTATGATACTTTGAACTTTTATTGTCGTGCCTCGGATTCTATGTATTTTAGAATGACCAGCCCAAGCAGTTGTTTCAGTTATAAGCTCAGCTATCAAATGCTCAACAACAATGGAGTCTTACATGTGGACACTACTAACAACAACAGCTTTGCAACGGCTGCTTACCTAAAACCAACGGACAGCGTCAATGGTTCAATTGGGTATGTAAACGGTAGTAATGCCTCTAATTCAGACGATTTCTTCAAAACCAAACTACCACAAGATGGAACGCTAAGAGTATATATACAAAGAACCACTACAGGAGGAGCGGGTAACCAATATGTCTATTTCCAACTGTATGATAAAGTTCAAAACCAGATTTACAGCGCCATCAACGGATATGTAAACCCCGGACAAACTCGCTATGACACCTTGGACTTTTATTGCCGTGCCTCGGATTCTATGTATTTTAGAATGACCAGCCCAAGCAGTTGTTTCAGTTATAAACTCAGCTATCAAATGCTCAATAGCAATAGCAATGGAGTCTTACATGTGGACACCACTAACAACAACAGCTTTGCAACGGCTGCCTACCTAAAACCAACGGACAGTGTCAATGGTTCAATTGGGTATGTAAACGGTAGTAATGCCTCTAATTCAGACGATTTCTTCAAAACCAAACTACCACAAAACGGAACGCTAAGAGTTTATATTCAAAGAACCAATACAGGAGGAGCGGGTAACCAATATGTCTATTTCCAATTGTATGATAATACTCAAAACCAGT
Organism: Bacteroidota bacterium; assembly: GCA_018267875.1. Lineage (GTDB taxonomy): Bacteria > Bacteroidota > Bacteroidia > Chitinophagales > Chitinophagaceae > JAFIGV01. Next base: position 741 of record JAFDXP010000017.1, on the reverse strand, counting down.
TTTACAGCGACATCAACGGATATGTAAACCCCGGACAAACTCGCTATGATACTTTGAACTTTTATTGCCGCACATCTGATAGTATTTATTTTAGAATGACCAGCCCAAGCAGTTGTTTCAGTTATAAGTTTCACTATGAAGTAACCTTAGGCGCAGACACTACCGTATATGTATGCCCGGGTTTCACAACAGACATCAGCAACTTATACAATTTAAAGCCATTTGATATTATCACCTACACCAACATGAGTGGCGGAGCAATGCCTCCATTAACTTTGGCACCAAACGGATTATATCGCTTAGCTGTTCAGAACTCAAACTATGCTTGTTCAAAGGACACTGCATTTATCACGGTTGGGCTTTATCCAAAACCAAACCTTGGAAACGATACCACAGCCAATGTTTGTCCATTTTTCACTGCCAACCTAACGACTTTTAAAAACACTACCGGACTGATAACTCAATGGATTGGCACTGCTACACCAGCCGCTGTTGGACCCGGTGTTTATACTTTGATCGTAACAAATGCTCAAGGATGTATGGATACAGCAGTTATAACAATTGGCTTAAATCCCAAACCTAATATCGGTAATGATACAACTGCAAATATTTGTCCGGGCTTCCCAACAGATCTCACTACCTTCAAAAACACAACCGGATTGACTACTCAATGGATTGGAACAGCAACACCAACTAATGCTAATGCAGGCATCTATTCCTTAATAGTTACGAACTTACAAG
>JAFDXP010000016.1 GCA_018267875.1 Bacteroidota bacterium | reverse complement strand
GTTTGGTGAATTTATAGCGATCCGAACCGATGTGAAGCAAATAAAAGCCTGATGGCAGCAATACTATACCAATGGTGGCTCCGGCTTCTAAATTCCCTCGCTGTACGGTTCGCCCAAGGGCATCCTCAATGGTGTATGCACCTTTTGAACAGTATCTCCATCTCACGATGGACACCCTTGCCCTTGGCTAACGATAAGTACTGCAACTCTCGTTCGGGACTTGCACCCTATAGATAAAGAACATGCCTGACACACAAAAAAGCTGCTCAAAATGAGCAGCTTTTTTATATGTATTTTGACTAAAATATAAAATTATTCTTCTTCATCAAACTGAAGGACATCGCGGTTTGCCATAAGAAGATCAAATTCTTCTTTAGAACCTACTACAATATCATCAAAGTCACGACTACCGGTTCCGGCAGGAATTAGATTTCCGGTGATGACATTTTCCTTTAATCCCATCAAGCTATCGCTTTTTCCGGTGATAGCTGCAGTGGATAACACTTTGGTTGTTTCTTGGAATGAAGCGGCAGATATCCAGCTTTGAGTACCCAATGATGCTTTAGTAATACCATGCAGCATCGGTGTAGAAGTTGCAGGATTAGCATCTCGGAATTCTACCAATTTTTTATCTGAACGACGAAGCAAACTATTTTCTTCACGAATTTCACGAAGTGTAGCTATTTGTCCAGCATGAAGCTTATCGCTGCTACCTGCATCAGTTACTACTTTCTTATCGAAAATCCAATCGTTTTCTTCAATCAATTCAAACTTATCAACGGTATCATCTTCTAGGAATTTTGTATCACCGGGATCAACCACATTCACCTTGCGCATCATCTGACGTACGATAACTTCAATGTGCTTATCGTTGATTTTTACACCTTGTAAACGATATACTTCTTGAATTTCATTTACCAAGTATTCTTGAACAGCAAATGGACCTTTGATGGCAAGAATATCTCCTGGTGTAATAGCTCCATCGGAGAGGGCATTTCCTGCTTTTACAAAGTCTCCATCTTGCACCATGATGTGACGAGTTAACGGAACAAGATACTTTTTCACTAATCCTTCACGGCTTTCTATCACAATTTCACGGTTACCACGCTTGATGTTTCCAAAGGTAACTACACCATCTACTTCAGCAACTACAGCCGGATTTGATGGATTACGTGCTTCAAACAATTCTGTAACACGTGGAAGACCACCAGTGATATCTCGGCTACGGCCCATAATTCTCGGAATTTTCACAAGAACCTGTCCATTATGCACATCTTCCTCAGCATCAACAACGATATGTGAACCAACAGGAAGGTTATAGGTTTTGGCTTCTTTTCCTTCTACAATAATACCCGGAATTTTCGTTTTATCCTTTGTTTCAATTACTACTTTTTCTCGGTGACCGGTTTGCTCGTCTGCTTCTTCACGGAAGGTAACACCTTCAATGACGTGTTCAAATTTCACTCGTCCTGAAACTTCAGAAATAATCACGGCGTTAAACGGATCCCATGTACAGATTACATCACCTTTTGCAATTTTCTGCCCATCTTTTACTTTCAAGATAGAGCCATAAGGAATGTTATTAGTAATCAACAAACGATCATTATTAACATCTACAATTCTCACTTCACCTGTACGACCGATAACAACTGTTTGTTTTTCGCCTTCTGCATCAACATAAGTTGTGGTACGCACTCCATCAAATTGGATAGTGCCATCAAAACGAGCAGCCAATTGACTTTCAATAGCAGATGCACCCGCAACACCACCCACGTGGAAGGTACGAAGTGTAAGCTGTGTACCTGGTTCACCGATAGACTGTGCTGCAATGATACCAACAGCATCACCTTTTTGAGTCATATAGCCAGTTGCTAAGTTTTTACCATAGCATTTGGCACACACTCCTCGACGAGCCTCACACGTCAATACGGAGCGTATTTCAACCGTATCTACTCCGGCTTCTTCTATTTCATGAGCGATCGCATCCGTGATAGCTTCACCAGCAGCAACAATTAGAGAATCGTTGATTGGATTATATACATCATGTAATGAAGTACGACCAATGATACGATCAAACAATGGCTCTACGATTTCTTCATTGTCTTTCAGTGCTGAAGTTGCAATACCACGTAGTGTTCCACAATCTTCTTCATTGATAACAACATCTTGAGCTACATCCACCAAACGACGAGTAAGGTAACCGGCATCTGCTGTTTTTAGGGCAGTATCCGCAAGACCTTTACGCGCACCGTGGGTAGAGATAAAGTATTCAAGAACCGAAAGACCTGTCTTAAAGTTAGATAGGATTGGGTTTTCAATAATTTCAGAACCTGAAGAACCTGAGCGACGAGGCTTAGCCATCAGACCTCTTAATCCAGCCAACTGCTTTACCTGTTGTTTCGATCCACGAGCACCGGAATCAAGCATCATATACACGGAGTTGAATCCTTGTTTGTCACTTGCCATTTCACGAATCAATGTTTCAGTTACACGTGTATCAACACGACTCCAGATATCAATGATTTGGTTATAACGTTCGTTGTTGGTGATAAGCCCCATATTGTAGTTATCCCACACTTCGTCCACTTCACCTTGAGCCGATTTCACTAATTCAGCTTTTACATCAGGAATCTTCAGATCGTTGATGGAGAAAGATAATCCACCACGGAATGCAGTACGGAAACCTAATGTTTTAATATCATCCAGGAATTGTACTGTTTTGGGAATACCTGCATTCACCAAGATTGCGCCGATAATTTCACGCAAAGATTTCTTGGTTAAAATAGCATTCACAAAACCATTTTCCTTAGGTACAAATTGGTTAAAAATTACTCTACCTGCAGTTGTTTCAAGCAATTGTTTTTTAATGGATCCATCGCTTTGTAAAACGTCCACTTTCACTTTTATCCAAGCATGCAAGTCAACTCGATTTTCATTGTGGGCAATGATCACTTCTTCAGGAGAATAGAAACTCATACCTTCTCCCTTTATGATTTCATCACCCATCGTTTTCTTGCCCTTAGAAATATAATACAAGCCAAGAACCATGTCCTGCGAAGGAAGGGTGATGGGTGTACCATTTTGCGGATTCAAGATATTATGAGAAGCCAGCATTAATAATTGTGCTTCCAATATTGCTGCATGACTCAGTGGAACGTGAACGGCCATTTGGTCACCATCAAAGTCGGCATTGAATGCTGAACACACTAATGGGTGAAGCTGAATGGCTTTACCTTCAATTAAGCGAGGCTGAAATGCTTGAATAGATAAACGGTGAAGTGTTGGGGCGCGGTTGAGAAGAACAGGATGCCCTTTCAACACATTTTCTAAGATATCCCATACAACACTTTCTTTCTTCTCAACTAATTTTTTAGCACTTTTTACTGTTTTTACAATACCTCTTTCGATTAGCTTGCGTATGATAAATGGCTTGAACAATTCGGCAGCCATATCTTTTGGAATACCACACTCATGCAATTTCATTTCAGGACCTACAACAATTACCGAACGACCAGAGTAGTCCACACGTTTACCGAGTAGGTTTTGACGAAAACGTCCTTGTTTACCTTTCAAGACATCGGAAAGCGATTTTAAGGCACGTCCACCTTCTGCTTTCACGGCATTTGATTTACGGGAGTTGTCAAAAAGGCTATCAACAGCTTCTTGCAACATTCGCTTTTCATTTCGCAAGATAACTTCCGGTGCTTTAATTTCTATCAAACGTTTCAAACGATTGTTTCGAATGATTACACGACGGTATAAATCATTTAAGTCGGAAGAGGCAAAACGTCCACCATCTAAAGGTACTAATGGGCGTAGTTCTGGTGGAATTACCGGTAAATATTGCATCACCATCCATTCCAAGCGATTTTCTACACGTGTGTTAGCATCACGAAATGCTTCAACCACTGAAAGGCGCTTCAATGCTTCTTGCTTACGTTGCTGTGATGTTTCATTTGCGGCTGCATTGCGTAGGTCATAAGACAATTGATCTAAATCAATTCGACTGAGCAATGCTTGCAATGCTTCAGATCCCATTTTAGCAATAAACTTATTGGGGTCTTCATCTGGCAAATATTGATTTTCTTTAGAAATGCTGTCCAGAATTTCTAAATATTCATCTTCAGTAAGCAGTTGTAAATTAGTATTTTCAGTTTCACGCAAATTCAATTTTTGGCGTATCAAATCCTCTGCTTCACCACCTTGCACAACAACATAACGCTCGTAATACACGATGCTTTCCAATTTCTTGGAACTTACGCCGAGCATATAACCAATCTTATTGGGTAGCGATTTGAAATACCAAATATGTACAACTGGAACTACCAATTTGATGTGTCCCATGCGTTCGCGACGCACTTTTTTCTCTGTTACTTCTACACCACAACGGTCGCAAACGATTCCCTTATAGCGAATACGCTTGTACTTACCGCAATAACATTCATAGTCCTTTACAGGACCAAATATTTTCTCGCAAAATAAACCATCACGTTCTGGTTTGTAAGTACGATAGTTGATGGTTTCGGGCTTTAACACCTCACCATACGAACGATCTAAAATTGCATCTGGTGATGCCAAACTAATCGTAATCTTACTAAATCCAGATTTGGGACGATTTTCTTTTTTTACTGCCATATTAAAAAGAAGTGTTTTAAAGTTTTTTTGATAGCTTTTTTGATTAATAAAAGCAAAAGAATTACAGAGGGAGCAAATACTTTTTTGTATTTAAGTACCCTCTGTAAAATATGACTATTCAAATTTCAATTCAAGCCCCAAGCCTCTCAGCTCATTTACCAATACGTTGAACGATTCAGGAATACCCGGTTTAGGTACGTTGTCACCTTTCACAATAGCTTCGTAGGTTTTTGCACGACCTACAATGTCATCAGATTTTAGTGTCAACAATTCTTGAAGAATATTGGCTGCGCCATAAGCTTCGAGTGCCCAAACCTCCATTTCACCAAAACGCTGACCACCAAATTGAGCTTTACCGCCTAATGGTTGTTGGGTAATAAGTGAATATGGACCGATAGAACGAGCGTGCATTTTATCATCCACCATGTGGTGTAGTTTAATCATGTAAATGATTCCTACAGTTGCTTTTTGGTGGAAACGCTCGCCGGTTTCTCCATCATAGAGATAAGTATGACCGAATTCTGGTAATCCGGCTTCGCTGATTAGATCACCAATCTCCTCTACAGATGCACCATCAAAGATAGGAGTGGCAAACTTAACACCCAGCTTCTCGCCTGCCCAGCCAAGTACTGTTTCGTAAATCTGTCCTAAGTTCATACGAGAAGGTACGCCCAATGGATTAAGTACAATATCTACCGGAGTTCCGTCTTCGAGGAAAGGCATATCTTCTGCTCGAACAATACGGGCAACAATTCCCTTATTACCGTGACGACCTGCCATTTTATCACCCACTTTCAACTTACGCTTAGAAGCGAGATATACTTTTGCTAATTTCAACACGCCGGTTGGTAATTCGTCACCAATAGAGAGATTGAATTTCTCACGCTTGTAACGACCAATTTCTTCGTTGTATTTGATATTGTAATTGTGCAACAATTGGTTGATGGATTCATCAGTCTCAGCATCGCCTGTCCAACCCAAAGAGTTCACGTTGGCATAATCAATAGAGCCTAAGGTTTTGCTATTGAATTTGCCGCCTTTTGCTAATACTAATTCACCAAAGTTGTTGGAAATACCTTGTGATGATTTGTCTTTCAACAATGTCATCAATTTTTCCATCAATAGGTTTTTCAAATCGTCAATGTTCTTTTCATGAACTTTTTCGATTTTTTCTAAAGCAGCTTTTTCTCGAACTTTCGAGTTTTTATCTTTCTTAGAGCGTTGGAATAGTTTTTTGTCAATAACAATTCCTTCTACCCCACTCGGTGCTTTCAAAGAAGCATCTTTTGCATCGCCGGCTTTATCGCCAAAAATTGCACGAAGTAATTTTTCTTCTGGTGTAGGATCAGTCTCGCCTTTAGGTGTTATTTTGCCTATCAAAATATCACCTTCACCAATGTGAGCACCTACACGAATAATTCCGTTTTCATCCAGATCTTTCGTTGCTTCTTCAGAAACGTTAGGAATGTCAGGTGTCAATTCTTCTTCACCTAGTTTCGTATCACGAACTTCCAATTCGTATTCATCAATATGAACTGAGGTAAACCAATCTTCACGAACTACTTTTTCGTTTATTACGATGGCATCTTCAAAGTTGTAACCTTTCCAAGGCATGAAAGCAACTTTCAAATTACGACCTAAGGCCAGTTCTCCATTTTGAGTAGCATAACCCTCAGTAAGGAAATCACCTTGTTTCACTTTTTGACCCCGACGAACTGCCGGCTTCAAAGTAATGCTGGTGCTTTGGTTGGTTTTGATATATTTAGTAAGGGTATAAACTTTCAAATCGTCTTCAAATGAAACTAAGCGTGCTTTATCGCTACGTTCATAGCGTACATGAATTTCTTTTGCGTCCACATATTCTACAAGACCATTTCCATCTGCATGGATCTGAATACGTGCATCACGAGCCGCTTTTCCTTCTAAGCCGGTACCAACAATTGGCACTTGAGGGCGAATAAGAGGAACAGCTTGTCGTTGCATGTTTGATCCCATCAAGGCACGGTTGGCATCATCATGTTCTAAGAAAGGGATAAGAGAAGCGGACAGACCAACAATTTGGTTGGGTGCTACGTCCATAAATTCTACTTCCTCAGGTTCAAGAATTGGGAAATCGCCGGTTTGGCGGCTGGTAATTGCTTTCTCAATAAACATTCCTTTGTCATCTAGCGGAACATTTGCCTGGGCAATTTTCTTTTCATCTTCTTCTTCAGCACTTAGGAAAGTGTAGTTTTTCAAATCTACTTTTCCTTCTTTCACTTTACGATAAGGCGTTTCGATAAAGCCCATATCGTTGATTTTAGCATGAACGCAAAGGGTTGAAATCAAACCAATGTTTGGACCTTCTGGTGTTTCAATGGTACACAAGCGACCATAGTGAGAATAGTGTACGTCACGCACCTCAAAACCTGCACGTTCCCGACTCAAACCGCCGGGTCCGAGTGCTGAAATACGACGTTTGTGCGTAATTTCAGAAAGTGGGTTTGTTTGATCGAGGAATTGAGAAAGCTGTGAGGTACCAAAAAATGAGTTGATTACAGAAGAAAGTGTCCGTGCATTGATTAGATCAATTGGTGTAAAAACTTCATTATCACGCACATTCATACGTTCGCGAATGGTGCGAGCCATACGAGCTAAACCTACACCAAATTGAGCAAACAATTGTTCGCCTACGGTACGTACACGACGGTTGCTCAAATGATCAATATCATCAATTTCTGCCTTACCATTAGTTAGGCGAACCAAGTATTTAATGATAGAAATAATATCTTGCTTAGTAAGCACCTTGGTATTCAGGTTACTTTCCAGCCCCAATTTACGGTTGATTTTGTACCGCCCTACTTCACCTAAGTCATAACGCTTGTCAGAGAAGAAGAGCTTGTCAATAATACCGCGTGCTGTTTCATCATCTGGTGCATCAGATCCACGAAGTTGACGATAGATATGTTGTACTGCTTCAAGTTCTGAGTTGGAGGTATCTTTATTTAGGGTATTGTAGATGATAGAATAATCGCCACTAACTTCTTCTTTTTGAAGGAAGATGGTTTTGATGCCCATTTCCACAATCATGTTTGCGCTATCTTCATCCAAAACGTTATCGCGGTCTAAAACCACTTCATTCCGTTCGATAGTAACCACTTCGCCGGTGTCTTCATCTACGAAATCTTCTGTCCAACTACGAAGTACACGAGCAGCCAATCGGCGGCCAAGGTTCGCTTCTAACGCTTTACGTTCAGCTTTCACTTCATCAGCCATTCCAAATAATTCCAGAATGTCTTTATCGGTTTCAAAACCTATAGAGCGAAGCAAAGTAGTTACTGGAAATTTCTTTTTACGATCAATGTATGCATACATCACATTGTTGATGTCGGTAGCAAATTCCATCCATGCTCCTTTGAAAGGAATGACACGGGCAGAATATATTTTGGTACCATTTGGATGCACACTTTGTCCGAAGAAAACTCCCGGAGAGCGATGAAGCTGAGAAACAACTACACGCTCAGCACCATTGATAACAAATGTACCCCGAGGTGTCATGTATGGAATGTTTCCCAAAAACACATCTTGAACGATTGTTTCAAAGTCCACGTGTTCTTCATCATTACAAGACAAGCGCAGCTTTGCTTTCAATGGAACGGAATAAGTAAGTCCACGCTCCATACACTCTTCAATGGTGTAGCGAGGCGGATCTACGAAATAATCTAAAAATTCAAGAACAAAAATGTTGCGTGTATCTGTAATAGGAAAATTTTCCTTGAATACACGGAACAATCCCTCATTGTTACGCTTATCAGGCGTAGTTTCGAGCTGAAAGAAGTCCTTAAACGATTGAAGCTGGATGTCCAGCAGATCGGGTGTTTCGGCGATATCATGTATCTTTCCGAAATTGATTCTACCGGTAGCGGTTCGTTTTTTAGTTATAGCCATAGTATCTTTAAAAACTCTTATTTTATTTACAAACAAATAATGCCCAACCCCAAAGGAAAATACCTTTATGGTCAGGTTTTTTGTATTATCAGTAATTCGTTAGAATGATGTTGCGCACAGCTAGCTCCCCGGCAAAGGGAGTGCAAATATAGAATAGTTTCGGCGTTTTATCAAAATTTATTCCAAAAAACTAAAAATTCACAATTTTTTTTCAATTTTTTAGTCGTATTATTCCCAAAAAAAACTTTTTAAAGTCTATTTTATCTTGGCACATACACAACAAATTTTTCTTTAAAAAACTCTTCCGGAAAGACATCATAAATTGAAAAAAGATGTGGACGTAAGCCTGAATTTTTTATTTCCTCAATCAAATTTCCTCCTTTCAGACAAAGTAAGCCATTGGCAAATTCATCGCTCATTCTTCCCTTTTGCAATACTGGTTTTATCCATTTCCACAAATCTGAAAGGGGTGCTACAGCTCTTGAAATGGCAAAATCGAAATTTCCTGCTACGGTTTCTACTCTTGCCTGCACAGCTCGCACATTTTTCAACTCGATAGCTGTTGATACTTCCTGTACCACTTTTATTTTTTTGCCTATGCTATCTGCCAACAGAAAGGATACTTGAGGGAAGAAAATGGATAAAGGAATGCCAGGGAAACCGCCGCCGGTCCCTATATCTACTACTTTTGCGCCATTATGAAAATTGCAAATTGCGGCTATTGCCAATGAATGTAAAACATGCTTTTCGTAGAGTGAATCAATATCTTTTCTTGAAACCACATTTATTTTTTCATTCCATTCCCTATACAAATTTTCAAGTTTAGAGAATTGTTGAATTTGCTTAGTCGTAAAATCGGCAAAGTATCGGTTGATTATTTCCATTGTTGTTTGTTTTTCAAAAAAATATAGGGACTGAGTAGAAAGTTATATACTGCCCAACCGAAATCGAATAAAGGGAGTAATGGTGATATTTTTCCAGATCTAAGTTTACTATTGGCTATTGTCCAAATTGCCCAATATATTACACACCTTAAAATCATCCAAGTCAATAGGGAAAAAGTAGGCGCGATAAACAAAAGTGTGATAAATAAAAACCACACTGCTGCATGAGAGAAGGCATACCCTGTTAACAAAACTTGCACGACTGGTTTATATAGTTTTCCGGTGCTAACATGACGTTGTTTTTGATGTAGCCATTCTTTCCATGTTTGTTTTGGCTCTGAAATTGTTATTGAATTAGGAGTAGCAACAATTGCCGTATTTGTCCCATTTGCACAACAGCGCATCAGTAAATCATCATCGCCAGAGGGGATTTTGTTCCATAGCAAAGATTGTTGTGCTTTAAAAAAAACGGATTTTTTACAAGCCATATTTCGTCCAACAGCCATAAAAGGCAAACCGGCACGAGCGAAACCGGCAAATTGAACAAATGTATGTAAGGTTTCCCATCGAATGAAAGCGTTGAGTAAGCTTTGTTGTGCCTTCATGTCTCCAAATCCGGCTACAAGTTCATTTTCTTCCATCAAAGGGCTGGTCATCTCCTTCAACCAATTGTCTGATATTGGAAAACAATCGGCATCGGTCAAAAGTAGTAATTCATATTGTGCTTGTTGAACACCTAAAGAAAGTGCAAATTTTTTCCCTTTAAATGTACGTGGTTGATCTTGAGAAATTGATACGTGTTTAAGGTGTGGAAATTTCTTTTCAAAATCCAACAATACTTGATTCGATTCGTCTGTTGAAGCATCATTTACGACAATTACTTCAAAGCATTTTTCACCACCTTCATTCGTATATCTTTGCGACAAAATAGCGGGAAGGAATCGTGCTAAGTTTTTTGCTTCATTATGTGCGCAGATTATAATCGAAACAGGCTGTAAATCTCGTTTCCTGAGCCTTTGGTTGCGAAAAACAAATAGGCTTCGCATAGAAAAAAAGAGTGCAAAAAATATTTGCACAACGATAGCGATTACAAAACAACCCAATAAAAAATAAATTGGCACGGCGGTAAAGATAACGGACATAATTTTTTCTCAGCACCTTGCCTAACTTTTTAAAAACAATCAACGCCTCATTCGATCAGAATTACTGAATATGGAATTTGAACTCAAAGCACAAGACCCGAATAGCCAAGCCCGTGCTGGCATTTTGCAAACTGACCATGGTAACATTCACACGCCTATTTTCATGCCTGTTGGCACAGTAGGCAGCGTAAAAGCAGTATCACAACAACAATTAAATGAAGAGATAAAAGCAGAAATCATTTTAGGAAACACCTATCATTTATACTTACGCCCCGGAATCGAGGTTTTAGAAGCGGCAGGTGGGTTACATCAATTCAATGGATGGCATAAACCTATTCTTACAGACAGTGGCGGCTATCAAGTATTTTCACTTTCCAACAATAGAAAACTAACAGAAAATGGTGCTGTATTCCAATCACACATCGATGGTTCTAAACATCTTTTTTCGCCAGAAAATGTGATGGATATTCAACGAAGTATTGGTGCTGACATCATTATGGCTTTTGATGAATGTCCACCCTACCCTTCAGACTATGATTATGCCAAAAAGTCAATGGAATTAACCCATCGTTGGCTTGCACGTTGCGATAAAAGGCTCAACGAAACAGAACCTAAATATGAATATCGTCAATCATTATTTCCCATTGTTCAAGGTAGTACTTACAAAGATTTGCGTATTGCGTCAGCACAATTTATTGCAAGCATGGAGGCTGATGGCAATGCAATTGGTGGACTGAGTGTGGGAGAACCTGAAGATATGATGTATGAGATGTGTGCACTTTGTTGTGAGCATTTACCTAAAGAAAAGCCCCGCTATTTAATGGGTGTTGGCACTCCTTGGAATATATTGGAAAACATTGCACTCGGAGTGGACATGTTCGACTGTGTGATGCCCACCCGCAACGGTAGAAACGGAATGCTTTTTACAACAAAAGGAGTTATTAACATTAAAAACAAACGCTGGGCTACCGACTTTACCCCAATAGATACAGGACTGGAATGCACAACAAGTAACTATTATACAAAAGCTTATTTACGTCACTTATTTGTTGCAAATGAATTGTTGGGTTTGCAAATTGCAAGCATTCATAATTTAGCTTTCTATCTGCATTTAGTGCGTGAAGCACGATCACATATCATTTCCGGAGATTTTAAAGCATGGAAAGATGCTCTGATTCCTCAATTGAAACAACGATTGTAGCTTATATTTTAAGATAACTTTGAGATAAAATCGAGACTTATTGATTAATCTTTTGGCTTTTTGAGCATCTAAACATGTATGATGACCAGAGACGATCGAAACGATTTTTCACAACACATTTTGTCGGTTTCGGCTACTATGCTTGGATTTAGTTTTTTGGTTTTTACTTCTGTCAATGACGGAAATTTTCGTTACCCCGGACTCACCGATATTTTTGCGACAATAGCCATTGTTGCTTTTTCAACCAGTACACTGCTCTCCTTTCTTTCATGGCGTGGAAGGCTTCATCATAAAGCCTATGAATATATAGCCGACTTTGTATTTTTGTTTGGTGTGTTAGTCATTTGTAGTTCAACTCTTTTTATGATGTTCAATAGAAAATAAGTTATTGTTATTTAAAGTTTATCTATTATTTACCCAGATCTTTCTAAGTACACGATTAGTCAAAAAAAATTTAGTCAAAAGGAAAAGCCTGAAATTCCTTAAGCTATTTTGCTTTTAAGGAAAATTCAGGCTTTTGTGAAAAAGACTAAAAGTTCTAATTTACATTTTATTGAACCGGTGCTGTTGCTTGACGACCTGAGATTCTACCGGTTTTCATCAAACCATCGTATTGACGCATTAGCAAGTGACTTTCAATTTGCTGAAGTGTATCAAGGATTACACCAACACCAATCAGCATTGAAGTTCCACCAAAAAAACTGGAAAATCCGCTTGTTACACCAAGCAAAGCAGCTACTCCTGGAAGTACACCTGCAACTGCCAAAAATACGGCACCCGGCAAGGTAATACGATCCATGATGGTTGCTATATAGTTTGCTGTTGGCTCTCCCGGTTTCACTCCAGGGATGAAACTATTGTTTCGCTTCAGATTATCCGCCATTTCTGTTGGATTAAAAATTAGAGCTGTGTAAAAATAAGTAAACGCGATTACGAGAATAGCGTAAATCAAGTTGTACCAAAATGTTGTGTAATCAGACAAAGCACGAACAAACCCCGCTGCATTTTCATTGTCAGAGGCAAAACCAGCAATCGTAGCAGGAATGAACATGATAGCCTGAGCAAAGATAATTGGCATAACGCCCGCAGAGTTAACCTTTAAGGGGATAAAATCACGAGAACCGCTTACCTCGCGTGCAGCATTAGTTGATCCTATGATGCGACGAGCAAAATTAAGTGGAATTTTACGCACACCTTGAGTAAGTAAAATCAAGCCAACGATAACGGCAATAAATACAGCAAGTTCAATCAAAAAGATCAGTAAGCCGCCACCGCCACCAATATTTTTGGCATCAAATTCTTGGATTAAAGAGTGAGGTAAACGAGCTATGATTCCCACCATGATAATTAGCGATGTGCCATTTCCAATTCCCTTGTCTGTAATTTTTTCACCCAACCACATAACAAAAAGCGTACCGGCTGTAAGCACAACTACAGTTGAAAGCCAAAACAAGAAAGGTGCTGCCAAGTATTCAGGAACAACTGCTGCACCTGTTTGCGTACGCAAATAGGCTACATAAGCACTGGCTTGAAAGGCAGTTACCAATACAGTAATATACCGTGTGTATTGGTTTATTTTTCTTCTTCCACTTTCTTCTTTTTGCAATTTAGCTACTTGAGGCACAACTATACCGGCAAGCTGCATAAAGATGGAGGCAGAAATATAAGGCATAACACCCAATGCAAAAATGGAGGCACGATTAAAAGCACCGCCAGCAAAGGCATTGAGGATTCCCAGCAATCCGTTTTGATTGCTGTCTAAGGTAAGCAAATTGGGATTGATACCGGGTAGTGTAACATAACACCCTACTCGATACACAAGGATAAGTGTTAGTGTAAACAGAATACGCTTACGGAGCTCTTCAATAGCCCAGATATTTTTAAGCGTTTCGATAAATTTCTTCACTGTGAACTGTTGTTGATCTAAAAAATGAATTGCGAATAAACGACAAAAGGTACATTTCACCAAATGCAACCTTTTGTGTCGAATTTGTGAGTCCTTTTACTAAACCAACTCTATGGTACCACCGGCAGCTTCAATTGCTTGCTTAGCCTTGGCACTAACGGCATTTACTTTAAACGTCATTTTGGTTTTAAGTTCACCGTTACCCAAAATTTTAACAACATCAGTTCTATTAATCAAACCGGTTATGTATAAAATTTCAGGTGAAAATTCTGTGATACTGTATTTTTCAATCAAAAAATCAAGCTGACCTAAATTAAAAACTTTGTTTTCAATCCGATTCAAACTCTTGAAACCACGTTTTGGCATACGGCGCTGAATGGGCATTTGACCACCTTCATGACCTTTTTTAGATTGATAACCGGTGCGCGATTGTTGACCTTTGTTACCTTTTCCGGCAGTTGTACCGCCGCCGCCTTCACCGCGACCTACGCGCTTTCTGGATTGTGTGGCACCTTGTGCCGGCTTAAGATTGTGCAGTTGCATCTTTTTAAGTTTTTTTACTTGCGCGGAACTTGATTTTTTTTAACCGCTCGCAAATGTGTTGAAAAAAGAAATTGTCTTAGGCAGTGACGTTTTCTACCTTAACCAAGTGATGAACAGCGTTCACCATACCGAGGATTGACGGAGTTGCTTCTACTTCTACTGAAGAGTGTAGTTTACGCAATCCAAGCGCTTTAAGAGTGCGCTTTTGACGCTCGGGGCGATCAATACCGCTTTTTACTTGTGTTACTTTGATCTTTGACATTGGAAATTAAATTTCGGGCTGCGAAGGTAAGAAAAAGTTTGATTTAAAGTTTGATTTCAATAAAATTATTTGCAAAGCTAATTGCTAAACGAGCATTTCAATAAAATGGATCTTATTATCAATAGAATGCAAAATTTTCTAATTGATTTAGAATAAAAGTCAAACAGTTTCGTTTAAAAGTGTAATGACAACTTGAGAATATGGTAATTAAAATTAAAAGTCGCCCAATGTTTCTTTTAATTGAGCTTCAGCCAATACAAGTTGTTGATCATTAGGTGCTATACCGTGCCATTCGTGTGTTCCTTCCATAAAATCAACCCCTTTTCCCATGATGGTACGCATAAGGATACACACTGGCTTTCCTTTACCCAAATGTTCGGTTGTTGCTTTTTCAAACGTTGAAACCACTTCTGCCATATTATTTCCATCCATTTCCAAAACATCCCAACCAAAAGCAAGAAATTTTTCTTTTAGTGGTGCAATATTCATCACATTAGCTGTGCTACCGTCTATTTGTTGTCCGTTTACGTCAATCGTTGCAATAAGGTTATCGATTTTATGATGTGCCGCAAAGATGATAGCTTCCCAATTTTGCCCTTCTTGGAGTTCGCCATCGCCATGCAATGAAAAAACAAAATGGGTATCTCTATTTAATTTTTTAGTCAAAGCTGCGCCGGATGCTACACTCAAACCTTGACCTAATGAACCGCTTGCTATTCGCACGCCCGGTAATCCTTCATGTGTTGTGGGATGACCTTGTAAACGAGAATTAATTTGACGAAAAGTAGTTAACTCCGTTAAAGGAAAATAACCAGTTCGTGCTAATACACTATAAAACACTGGAGAAATGTGCCCATTAGAAAGAAAGAATAAATCCTCCCCTTTTCCATCCATTGTAAAATGTCGGGGATCGTGCTTCATGATTTTAAAATAAAGTGCCACCAAAAAATCAGTACAGCCCAAAGAGCCGCCGGGATGACCGCTTTGACAAGCGTGAACCATTCTTACAATGTCGCGTCTAACTTGAGTAGCGGTATCCTGCAAATGCTGCAAATCCATGAAGTATAAAATTGTGCGGCAAAGCTAAAATTTTTGTGTTAAGGAATTAGCTAAAAAATTATAAAGTTGGAATAAAAAAAGCGGGCTGCATCCTATGGATACAACCCGCAATAAGGATTCATTTATTTAAATGAAATTATTCAATGATCACTTTGGTAACACCATAATGTTTACCATCAGCAACTCGAATTACATACATACCTGGCACTAACGCACCTGGCATAATGGTAGTTTGATTTACTCCGGCAGAAGCATTAACCATAGTGCGGAAAACTTCACGTCCATTCAAGTCATATAAAGAAACAGTAGTTGGAGCAGCCTTGTCTAAAGCAAAAGCAAAAGTGATGTGAGAGCCTGTAGCTTTGCCATAAACTGTAATTGGAAGTTGATTATTTCCATGAACAGTTAGGATTCCATTTGCACCTTGGGTAACAACGCTGTCAACGCGCCATTGAGCACAATTGTTAGCTGTTGCTGAACATACGTATTTGAAAGCAAGGTAGATTTGTTGAGAAGCCAAACTGGATGAATAGTTTGTCCATGTAGTAGAAGCATTAGACAAGTTGATTTGTAGGCTTGTCCATGTAGCACTATTAGGGTTTCCGGTACCTGAATAGTTAGTAGAATACAACACATCTATATCGCTACCTGTAAAGCCTTTGTAGGCTTGGAAATACAACATTACATTGCTTTGCCCTGCCAAATTTACCAGAGGTGTAATTAACCAATCTTCGTTATCGTTAGCTACTGGGGGAGTTCCACCAGTACCATTCATTTGCATATAACGATTAGTGCCTGTACCAGCACAAATCCATTGTTGAGAAGGGCCTACAATGTTTTGGCGTTGCCATCCTGTGGGTAGCGTACCTAAAGCACAAGCAACATCAAAAGTTTCGTTTAGTGCTGTTGGAGTTGGAATAACGGTAGAAAACTTCCAGTCTGTAGTATCATACAAACCAGTAGAATGATAAGTAGCAGTGTCAAAAGAAGTAGAATCGAAGGTTACATGATAAGTAGCACCCATTACCAAGTTTACACCCGATATAGTAGCTGTTTTACCGGAAATGACAACATTAGAAGAGTTAGCTGCAATGGTTTGGCTTGATTGCGTATTGCGATTCTTAACCATTATACTTCCTGAGCCTGCGGTGATATTACGATCAAAAGTTACAGCCAATGTGGAAGATGTTGCAACATTTGAGCTATTGTTTGCCGGTGAAAGGGAAACGATTTGTGGTTTGTAATTGGCAACGGGAGCACCTGTCCATGAAAGATTGAAATCATCAATAGCAGTAGTAGGGCGACTACCTGTCCCCGTTGTTCCGGTAAGGTTAATAATACGAATCCAAACAGGACCGGCATTATTGTTTAAAGCGGTACCAAAGTTTACGGAAATGGAATTATTTCCATAAGTATTTCCGCCAGTTGTAAGTGTTGCTGGCACAGTGGTAGCAGGCGTGAAGGTCGTTGGACTGCTTCCAAAGCCATAGTCAACTGTCCAATTTGATGTACGAACTATGGTTGAATCAAGAGATTGTAATTTGAAAGTTGCAGAGAAATTGGAAAGGTTGCTTGTATTAGCAATTTGCAGAACAAATGCTACGCCTGTATCGCTTGGGAAAGTAGTACTGGTTTGACCAACTTGACGAACGCCTAAAGCACGATCTGTTGCAGCTTGTTGAGCAGCAATTGTTCCTGCGGCATAAAAAGGAAAATTATTAGCAGAAGCAACGTTTTTAAATCCACCGGTTGTACTAGCCCATGCAGTAGAAGACAAGGTAGGATTTGTAAACACCCCATTACTTGAGTCAATTCCTCGAGAAGTAGCTGAGGCTTTAACCCATACTGACCACCCCGTGGGTAATCCCGTAGTAAGCGCATTAAAATTCTGGGTATAGCTTGTGCCCGTAAGCGATAGTTGTGCTTGAGCACTTGCACAGCTAATTGCGACTGCAAAAAGTAAAGCTATTTTTTTCATAAATTGAGGTAATTTTTTAAGATGCAAATTTGCAGTATATTTTTAAAAAAAACGAAAAAGTGGATTAATAAATCTTTAAGAAAAAAAGCCTTTGCAATTACAAAGGCTGATCAAATATGGGTTAATAAAATGAAAGGTTAGTTTGCGGTAACATAGACATCATCTAATTCGTATGTTGTGGTCATTTTAGTTCCGGTTGTAGGGTCAGCACCATCATACACAAACGCTACATAAACTTTTCCGGTAAAAGCATTGAGACTTACATTTCCGGAAGGTGTCCATGTGGATGCGTAACCTGTAGTGTTTCCGGTGCTTATGTTTGCCGGCACTTGTGTCCAAGTAGCAGAAGTAGGGTTTCCAGAACCTGAATAGTTTGTGCTGATAAATACTTTAAAAGTAGAACCATTATCATAACCGTTAATTGTCTTGAATGTCAAAGTAGGATTAGTAGCACCTGTTAGCGTAACTCCGGGGGTAATTAACCAAGAGCGAACAATTGCTTGCCCACTGGCATTAGCAGATATTTTTGCATATTTAGTTGCACCAAATGAATCAATAGCATACTGTTTATTCCCAATTTCTGCAAAGTTGATCCAACCGCCAATATTAGTTGTTCCTTTAGTATAACCTTCAAAGTTTTCTCCAAACAATACATTGCCGGAAACAGCACCACAACGTGCCCCGTTAAAACGGACATCTGAAGTATCCCGAATAACTAACTGTGGGGTTGCCTTTGAAGAAATATATACTGTATAAATTCCCATGATAGCTCCCTTTCCTTTAGGAAGCATCAAGCTGGCAAAATTGGAATAGTTACTGGAGCGAACTACTAAAGTTTTGCCCGCACAATCTTTGATATTTCTGTTAGTTGTAGATGTAGGTTGTGTGTAAGATTTTGTTGTATCATCGAACTGGGCTTCACGAATATAAAGCAAGCGATTATAGTATTTATCTTGTGCACTAGCAACAGTGGCCAGATCTACCGTGTCTGCTACAACCGGATTTCCAATATTTGCTTTTACGATAAAATCTCCTACCCGTTGTTGAGGAATGGATGTCAAACCTAATTGTTCATTTGGGACATATCCCAATACAGGGTTTCCGCCATCATATCCTAACCATAAATTCCGGCATTTTACATAAATTTTACGTCCTACCGGATAGTCGGCATAAAGGTTATTGGCATCTATCAACATCATGATTGCAGATGATGAATCTTGAATGACTAATTGTTTATAAAAATTTCCTGAACGATCATTGGCTGTAACAATTCCTGAAATGATAACATCTTGGCCTATAACAGTTGTATCTCCACCTGAGTTGGGGTTATACACTCCATTCATTGCTTTTAATTGAGCAATAGTGTGTGTTACTTTCAACATAGGATCAATACTTGTTTGGTCTGCCGGTGCATCAAAATCTTTTTTTACACAGGCAGTAAACACTCCGACACTGAGGAGCATACATGCAATTGCAACATTTAATCTTCTCATCATTTCAAATTATTTTAGGCTTCTTTGGTTAATTTTGAATTTAGAATTTCAAACTGATATTTATAAAGTAATTTCTGCCATATCCGATAAAGTATTTACTAGGAAATTTATCCGGTTCTGCTTTATCAAAGCGAAGTTGTTCAAACCCTCCTGTTCTTATGCTTCTATTATCTAACAAGTTGTTTATTCCAAGGCTTAAATACAAGGAAGTATTTCTGGGTAAAAATTTAAATGATTTTGATAGCAAGATGGATTTATAAAGAAATAAGTCAACAGTGAAAAACGCAGGAAGCCTTTCTTGATCTAAAACATGGTGCCATTCAGCAGTACCGGGAGTCATTGTAGTAACAGATGATTCTGTTCGTCTTCCGGGGTTCACTTCCACATAATTGCGATCAAAATAGTTGAAACTTAGTGTTCCGAACCAATATTGCTTTGAATTGTATTTTACTGATAAAGAATATGCAGATTGAGGACCTACAGCGAGATAATAATTGTCTATATACACTTTTTGAGGTACCGAAACTATGGAAGTATCATTGTCTCCATATACAGAAACATCGGGACGGTTTGTAAAAAATGCTTGACCGAGAGAAACCACACCAGTAACATTAAACGCAGGATTTAGTTTATATTCAAGTGCTGCTTCAATTCCCGTATAACGAGAGTTCACATTGGTCATCACATAGTTTACAAACGTTACATAGTCTTCATTGAAATATCGCTTAATGTCTGTTGCCCCTTTCACATCGGTGCTATATGCCACCAAACGTCCATTAACTTTTGGAGCTTTCAACAAATATCCGCCTTCAATAGAAAGGGTGTTTTGTGCTGTGGGATTTGAAATAGTTTGGTTTCGAGTAGATGGAGAAATAAATGTATTATCTACCGTTGGAGCATCTTGAGCAGTAGCTGCATTTACAAAAAGATAATTTCGACCATTCAACTTATAGGTAATACCCCCTTTCAGCATATAAGTTGTAAATTTTTGTGTATTACTCATTCCAAAAGAGTTATTAGCATATAATCCATTTCGGAAAAGACCTTCTCTTTTGAAATTATTTATACCACCGGATGCAGCAAGGAAAAAGTCAACACGGTTATATTTAAACATTGCCTGAGCCCAAGCCCATGTTTTGAGATAGTGAATATTATAGTCATAACCATATTTATCTCCTACTCTAATAACTCGGTTAGGGTTATTCAAATCATTTTGTCTGATGGAAGGGTTTCCAATATAAGTTCGTTCAGCAAACTGATTAAAATTGACATAATAATCCCCACCTAATAAATCATCTAATTGCTTGTAGCTTTCAGTGCGTTGAGAGAGCAGTGTATATCCTCCGAATAAGGTCAAATGTTCGCTGGCAGCGTGTTGTAGGTAGGTATTAAAGGTGTATTTTTTAATATTATCTACAAAACTTCCAACTACATATACAGACCTACGTCCGTAAAAGTTATTATTTTGAATGCCATCAACATTTGAAAGTGTTTCAAAATTGCCATAATTCGCTTGATAAAGTCTATCCCAATTAATTTGGCTTACAGAAGGATTGGTTGCCCATCTTTGCCTTACGTCTTCAGCTTCTTGAGTGGCTAATGTAGGGTTTGAAGAATATAACTGACTTCGCCAACTTGGCAAATAGCGATAGTAATCTGGGCGTGGGTCTGCACCATTATACCAATCTATCGTTGAATTGGCATTTTTTCCAAATTGATAACCCAAAGAAGTAAACCAATTTGTTTTAGAAGAAGGTGCATAATGGTAATTTAAAATAAAAGTTGGCTGGTGATAATTAGCTACACGAGCATTTCGTTTTTCACCATTTTGATATCCCCAAGCTGGATTGTAATAATTGTTTGATGAAATATCTAAAACTTCTTGCACAACCGGTGCGCTTTTTCCTCTTCGAGTAGGAGCACCAAAAACGGTGAAGTCAAGTTCGTGTTTATCACCAATTCTTTTTGAGGCTGCAAAATAATATGAATAAGCATCCATAAAGGTGCCGGGGATGTAACCTTCTTTTGCCCATCGTTTACTCAAAGAAGCAGAAAAAGCCCAACCACCCTTCAACATTCCCGTGTTGTGTGTAATCATGACACGGTTACGAAATTGGCGATTGGAATTAGAATAGGTGATTCGAGTTTGTTTCCGTTGATTGGCGGCAGTAGCATCAAAAAAAACAGAGCCATTTATACCACCTATTGAATAATCAGACGGCTCAAGTCCATAGGTGCTGCTACGACTTCGAAATACATCATTTAGACCACCCCATTGTCCCCAATAAGCATCACCAGTTTCTACATCATTCATAGGTGCGCCATTAATCAATACCTGCTGAGCACCTCTATCATAACCTCGAGCTTGAAAACGATAAGGGCCAAATAAAAAGGCTGCTGTATTTTGAAATGGATCGCGACCGGCAGATAGTAATCCGCTTACATTTTGAGAAGAAATGCCATCATCATCCGAACTAATATTGTTTTCATCAAGCAATAAAGTTGGAATTAAAGCAGACTGAATAGCATTATTTCTATCATTGGGTAACACATACAATGCTCCTAAATCAGTCATAGCGGCGTTTACAACTATTTGAATAGTATCTGTTGCCACTCCGGGACCGGAAACGACCAATCCATATTTACCCAAAGCAACTTGGCTAAAATTAAATTCGCCGACACCATCTGATGTAGTTAGTAATCGAAGTCGAGGAATGGTTATCTGAATGTCATTTGCAGGTTCACCAGTGGCTTTGTTTATCAATTTACCTTTGACTAAAGCCCCTTTCTTACTGTTTGTCTGCCCGAATGTGATGCCAGAAATCAATAACATCAAGGACAGAATAAAACTGAATCGAAATTTCATGTTTTTCACAAGAGAATGTTCCTAAAATTAAAAAATTGCGGTTGCAAATATAACATCATTATAACAGTTCAATCTCTTTTTTAAGTTTTCGTAATCATTAATTCATTTTGAACGGAGGTTTAAATGCTTTTTTCTTTCTTTGCTACCGAAAAAAATGAAATAGTAAGTGAAAATTCCAAAGCTCCTTTTACTTTCCCTCTTGCTGGGCAGTTCATATTTCGGTATGGCTCAGAAAAAAAAGCAGTATCAAGTTTGTGCCATTGCCTTTTACAATTTCGAGAACCTTTTTGATACAGAAGACGATCCGAAAAATATGGGCGATAATGAATTTTTACCCACAGGTCCTTATCGTTATACACAAGAAATTTACCAGCAAAAACTACATAACCTCGCCACGGTATTACAAAGGTTAGGAACCGAGATAACACCCGATGGACCTGCTATTATAGGAACAGCAGAAATTGAAAATGATCGAGTATTGGAAGACCTAACCGGGCAGCCGGAAATAAAAGATCGAGGTTACAAGTTTGTGCATTTTGATAGTCCTGATTCCAGAGGTATTGATGTAGCTATGCTCTACAATCCAAAATATTTTAGAGTATTAATGGCGAAGGCACTTCCAACTGATATTAGTGCTTTTGGCGAAAAAGGTGGTAGAACACGCGATGTATTATGGGTGAATGGTACATTACTCGGAGACACCGTGAACGTTTTTGTCAATCACTGGCCATCTCGCCGGGGCGGTGAAGAAGCTTCAGCACCTCTTCGCGCTATTGCAGCTATGGTGAGCAAAAAAGTAATTGACTCTATGATGAAAGTGAACCCACGTACCAAAGCTATTATCATGGGCGACTTAAATGACGACCCTGTAAACGCAAGTGTAGCAAAGGTTTTAGGCGCAAAAGGAGAGAAAGAAGAAGTGGGAATTAAGGGGATTTATAATCCATTTGTATCATTCTATAAAAACGGAATTGGCACATTAGGTTATGATGATCGGTGGAATTTATTTGACCAAATTATGATTACCGGAACCTTTCTTCATGCTCGTGACAATGAATTGAAATATTACAAGGCTGAGGTTTTCAATAAAGAATTTTTAAAAAACCCATTCGGAAGATATAAAGGTTATCCGCATCGCTCTTTTGACGGTAATAAATGGATAAATGGATATAGCGATCATTTCCCTACACTTATCTACCTGATTAAAAGCACAAACTAAGAATGCCCTAATTCATTTGGGTCGTTAATATCAACCGGCTGATCGGCAAGGGTTAATCGCTCTTTTAATTCGGCTAACTTTTCTGGCGTAATGGGTTTACTACAATACATTTTGACACAAGCATAGCTCATTGACTTTTGCAAATCATCTTCATTTAATGATGAGGATAACATTACTACGGAACATTGACTCTTTGCTGCTTCTGGCAATTGTTCAAACTCATCCAAAAATTCGAAACCGGACATTTCGGGCATATTGATGTCTAAAAAAATTGCTTTAGGTATCTCTTCGCCATTAGCTATTTTCTGGTTTAGAAAATCAAGTGCCGATTGTCCACGATCAAACTTTTCAATAGTGTTAGTAAGGGCTGATCTTTCCACCATTTTTTCAACAATGAAACGATCCATTTTACTATCATCAATAATCATCACATAGTCAGACATTAATTTCTATATTTTTATTTGATTGGCAAAAGTAAACTTGAAAATTAGTAGTCAAAACAGTAAGCCTATCTTTATCAACAAAATAATAACTTTTTGAAGCTAAAAACAAAGTGACTTCTCAAAAACTCTTTTCATCAAAACTACTTTGTTGGCATAACAACGAAAACAAAAGAATACTCCCTTGGAAAAAAGAAACTGACCCCTATAAAATATGGCTTAGTGAAATATTACTTCAGCAAACAAGAGCTGCTCAAGCCATTCCTTATTATCTTAACTTCATTAACAACTACCCAACAATATTTGATTTAGCAAAAGCAAATGATGATGATGTGTTTCGTTTGTGGCAAGGCTTAGGATACTATAACCGATGTAAAAACATGTTATGGACGGCAAGGTTCATTTGTACTCATAACAAAGGGCAATTCCCTACCAAACATGAAGATATTTTAGCCCTCAAAGGCGTTGGAACATACACAGCGGCTGCTATTGCTTCATTTGCATTTGGATTACCTTATGCTGTGGTAGATGGAAACGTAACCCGTGTTTTAGCCCGATATTTTGGAATATCAGAATCAATAAGCACCACATTAGGGAAAAAATCCTTTGCTGAATTAGCTCAAAAACTTTTACCGAAAAAAAGTGCTGATTACAACCAAGCCATCATGGATTTTGGCGCAGAAATATGTACCCCCT
The DNA here is from genome assembly GCA_018267875.1 of Bacteroidota bacterium. Lineage (GTDB taxonomy): Bacteria > Bacteroidota > Bacteroidia > Chitinophagales > Chitinophagaceae > JAFIGV01. The sequence goes on along the minus strand of JAFDXP010000016.1, from coordinate 5,894 downwards.
CCGCTCCCAAATGTGCTTCCTGCCCTTTTCAAATAGAATGTGTGGCTTTTCAAACAAAAACGATAAACTTACTACCCGTAAAAGCAAAAAACAAGGTTAGAAAAACGCGTTATTTTCATTTTGTAATTTTAAAAAATGAAGAAGGAAAAATTTGGTTGCAAGAAAGAACTTCAAAAGACATCTGGCCACACTTATTTGTACCATTCCTTTTAGAAACCCAGGAACTACTTACCTCATCAGAGCTTTCAAAATCAATACCTCTATCAAAAAGAAAAACTTTAAACCTTAAATTCATCGGATCGGAAAAGCAACTGTTAACACACCAACAAATCATCAGTCATTTTTTTGAACTAAACTTTAAAAATCAACTCACACTTCCCCCTGATGGGATATGGGTCAAAAAAGAAAAATTGAGAAATTACCCATTTCCGAAAACTATAATTTCCTTTTTTGAAAAATCTTTATACTTTTAAAGTCATTCCGATGATCAATTTTTGTCCATCGAAAAAACAAAATTCAATATGAGAGGCATTAACCGTGTCATGCTGATTGGAAATTTAGGACGTGAGCCGGAGATTCAATATCTTGATGGAAAAATTCCGGTCGTAAAGCTTCCCTTAGCTACAACAGAAACATTTAAAGACAAATCAGGAAACCAAGTATCGCAAACAGAATGGCATACAATTGTGCTTTGGCGCGGACTGGCTGAGTTGGCTCAAAAATTTCTACATAAAGGTAGCTTAGTGTTTATTGAAGGAAAATTGAGAACACGTACTTGGGAGGATAAAGAAAAAATTAAACGCACCAGTACGGAAATTGTTGCTGACAATTTGGTGATGCTCGATAAACGAAAAGATAGTGATTATACACCCGGATATAACACTCAAAGTTCAGACCTTTCAAGTGGATTTTCTACTACGCCAGATATAGATATTGACGCATCAAGCTCACTCAATCGCTTGGATGATGATTTACCTTTCTAAAATACAATTGACGATTTTTAAAAACGCCTTTTGACAAAATACACAACGAGCTATTCGTCGCTTTTTGCTTTTGGTAATTTTAAGCCCTAACATACAATTTCATATTTTGAGCACGATTCCTTCAGACGAAATACCACTACTACTTTTACAAGCTTCAGTAACTAACACCACTGTTATCCTCATTATTATTTTAGTTTTATTGTTGCTCACTGCTATTACCGCCGGTGCAGAAACAGCCTACTTTTCCCTTACCGCTAAAGACATCAACTACTTAAAAACACGAGAAGAGCAAAGTGCACGTCAGGCTATCAAATTACTTGATCAACCTAAAATTCTGTTAGCAACCATTTTAGTAGCAAACAATTTTATTAACATTGCCATAGTCATTACTACAAACGTTCTGGTAAGTCAATTTATAAACCCACATTTAAGTCCGCTTTTCTCATTCATCATTCAAGTGATTGTTGTAACATTTTTATTAGTGTTGTTTGGTGAAGTATTGCCTAAAGTATATGCCACACAAAACAATATGCGAATGGCTTTATTTTCTGCTCCGGTAATAAAAATAATGTCCTCACTCTTTAGTCCAGTAAGCAGAATGCTTGTTTCTTCCACCAGTTATATCGAAGATCGAATTGGAACTAGAACCAGCAGTTTAACCAACGAAGACTTTGAAAATGCCATTGAATTAACCGTAGGTCATACTGCCACACGCGAAGAAGTCAATATTTTTAAAGGGATATTAAAGTTTGGCAATATTACTGTTCGTCAAATCATGCGTACAAGGCTTGATGTTAGTGGAGTTAGATTCGAATATACATTTCCTCAAGTACAAAAAATAGCACTTGATGCCGGATATTCAAGAATGCCGGTGTATGACAGCAACCTCGACCACATCAAAGGGATGATTCACACAAAAGATTTTCTTCCACATACAGAAGACGACTCTTTTGATTGGCATGCCTTGATTCGCCCTGCTTATTTTGTACCAGAAGGAAAGTTTATTGAAGATTTACTAAAGGAATTTCAACAAAAACGAATTCACTTTGCCATAGTAGTGGATGAATTTGGTGGCACTTCAGGAATTGTAACGTTAGAAGATGTAATGGAGGAAATAATTGGCGACATCAAAGATGAGTTTGACGAAGATGACGTACAATTCAAAAAAATAGATGAAAACACTTATGTTTTTGAAGGCAAAACGCTTATTAATGATGTGTGTAGAGTGATTGCAGAAACACCTGAAACATTTGAAGATGTGCGTGGGGACAGCGACTCAATTGCCGGCTTAGTGTTGGAATTAGCCGGTCGTTTTCCTGCTATTAATGAAACTGTTTCCTTTCAACAATTTGACTTCACTGTTCTGGAATTAGAAAAGATGCGCATCAAACGAATTAAACTCACCGTGAACCCTGAAACTGAAGGTCTTTCCTAAATTTTTATTTACAAAAATTCAATCTCCAACCAATTGCGTTCATCTATGAAAAGCTTGTAGGGTAAAGGATCTTCAACCATTCTATCATCCATTTCAGCAATTTTTACTTGTTTATCAAACTCTAAATTGACCAAGAAGTTGACTGAAAAAGGTAGCAAATAGCTGTCAAGTACTTGAACAATCAGGAAAAAGAAGTTTTCTAATTATAAAACAAGCTATTCCCGTTTATAAAACTGACAAGACTATGACAAGGCTACTTTTGCAAAAAAATACCACACTATTATGCACAAAAACTTTGTTGCCGTAAATTATATTAGCTGTAAGCCGGAATATCGCGAACGTTTTGAAGAATTGTTTGGGAGTCGCGCAAAAGCTATAGATTTAATGCCTGGCTTTGTGGACATGCACGTGCTTAAACCTTCAAAAGAAGGGCAAGATTATTTGATTGTCAGTTATTGGGAAAATGAAGACGCTTTTAAGGGTTGGACCAAAAGTGAAGCATTTTTAGAAGGTCATAAACGTGGCTTTGCTGATATAGCTCAAGCAAAAGCTGAAGGAAAAGAACCTCCTATGAGTAGCGATTTCAAAACCTATAAAATCATTGCCAACTAATGGAAATTATGCCAACTCCCACACGTGGAATAAAACTCACAAAATGGCTGAAAAAACTTGGCTTTTGGGGCTTTGTTTTTTTCTTAGCAAAAGGATTAGCATGGATAGCTGTAGGCTATTTTGCCGTGAAATAACATGGTATATACTTTAGTTAAACAAGTAGTATCAAATCTCAAAGAGCGTTCAAAACTTCTTGTTCATTCTTTGAGATTTATTTTTAACCACATTTATATAAAATGATTACTGTCATTCATACGAATTATCAATTGACTTTAGATTACCTTTGCAAAAATTTTTATTAATTTATAACCATCATTTTGTGTCATCAAAGAAACCATTAGTAAAATTTGCTCCAAAAGGTACCGATAGCTTTTACGATGCCATAAAAATTAGAGTTGAAGATTATTTTGTTCAAAATAAAATTGACAAAACTGCCAATACCGCTATGAAAGTGAAAACTATTGCGATGCTTAGTTTTTACTTTATCCCTTATGTGCTAATTGTTACCGGAGTTGCCAGTATGTCTTTATGGTTTTTCTACGGTTTATGGTTAGTTATGGGTATAGGAATTGTGGGTATAGGCACTTCAGTCATGCACGACTCAAATCATGGAGCTTATTCTGAAAACGCTTTTGTCAATTCATTGTTGGGTAGTTTACTTAATGTTTTAGGTGGATATTCCAGAAACTGGCGTATTCAGCATAATGTCTTACACCATACATACACCAACCTTGATGGATTAGATGAAGATATAGAAGCCGGATTTTTACTTAGAATGTCTCCCAACAGAAAACAATATCGTTTTCATCGTTATCAGCACATCTATGCTTGGTTTCTGTACATGGTAATGAATCTTTTTTGGGTTACGGTAAAAGATTATCGTCAGATATTCAAATACGAAAAAGAAGGGTTGTTGCGTAAGGAAAAAATAAGCTTAAAAAAGGCAATTTGGGAATTGTCCAGCATAAAATTGCTTTACATTGCATACATCATTGTGTTGCCAATATTATTTTCTCAAGTTGCTTGGTATCAAGTAGTTTTAGGATTTACATTTATGCACCTTACAGCTGGGCTTGGCTTAGCATGTGTTTTTCAACCGGCACATGTTGTAGAAACATCAACTTTCCCTGAAATGCCAGCTTCTCATAAAATGGAGGATAGCTGGGCTGTTCATCAAATTTTAAACACAGCCAACTTCTCTCCTGGCAGCAATATAACGGCTTGGTTTATTGGTGGATTAAATTATCAAATTGAGCACCACTTGTTTCCACAAATTTGCCACATACACTACCCTAAAATAGCTCCGATAATAGCACAAACTGCTCGCGAATACAACCTTCCCTACCACGTACAAAAGACATTTGTTCAAGCTATATGGGAGCATGGACGAATGCTTTATCTTTTAGGTCGTCCAATTAAACCTTCAAACGTTTAGTTTATTTTTCAGATAAGCTGCTTTTCATTGGAAAGGGAATCTCAATTCCTTTTTTCAAATTGTATTGATTTGTCAGAAAAAATAAAGCGGTAAAGAATTACCGCTTCTGTGAAATTGGATTTCTTTAAAAATCCTCTTTCTGACTAAAACAATATGATTGTAAGCTTAAAACACTTTCTAATTGCACTCTTTTACACAATACTACGCACATGATTTTTAAAATGCAACATTCTAAGAACTTTTCTTAAAAGATTCAATAGTAGTCTGTTGATAAATAAAATAAGCGCCCCAGAAGAGGCGCTTCTAAAATCAAAACAAAACAAAAACGGAACGAAGTTACCACTTTAAGGTCAAATAATCTGCAAAGCCCGTGGTATTTGGCAAAACCATAAAACCCATTTGTGATCCGCCTAATGCTCTTGCCGGAGTTTGCCACACTTTAGTTCCATTGATGTAGAAATACCAATAATTGTCTATTTGCTCTACTTCTATATCATTCCAACCCACTTTTATAGCATTTGCCTTTGTCCATGAAATCAACGTTTGTGGAGATGTTCCTTCTTTGTAAACAGCAAAATATCCAGTATCATCAATAAAAAACGAATATCCATAGCTATTGGAAGAGGTACCAAAGATTAAAGCCATTGCATTGTTCGACCTAATCCTTGATTGTGCCAAAAAGTTTCTGTTCACATTAGCTCCGGTGCTGACGGCTGCGATGTGATATCCTCCTGTAAAAGAGTAATCAACCATTTTATACATGCCATTTGAAACAAGCGCATAGGCACTATCAATCGGATCATCAAAAGCCCACCCACGTGTGTCATTATTAAAATCCTCGTTAAAGAGGTATTGGTAACCCATGTTGGAATTATTAGGGTTGGTGTTGTAATAATCATTATTTACGGTGCATGAACTAATGCCTGAAACCAAGATAATGGTAAGAATAATCAAAAAGTTGCGCTTTGTTTGCCGCATAGAATTTGTCGTTTGAAGCCTTTAACCCAAAAAACAGGCCAATTTTTTTAGGCTACCTATCCTTACTTTTTTGAAATGATCAACATTGAATTGTAAGACTGGTTTTATTCCCTATTTGTCCTCTCACACTACCTTGTGACAGACATTCGTTCGGCACTTACACCCCTCGTTAGTGGATAACACCCCCCTTCGGGCCTACACGGCATATCCCTGAAAGGGCGTAATCTCTGATAGCGAGTGGTAACGCCCCTCGCTTCCGTACCCTGCTTCTTAATAATTCATCTAATCGCTTACAGATGCTTTTGATAGCTCCTAATTGAAAGTATTGAACCCATCCCCTTATGATGGCTTCGAGCCTTACCATCTTTGCCTCAACTTGTTGGGCACTGTTGCGTGGTAGCATTGCCTTCATCTTTTCCTTGATACGCTTTACCGATTTGTCTGCTGCCCG
>JAFDXP010000015.1 GCA_018267875.1 Bacteroidota bacterium | reverse complement strand
TTTATGTCTTTTAAATCGCTTCATGTTTATTGAATTATGCCATAAAGATACTATTATTCAACATTATACACAAACCAAATAACATAATGCATTGTTAATGTTGGTTTTTAGAGGTGCCCTTAATATCGTAAATTTGAACGGTGACTAATAATACTCAAACACGAATGACTTTTGAAGAGAAATATATAAACAAAATTATTAACGGTGACAGCTTGACTGTTATGCGTGAAATGCCAGACAAGTGCTTGGACTTGGTGGTAACTTCACCGCCCTACAACCTAAAAAATTCAACCGGAAACGTTATGAAAGACGGACGTGGCGGGAAATTGGCAGGAGCAGCGTTAGTAAATGGATACAGTCATTATGACGACAATATGCCACACGAAGAATATGCAGAGTGGCAACATAATTGTTTAAAAGAAATGTTCCGACTAATAAAAGATGACGGAGCAATTTTTTACAACCACAAGTGGAGAGTTCAAGACGGTTTGCTTCAAGACAGACAAGACATTATTAGAGATTTGCCCGTTAGACAAATCATAATTTGGAAACGAAAAAGTGGTATAAATTTTAATCCAGGTTACTTTTTACCGACTTATGAAGTCATATATCTTATTCCAAAAAACAACTTTAAACTTGCACCAAAGGCTAACGCCTTTGGTGATGTTTGGGAATTTAAACAAGAGATGAAGAATGAATACCCTGCACCTTTTCCAGTTGCTTTAATTGACAGAATAATTTCTTCTACGACTGCTCAGACAATTTTAGACCCATTTATTGGTAGTGGAACAACCGCAGTTGTAGCTATGGGACATAAAAGAAATTATATCGGTATTGAATTGTCACTCGACTATTGTGAAATGGCAGATAAAAATGATTTTGATTATGGCGTGCCCCTGCGGGTTGGGCTATCCGCTACAAGTCCTCGTTCCGCTACGCTTCACTGCGGGCTTTTCGCTTCTATCCCTCACGCAGCTTAACTCAACATATATGCAAAATCAAACAGAAGATATTATAATTGAAATTTGTAATCATTGTGGAAACGATGTTTCAATCGGTTCGGGGAAGTTTGTAAACAGAGTTCCTGATTTTAATGATATTATCACACGAATTGATAATAATTTAGATTTTCCATTAGGTGATTTTGTTTGTGAAGAATGTGATAATAATTCAATGACAGATAATGAGTAGTTCAGTTTCAGAAAAAATAATTGAAGATATTTTGACTTCTGATAAATCTATTTTGTCAGAAGTGCTTTCTGATGAATTTCTTTTAGAAGTGAAAGGAATGAAACACCAAAATTTGGCTTTAGAATTGTTGAAGAAATTACTAAAAGACGAAATAAAAACACGTTCCAAAACCAATCTAGTAAAGAGTAAAAAATTATTGGAAATGTTAGAAGGTGCAATAAAACGCTACCAAAACAACTTGCTCACAACAGCCGAAATAATTCAAGAACTCATCAACATTGCCAAAGAAATTAAAGAATCTGACAAAGAAGGTGAACGACTTGGACTGACAAAAGACGAAGTTGCATTTTACAACGCTTTAGAAGTAAACGACAGTGCAGTAATGGTTTTGGGTGATGACCAACTAAGAGAAATAGCAAGGGAAATCACAGAAAAAGTAAAAGCAAATGCAACAATCGACTGGACAATACGAGAAAGTGCAAGAGCAAGACTAATGGTTATTGTAAAACGGACATTGACAAAGTGGGGTTATCCACCAGACAAACAAGCCAAAGCAATAGAAACGGTTTTGAAACAAGCGGAATTATTGGCGGATAATTTGACAGGGAAATAAAACCAACGCTTTTGGTAGCACATTTGCATTTTTCCAACCACACAAAGCCAACAAAAAACGCAAAAGAGCTACCAAGCCAACGCACCCCAAAGCGACCGAACCCATCACGACTGAAAACTGCACTACCTACAACAAGGGTTTTGCGTTAGGCGGGCTGATATGCTAAATTCAAGTTTTGTACTTCAATATTGTGTAGTTTTACTCAAGGCTTAGGAATATTTGTGCTGATATATGTTGAAATGAACAATTATTTAACACAAAATTAACATGAAATATTTGGAAATCCCCCCCCCCCGTATTTATCTTTGTTCTTACAACGTTGAAGGAGGAACCCCAAAAATCCGTAGAAAAGAGTAGGGAACAAGCTAACTAGTAAATTTATGTATAATGAAAAGTGTAATTAGATATGGTATTTTGTTCATGATTTCTGGAACTTTCTTCAGCTTTCAAAGCTGTAAAAAAAAATCACTAAATAGTCAACCCGTTAATAGTTCTTTTCAAGCTATAAAACGAAACGGAAACCCCGCACATAGACAAGTAGTCAATAATAATTATGATTGTGCAGAACCAGCAGTAAATTGTTTAGATGATGTAATTATTAGACCACAAAAATTTGATGAAATAAAATCAGTGGCGGGAAACGGCTCGGTTTCAGTGAAGAACTTCTTTTTAGACCAAAATAACATTGATTTAATTAATGATGTTGTGTCTGATGATATTTTAACTAAAATGCAATCGGGTACTTATGGAATAATTGTTAAAGATTATAGTAGTGATGTCAAGCCTCATGCTCTATTATTGGCTGGTCCAACATCTTCTTTGTCTGAAAATAATTTTGAATTTGCTTTTAGTTTATTAATTAAATAAGTTTAAAACTTTTAGAAAAACTGCCTTAATATGGCAGTTTTTCATTTAATTAAATTATCTTGAAATCAATGCTTAGAAAAGTAATCAATATAGTATTTGTTTCTATGAATTTTATTTCCTGTACTAATTCAACTAATAGGTTTATTGATGCTGGAAAATTATTATATGATAGTTGTGTGCTTGTTAAAACTAAGAAATCATCATATATTAGGTTTTCTCACAATCAAGATCAGATTAATTTTCTTTGTTTTAGTAATAATATTGATAAAATTTACAAATACAATCAACATGGGATTATTATTGATTCAATATCTGTTCCAAATAATGTTAAGAATGAATCATATGGTTATTCACAGTATATGGAAAGCACTTTTTTCCTAATAAAGGATATGAATATAATTATTAAAAAACAAAACAAAAAGATTGATACTTTTTCATATAGCCAATCAAAAAACATTAAACATTATTTATCAAATATATTTTTTGAATTCGATTATGTGGGTGATAAATTTGGTTTGCTTGATATCCCTGAATATTACATTCCAGACAAGCAAGAGTTTAAAACGTATTTTCAGCAAGAACTTATTTCAATTTTAACTTTAGATCAGCATATGATAAAAAAAATTGACAGTTTTGGAAAATTTCCTGAAAGCTATCACTCAAGTTTTTATTATTCATGTTATCCTATTACTTCCGGTTTATGTAATAATATGGTGGCTTATATTTTTAATAATGAAAACATAATGCATGTTTACGAAACGAGTACAAGGCATATATCAAACTATGAATTATCAGAAATATCAGACTATAAAATGAAACCCTATGATTTAAATCAATTAGGTCTTCAATACATGGAAAAATATTGCACACAGAATTCTATTTATGAACGCATTCTTTACGATTCAAAAACGCATCAATGGCTTTTGATGCAAACTTTTGGCACACAAGTAGAAGAAAAGGACGGTTATTTAACTACTTATGAAGATAAGCCGCTTGCTTTATATGTGTTAGATGAAAATTTTAAAATTAAAAAGAAGCTTTTATTTAAAGATCATAATAGTTTTAACCTAAGAAGTACTTTTTTCTTCAATAATAAACTTTACATTGCGACTAACAAAAACATTTCATTAGGAATAAAGGTTATGATATATGATATTTTGTAAAAAAAACTTAGCTATTCTCTTTCTATTATACAGTTGTAATAGCCAACATAATCAATTTGAAGGAGATACAAAAATATTTGGCAAATACTTAAATGAGAACATGGTTCGTTCAATTCCTGACGATAGTACAAACTTTCTTATAGTGTCAATTAACGGATGCCCAAGTTGTATTCACAAAACATTTTCACAAATTGCTTATATAAAACACGGTATTTGTATTTTGAGCCTTGCTACTTACGAAAAGTATATGCCTAAAGTAAATCAGAGTGTTTGGATAGATTCTATGGATAAATGTGATCGTTTAAAATACAATAATGGAAATATTGGATTAATTCAAACCGTACATAAAAAAATTTACAACATAATAAATATTGAATCAACTAACATTGATAGTATTTATCAGGTGTTGCATTAATATAAATTGTTTGTAAGGTCTAAATTATTACATTCTAAAGTACAGTATTTTATAGTATATATAAAACATATAAAATTTATATTCGTGTCAATTCGCAAATGTTTTTTTGAACAATGTATCTATATCAATCTTTAATAGTACTTTTTTTCGATCGAGAAATAGGTTTAAGGCTATTTTTATTGCCAGCTTTGTTCACATCTTCCTATCGCAAACAGAGTAGTTATGCCCCTCAAGCAAGAATGAATTGCACAAAAAATGCGGTAGCTAAAGTAATTGCTCAATTTGTTCAACTTACTCTGTTCCTTAAAGAATGGAGGAATTTTTAGTGTGACTTGTATAGTATATTAATTCAGTAGTGAAAATCCCTCAAAAATAGATGCTCTTATTGGATTTTTTCAAGAATAGCTCAAGATGCAAAACGAAATAGGTGACTGCTTTAGATACTTGTTGCTGTTTTCTTATGTAACCCTAAAGTCATTCCATAAATATTTACGAAGGAGAGCCTTTTTTTCAAATCCTGCATGAATTTGTAGAATATCTTTGCACCTTTATGGGACAAAAAAAATTAGTCCGCTTTGAGGCAATTCATTCCTTTGCTAATGTGCTTCAAAAGCCCGAAGGAATGAAAGGACAATGGCATCTTTTTTTTAAAAACAACAATCCGATTACACTTGAATTGGCTTGTGGCAAAGGTGAATACAGTGTAAACCTTGGACGAGAATATTCACATAGAAATTTTGTTGGTGTGGATATCAAAGGTAATCGTATTTTTATTGGAGCTAAAAAAGCATTGACAGAACAGTTGGCGAATGTAGCTTTTCTCCGCACCCAAATTGATCAGCTTACCAACTATTTTGATGCCGGAGAAGCAGCAGAAATCTGGATTATTTTCCCTGATCCTTTTTTAAGAGATTCAAAAGCTAAAAATCGGTTAACACATCCTCGATTTCTAAAAATCTATCAGTCCATACTTCCGGCAACGGCAAAGATTCACCTTAAAACAGACTCAAAAGAACTATACGATTTTACTAAAGAAACTATTGCTGATCAAAATTGCATCATCCATGAAGATATTGCAGACATCTATGGTCAACAGAAGGCAACAGGCGCTTTGGCTATCCAAACTTTTTATGAAGGAATGCATCGTGCAGAAGGAAGAACCATATATTACCTATGTTTTTCATTGCCCGCTCAGACAATTGTTTTGAAAGAGAAAAAGAAACATCAAGATGCAGTTGCACAAAGAGCAGAATGATTTTTATAGACTCTCGGATGGCAGAATGGTGATGACAGAAGCGGCACATCTACGTCGAGGATATTGTTGTGGAAATGGCTGCCTACATTGCCCTTATCAATATATAAATGTTGTTGAACCTAAGCGAAGCATTTTATTAGCACAGAAAAAGGAACGGAGTGAAAAAGGAAGCAAATGATATTTATGATGCCATCTATCAGTTAGTGCGTCTTTGTCCTAAGGGAAGAGTTACCAGTTATGGTGCAATTGCGGCTGCATTGGGTGCTAAATCGGGTGCACGATTAGTCGGTTATGCGATGAATAATTGCAATAAAGCTGATTTGAATGTTCCAGCTCATAGGGTAGTTAACAGAAATGGAATGTTGACAGGAAAGCATCATTTTCGCACACCATCCCAAATGCAAGAACTTTTGGAGGCAGAAGGTATTCGAGTAGAAAATGATACTGTTGTTGAATTTGAAACAGTTTTCTGGAATCCATCAAAAGAAATTTAGGAAAGAAAAGTTCAATGGGTTTTGTTATCAACTAAGGTAAAACACGCTTTATAAAACGGAAATTCATCGCCGTTAAAGTAGCTTTCTTTGTTTCCATTTCAGGGCAAATATAATTGGGACTATTGGGGTTTAGGTTGGCTGCACTTTTGTCGTACACATAGCGAATGGGTGCTTTCAAATCTTGAATCATGTAATCCTCTGGCAGATAGTTAGGATTTTTTTTTAGCCATGAAGAGCTTGCCAGATAATCTTTTTGAGGATAGTATATAAACAAACAAGTACCATCTTTGATATAGTTTACCACTTTATCTACTACTTGATTGCTAACAGCAGGGCAGCCCCAACTTCGCCCTAAGCGATTTTGACTAACAATGAAAGCATTGCTGACATAGTCTGCTCCATGCATAACAACCGCACGATCAAATGCGGCAGAATTATAGCCATAGTCCATTCCATAAAGTCGTAAGGAATTACCATGCTGACCATCATAAGCTTCTCCTGTAACATAAAACCCGATACTGCTTTGATGGGAGTTGTCTTTGTTCGAAAAAGTAGTTGCAAATTCATCTCCTGACCCTTGTCCGTGTGCTACATAATCATTTAGGAGAACTCTTTTTTGAGATAGATCAATTATCCAAAGACGATACTTGGTTGATGAAATTGTGAAATCTACTATGGTTAATATTTGTTTATCACTATTTAAGTTTCCTGCATTTCTAAGGTTGATGTATCCTTTATAGGCTGTTGCAAAGGCTGCGAAAGAAATTTTATTTTCTGAAGGAAAACTTAACTGATGATATAATTGTTCTGTATATCGTTCGAATGCTCCAGATGTATTTGTCCCGTGTTTGAGGGGTACTTTTGCTGAAGCAGATTGAAAAAACAAACCAGTTAGTTGAGCTATCCCCAAATACAAAATCCACCGTTTCATTTATTGCTCTTTTTAAAAATCCACTGTGTGCAGTTGTAGTAAAAGTATGAAATATTGACTTTATACTCAAGGAAACTAACAGATAAGAATTGTTTTTAACGGTATTTTATGTTTTGTTTTTTACAAAACTAACTGTACATTAGCAACCATAATCCTATAAATATGTTCTATCCCGGTTTTACTTATCCGGCACATGAATTGTCGGCTTTTAGCTTTTCTTTTGAAATGTTTTCTGTTGCCTTAAAAACAGGCGAAATTGTTCATTTTGATGCACCCGAGCCTAAAGAGTTTCGATTATGGTTGCGAGAAAATGGTGTTCGTGATATTTCAGGAAAACCATTGGATTGATTGTCCATAAACGATTTCATAGAGTTATCAGTTTAGCTATTATGTGGACGGCAATAGTATCTCATATCGCTTTCCGGGTTTAATGGTTAGTTTTTTATCGCGTAACCAAGGGTTTAATTGCTTTAAGATGCGATATGTAGTCCCTTTGTCAATGGCAAATTGGGCAAGGTTTTGAATACTATTTTCTATAGTAATTGATTTTGTTGGAATGGGCTTGTAAGCATCTTTAGGCGTTACGATGTATCCATATTTATTTGCTTCACCAATGAGTAGTTTAAAAGCTAAGATTCGGAACACGTATCGCATTGTTTCATCGGGCAAAAGAAGGTCGTAATAATTTGTTTTTTGTTGAAAGTTAGATTGATTGCTATATCCGCCCATGCCCATATTGTAGGATGCAGCAGCAGCAGTCCAAGAGCCAAGTTTGGCGTATGCTTGTTTAAAATAACGGCAAGCTGCTTCGGTTGATTTGACCACATTGTAGCGTTCATCTATTTCATCATTTACTTCCAAGCCAAATTGTGGAGCCGTTCCGGGCATAAACTGCCAAAAGCCTACTGCACCGACTTTTGATATCTGATTCTGAAGTGCACTTTCTGCAATACAGAGGTATTTAAAGTCATCGTGCATTCCATTGGCTCTTAGTAAAGGCTCTATCAATGGCAAATATCTGCCGGCAAGTTTGAGGACATATATTGTACTGTAATGATTGTAATAGTTGTAAAGAAGTTCGCGGTCTAACTGTTCACGAATTTCCTGTCTTTCTAAAGGTACTTTTTCACCGGCAAAACTGAGGGATGTGGGTAATTCAGGTGCATACCATTTGTATTGTAAACGACCGTTTTTTACATCTACTGTTCCTTCGCCTTCGTTTATATTGGAAAACGAAAAAATGCTTACTAAGGATATTGATGAAACAACAATGAAGCTTACAAAAAGAATCAATCGGGGAGTAGTGCGCATAGAATGTGTGATGTATGGTGGAAAGATAACTCAAATTGAATTCAATTGGTTAACTGATCATTGTTTACACAAAGTGAAAGGACATCGTATCAAATAAGATTTGTTTTGAAAAGGCGTATCTCCATTTAATTTCAATAGGCTCCATTTTTTTTAGTACTTACCGACTTCCTAATTTCATCACTCCTCTTGCTGCTTGCAGCCAGTTTAATGATTGAAGATTAATGCTGAAAGTGATACCGTCAAAAATATTTGTTCGCCCTAAAATGCTTTTTCTATAGTCATTGTAGTCTTTGCTATAAACTAGTGGTAAATACACGTTTACGATATCAAAAATGTAAAGCTCAATTCCTGCATCAAATAATGTTTTACTGCCACTGGGATTTAGCCTTCCGGCATCTGCAAAGCTGGCAACATCTGCAAAAATGCGTAGTGGAATTTTACCTAAGGGTAAATCTGTTTTTAGGTTTATGGATGCCAACCAATTATCGCTTCGCCCCAAAGGAGAAGCATAAAGGGGTGTAGGTACTTTTAGCCCGCCTTCGCGCATAGAAATTTGATGTATGCCGAATCCCTCACGATCGGTACGCCCCAAATAAGTATCGTCATACAGATAGTCATTTACACCGGTAAAGGTGCTATTCAGGTAATATCTATTGTTAGAAATGTTGCTACCTAAGTCAAAGAATTTACCACCATAAACTCGAACATGCAGTGCTTTGTTTTTAGCATGATAGTCTATTCTGAGGTTTGCTTCAAGATTTAGTTTGATGAAGTTTTTCCCCCATTGTGCCTCCCCACTATAACTAAAAGGGTTGAAGGTGCGCATATTGTTATGAACATAACGGACTAATGTATAGTTGTTGGCTTGTTGACCCACTAAAGGTTTAAATAAGCTGTCAATAGGGTCTTTGGCAAAAGAAAAATCTTCTTCGTTTATAAAAAACGCCTTTACTAACAGTGTTCTAGTTATAGGGCTGGTTAATGAAGGTTCTTTGAGTCTAAATAAAAGCGACGGAGCTATTTTATAATATCGGGCAAACGTGTTGTTGGGTATATACACACTGCTATCGCGGTTATAGCCTGAAGTTAAGGATTGGTTCTGAAAGGTTTTAGCATCAAGCTGAACTGTAATTTCTTTAAAGATATTACTGTTGGGCTGAAAAGCATAACAAGCAGAACCTGCCCCTACAAATTGTTTGGAATGAAAACCATACATCGGTGCAAAAGCAAATTTCAACCTTGTTTCAGGAATAGTCAGATTATGAATCAGCAAACCACCTTCAAATCCATCATACTTATTATAGCCAATGGCGGGCAATAGGAAAATCTTTCTTCGCTCACCTTCTGTAAAACCCAAAAAGGGTCTGATAGATAGTATGCCTCGTTTGAACATTCCCTTTCTTCTAAAAGTATTATTCACGCTATTTTCATCAAATACTTCCGGTGCTAACTTTAGTTTTGTCCAATTGTTAGTAGAGATTTCAATAACTTTTGACCCCTTGAAAGGAGCTATAGGCATCGTTTCTATGATGCTGTCTCCTTTGTAAGCTTGGATTGATGCAGGTAAAGCAAAAGGTAATTTATGAGCTATAACAACCGTAGAGAGATTGTTTTTTGTCAATCCCTTTTTCAAGGAAAAATCAAATCTTTTATTGGAATTTAAGGCATCCCTAAATAGCCAACTAAGGTCTTTATCCGTGTGTTTTTGAAGTATGGTAAGAAGGTCTTCGGGATATGGATGTTTAAATTTCCAAGTTTCAAAATAGTCTTGCATTGCTAATGCGAAACTATCTTTACCCATATAGTTTTCCAACCATCGCATGAATTCTGCTGTTTTGTAATAGACATCCATGCCATAGTTGATTTCTCGAAAGTTGACAGCGGTTTGAGCAATTGCCTGATCATTGCCTGATGCAGCAAGCTGAGCTAATATGGTTCTCATATTGAGCGATACGGAAATTTCATTTTTTCGTTTAGTAGTTCGTGTTGAAAGAGAGTCTTTTTTTGTTTGAGACATTGCGGTTACTGTTTTTTGCTCATAAAAAGTGTTCATGCCTTCATCCATCCAAGCATGATCTCTTTCATTAGAAGCCAACATTCCATAAAACCAATTATGCCCGGCTTCGTGTACAATTACGGATTGTTCTCCCGCATTTTTATCAATAATTGTAATTGTTGGATATTCCATTCCGCCACCTGCTTTCATGTCACCTTGTACCGCTTTTATGGTCTGATACGGATAAAAACCAAGCCAATTCCCATAATGTTTTACGGTTTGAGCCAGATAGAAATTTGATTTCTTCCATTGTTTTTCATAGCTCGGAAGAAAGGCACTCCAAGTAGTGATTTCATGATTGTTTTGAAGAACTGTATCTTTTCTGACAACCCATCTTTTGTCGGCAAACCAAGCAAAGTCATGCACCTTACTTTCAGTGAAATGAATTGTTTTCATTTGAGTGGCACTTTCCGGAAAGTCTGTATAGGTTACGGTATGCTTCTTTTGACCGTTTACTATTTTAGTCGTAATGATTTTTCTTAGCGTGTCTTTACGGATTGGAAGTTTAGAAAGGCTATCTAACCATTTTTCTTCTTTTTCTGTTTGCAAATTTCCGGTTGCCATGACCACATAATTTTCAGGAAGGGTAATGTATATATCATAACTCCCAAATTCACTGTAAAATTCTCCCAAATCCAGGTAAGACAAGGGATGCCATCCTTTTCGGTCATAGACAGCAGGCTTGGGAAACCATTGTGAGAGATAATAAGCCTGATTGGTATGCCCAAGTCTGGAAAATACTTTAGGAATTTTTACCCGAAAAGGCGTAGTTACAGTGATTTGATTACCCGGTGCTAAAGGTGTTGGAAGGTTGATACGTGCAATATCGGGTGTGTTTGCGCCATAAAAATACTCTACATCAGTGCCATTTATAGCAAACTGAAGGCTGTCAATAAAGCCACGATCGTGATTTTTGGCAAAATAAAAATCAGTATGTCTATTGCTGTATTGTTGTTCTGCAAACGGGGTATGATCGTTGGAATAAGCATTTGGCCAAAGGTGAATGTATAGAAATTGGAGCGTGTCGGGAGAATTGTTTGTATATACAAATGTTTCAAAACCATGAAGCATGTGTTTTCTATCATCAAGGGTAACATCAATTCGAGTATCTACCGTTTGTTGCCAATAAGTTTGACCAAAATTTTTGAAAGAAATGGTAAGCAGGAAAAGAAGAAAATAGTACTTCATGGCACTAAGATAAAATTTTGAAAGAAACGGTTTAGTGTGTAGTTTATAGAATGAGTTGTTTTGCAGATTTTCTGAAATGGATTTGATGATTTTATTTCTTTTCTGAAATTTCCGTTTTGAATTTTCCTATTTTTAGGCGCAATCCATGTAATCTCTTATTAAACACATTGAACATGAACAAAACGCTCTGTATTGATTGGGGCAATTCCCTTGTGAAAGCAGCCATTTTTGAGGGTAATAAAATGATTCAGCATGAGCAGTTTGATCCAACTACTGCCTTGTCTGCCTTGATAGGTCTAATAGAAATCCATCAACCTCAAGGAGCTATTTTAAGTAGTGTTGTTTCCAATATGGCCGACGTTCAGATGCATGTACGGGAAAAAGTTGCCCATTTTCTGAAGTTAGACATGAATACCCTTTTGCCAATAATGAATGCTTATAGTTCACCGGAAACTTTGGGTGTAGATCGGTTAGCGATTGCGGTTGGCGCACAAGCAGATTTTTCGAATAAGAATGTACTGGCTATCAGTTTGGGCACGTGTATTACTTATAATTTTGTTCAAAAAAATAAGGCATTCAGAGGTGGTGCTATTTCGCCAGGTTTGCATATGCGATTAAGAAGTATGCATCAATGGACAGATCGGCTCCCTGAAGTAAAAGCAGAAGGTGAAGTACTTTTGCTGGGCTATGATACAGAAACTTGTATGCGTAGTGGTGCTGTTTTTGGAATGGCATCTGAAATTGAAGGAATGGTATCTGCTTTTGCCGATCAATATCCCGACTTTAACGCTGTGTTAACCGGTGGAGATTCAGCGATGTTTGCTAACAAACTTAAAAGTAAGATATTTGCCGACCCTGATTTATTAATGAAGGGTCTGAATTTAATTCTACTACATAATGTTCCACAACTGCGTTAAGCTCGCTGTCGTTTGTATCTACCTCCTATTGCCAATTGTTTCTTCAGCGCAAAATACCGCGTCTAACAGAGAAAATTCTCCATATTCACGTTATGGATTAGGCGAACTACGAAACGGTAGTAATACTGCACTTAAAAGTATGGCAAATCAAACGGCTGCTTATGCTAATGGATACTTGGTAAACCCCGAAAATCCAGCTTCATACGCTTCGCTCAAGCTGGTAACTTATGAAATAGGTGCAGAAGGCAGATCACGAACACTTATTTCCAATAACCAAAGTGCAACAACGGGAACAGCTACTCTGTCTCATATGACAATTGGAATTCCGGTAGCAAAACATGCCGGCATTGCATTTGGTTTGCGCCCCTATACTCGGGTCTATTATCGAATGAATGACTCCCTAAATTTGGATGGAATGGGACCTGCATTGAAGGTCTATTCCGGTGATGGTGGAACTAACTATGCTTTTCTTGGAGGCGGTTGGCAATACAAAGGATTTAGTATTGGGGTCAATGTGGGCTATTTATTTGGCACCATTCGAAATTCGGTTATTCTTCAAAAACAATATGATACTGTCAATGCCTATAATACCGATTTCTCTGTTTTCAGAAAAATAGGCGGTTTACATTATGAACTGGGTACCCAATATTATACTTCGTTAGGAAGCAAATTAGGCTTGCGACTGGGAGCTAATGCTTCTTTTGCACAAAACCTAAACCTTTGGGCGGACACTTCTGCTTCTTTATGGCGTATATCCGGTACTTCAACCATTTTTGATACGGCTACTTATGTCAGCAATTCCAGAGGTACTATTCGACTTCCACTTTCTTATAGTGTAGGAGCGCAGCTTTTTAATGAAAATAAATGGATGGCGGGTATTAATTTTTCTGCCGCCAAATGGAGCGAATTTAGAAATGCCGGATCCATAGATTCTGTTACCAATTCCTTCAAAATAAGCATTGGAGGTGAATACACACCGGATGCAACAAGCTATTATCAATACCTTAGACGCATAACCTATCGCTTGGGTTTTTATTATGGTAAAGATTTTGTGGACTTACGCAATACAAACATTAATTATTATGCCGTTACCGCCGGAGCCAGCTTGCCTTTCAAACGTTCTCAAGATCGCATTCACATGGGCTTGGAATTAGGAAGACGAGGTAAGGAAATCAATGGCTTAGTTCGAGAAAACTTCTTCCGTTTCTATTTTGGCATTTCACTCAACGATCGTTGGTTTGTTAAACGCAAATATGACTAAACGTTGGCTTTGTCTATTGTTGTTTACAGGCTTTCTTTTTTCCTGCAAAAACAAAACAAGCGAAATCAATGAATTGCTTGCCAAAAGCGTGTTTGCAGAAGATAAGGCAGATGAAGTAGTGATTATTTTTAGTGAAGATGGAAAGGTAAAAGGACGTTTGTTTGCCACCCAATTTATTATCAATGAACAAGCTAAACCCTCTTTCATGGATGCCAGAAAGGGCTTGCGCATAGAGAGCTTTGATGACAGCACTAATTTGCAAAGTACCCTTACAGCAAAATATGCTCGTTACTACCCCCAACAAGGAAATATACTCATCCGTGATAGCATAATCGTTGTCAATAAAAAAGGAGAACGATTGCAAACGGAAGAATTAGTTTGGAATGATAAACTGAAGAAATTTTATACAGGGAAACCAGTTACTATTAAAACCAATACACAAACCATGTATGGTGATGGATTAGAAGCAAATCAAGACTTTACCTGGTATCAAATCACCAATATCAAGGGTGTCATGCAAGTTAATAAAACTGAAATTCCCGGAAATTGAAGTGAATCTGTCTTAATTCAAAGCTCATCTGAGCTTCCTGGCTTACCTTTGCCCGCTTATGTTAGTTTCATTACAAAATGTGTCTTTTTTCTTCGGTGCTCGACCCATCATTGAACAGGCAAATTGGCAAATAGATATCGGTGAAAGAATAGGTTTGGTGGGGCATAATGGTGCCGGAAAATCTACAATTCTTCGACTCATTACGGGTCAGTATTCGGTTGACGAAGGAAGTATTTCTAAACCCAAAGATGTTTCCATTGGTTTTTTTAACCAAGATCTGCTCAGCTTTTCATCTTCTGATAGTATCTTGAAAGTAGGTATGCAAGCTTTTGAACAAGCGCATATTGTAGAGCAAGAAATGGAACGACTGATCAAGGAGTTGGAAACCAAACCCAATGATGAAAAGTTGCTGGACGATTACAGTCATGCCTTACATGATTTTGAAGTTGCCGGAGGATATGAAATGGAGCATAGGTCAGCAGAAGTATTGGAAGGCTTGGGATTCTCAACTAAAGATTTGCAACGTCCTTACAATGAATTTTCCGGTGGCTGGCGAATGCGCGTTTTATTAGCAAAAATGATGCTGCAAGCACCTGATTTATTGTTGCTGGATGAACCGACTAACCACCTCGACTTACCCAGTATTGAATGGCTGGAGCGTTATTTACAAAGTTATCCGGGCAGTGTAGTCATCGTATCTCATGACCGTTATTTTCTCGATAGAATGGTAACAAAGATTGTTGAGGTTTGGCAACGCGATTTGGTTAGCTACAGTGGCAACTACACTTTTTTCCTTACAGAAAAAGAAGAAAGAATGACCCTGCAACAACGCGCCTACGAAAATCAACAAGAATATATTCGCCAACAAGAAAGATTTATAGAAAGATTTAGAGCAAAAGCTACCAAAGCTGCTCAAGCTCAAAGTGCTATCAAACGGTTAGATAAGTTAGACAGAATTGAAGCCCCTGATGGGACAGTTCCGGTGATGAACATAAACTTCGATATAGCTATTCAACCCGGAAAAATCATTGCTACACTTAAAAACATTAGTAAGCAATTTGGCGAAAATATTATTTTAAAAAATGCAGATGCTGAAATTTTTCGTGGTGATAAAATAGCACTGATTGGTGCCAACGGAAAAGGTAAATCAACACTCTTGCGCATCATAGCCGGAAAAGAAGGTTTTGAAGGAGAACGCAAAGAAGGACATAATGTGGAAGAAAGTTTTTATGCTCAACATCAATTAGAAGCACTGACTGTTGAACATGAAATTTTAGAGGAAATGAAACTCGCCGGAACAGGTAAGACGGAATTGGAGCTGAGGCAATTGTTAGGTTGTTTCTTGTTTAGTGGCGATGATGTTTTTAAAAAAATAAAAGTGCTTAGCGGCGGTGAAAAAGCAAGAGTAGCATTGGCTAAGGTCATATCAGCAAAGGGCAACTTTCTTATGCTGGATGAGCCGACTAACCACTTAGATATGCAAAGTGTAGAAATGCTGATTGATGCACTCAATAAATATCAAGGGACTTTGATTTTGGTTTCGCACGATCGCTATTTTATTTCCAAAACAGCCAATAAAATTTGGTGGATTGAAGACTGCCAAATCAAAGAATTTGTAGGAGGATATGATGAATGGCACCAATGGTATCAAGATCGTGCAGCAAAGGTGCAAAACGAAAGATCTATTCAACCCTCAAAAGCAAAAAAAGAGTCAACTCCTAAGTTGTCCAATCCGGCAAGTATCTCTGAAATCCAACAATGGAAAAAAACGCTCCAAAACAAATCAAAGCAATTAGAAAAAATCGAACAATCATTAGCCGCAACAAAATCGGATATGACATCTTTGGAAATTCAACTTGCTAATCCGGATGTGTATAATGATGCAGCTAAATTTAAAACATTGGATGAACGGTATAAAAAATTGGCACTTACTTTGACACAACAAACAACAGAATATGAACAAATTTTGGAAGAGGTAATGGAATTGGAAGAAAAAGTGTTATAAAGTACAAGTTTGGTACAAGTATTCTATCTTTGAAACGCAACGGAGATTTTTTATGATAAACACCAACCTGTCTGAAAGTGACGAGCAAGCTCGTTTAGCAGAGCTATATGCACTAAGGATTTTGGACACTTTTCCCGAGGCAGATTTTGATTACCTAACAGAAATTGCTTCTCAAATATGTGGTACCCCATTGTCATTGATTAGTTTTATTGATGGAGATCGCCAGTGGGTAAAATCACGGAAGGGGATGGTCGCAACTGAAATTCCACGTGAGTTTGCCATTTGTACTCATACCATTATTTCTGAAGATGGACTGTTTATTGTGCCGGATACACTCAATGATCCTCGTTTTGCAAACAATCCGCTTGTCATAGGTGAACCACATATTGGGTTTTATGCAGGGGTTTCATTAATTACCGAATCCGGTTATGCAGTGGGCACTTTATGTATTATTGACCATAAACCTAAAGAGCTGACCGAGGCTCAAAAAAGTGCATTGAGGGCTTTGGCAAAACAAGCAGTTAGTTTGTTTGAATTAAGACGTAAACGGTTAGAAATTCAACAAATTAATACCCAGTTGCGAGATATGACTTCTGAAATGCAACAATTTGCTTACGTAGCTGCTCATGATTTGAAGTCTCCTTGCAACAACATTTTAGCATTGGCAGAATTGTTGAAAGATAACCAAGATCCACTCCCAGATTCAGCCTTGGAGCTGGTTGAGCATATATCTATTGCTGCTAACACATTGCGTAGTCTGATTGACAATACACTAAAAAATAGCATGGCAGCACAAGATGCTGATGTGCAAAAAATGAACTTTTCTCTTGCCGAATTTTGGCGCGAACTAAAGTCAACCGTAAGCCCACCTTCCGATATAGAAATTCATTGTGCGCCGCAGGATCATGAATTGCTTGCTCCCAAAGCTTTGTTGATGCAGATTTTATTGAACCTCGTTACCAATGCAATCAAATACAACGATAAAGAAAAGGGTATTGTCCGTGTCCGTTTTTCGACGGATAAAGAATTCTATAGGTTTGCTATAGAAGATAATGGACGTGGGATTAGTGAGGCACATCTTGAAAAGATTTTTGACCTGTTTCATACCTTAGAAGTAACCGACCGCTTTAACAACAAAGGTACCGGCATAGGGCTTAATACAGTTCGGAAATTAGTGGATAAACTTGGCGGAACCATTACCGTTTCATCGAAAGAAAAAGTAGGTAGCGTGTTTACCTTAATCATTCCTCGATAGAACAGCACTTGAAGGAAATCATTGAAAACAGACCATTTTTGTTTGAAGCTACATTTACTATACATCAGTAATGGTCAAAATGCTTTTTGTTTACTAAACAAATGCTTTCGTTAGCCTATCTCAATTCATTGAACTGAATCATTGGAACTTGAAAATCGGGCTTAAAACCTGAGTGCGCAATTACATACTGTTTGCAACATTTTTTTTTGAAAGCTGAAATGTGGTTGAGGGAACAACAACATTAAAATATAATTTGGATTCAGCCGATTGGGAAAATGAACATTGAACAATTCACTGTTATCTTCGCAGCTATGAAACGTTCAGAACTTGTTGAATCAATCAAGCAAAAAAGATCCGTTCTCTGTGTAGGGTTAGATACTGATTTGGAGAAAATCCCCCAACATCTTTTGCACGATGAAGATCCTATGTTCTCTTTCAACAAGGCCGTGATAGATGCAACCAAAGATTTTACTGTTGCTTACAAAATAAATACAGCCTTTTACGAAGCAGCAGGCATCAGCGGTTGGCAAAGCTTACAACGAACTTTGGATTATATCCCTAATAATATTTTCACCATTGCAGATGCAAAACGCGGCGATATTGGTAACACAGCTGAGCAGTATGCACGCACCTTCTTTTATACATACCCGTTCGATAGTGTAACCGTAGCACCTTATATGGGTGAAGATAGTGTAAAGCCATTTTTGAAATTTGAAAACAAATGGGCTATTGTTTTAGGGCTTACTTCAAATGCCGGTAGTCAAGATTTTCAACAACTTCAAATTCAAAATGGAACCTTGCTGTATGAAACAGTGTTGAAAAAGGTATCAGAGTGGGGAACAGCAGAAAATTTGATGTTTGTGATTGGTGCTACAAGAAAGGAACAATTACAACACGTTCGTAAATTATTACCACATCATTTTTTTCTCATTCCCGGTGTGGGCACACAAGGTGGTGATGTGGCAACCGTTTGCCAAAATACTTTGACAGCAGATGGCGGCATACTTATCAATGTTTCTCGAGGTATCATTTATGCCGGAAACGGAATAGATTTTGCGCATGACATTTATCTTTCTGCCAAAAAATATCAGCAAGAAATGTCCGAATTTTTGTAAATTGTTTTTGAACCCTAAATTATTTTTTGGGTTTTTGAAAACAATTTCTATATGAATGAAGCCCTACTTCAATTTATTTGGCAATACAGCCTATATCACTCACAATCGCTTACTACAACTGATGGTGAATCGGTAACCGTCATACACCCCGGACAGAGAAACACTCACGCTGGTCCCGATTTTGAATCAGCAAAAGTCAAAATTGGCAATACCTTATTGGTTGGAAATGTAGAGCTACATGTGCGTACTTCAGAATGGTTGCAACACAAACACGACTCGGATGAAGCATACCGGCATCTTATTTTGCATGTCGTATTTCAACAGGATGTGTATTTAGAAAATCAAAGTTTTGCCACCTTGATTTTATCACCCCATATTCCCGAATCAGTAATCAGGCAATACGCCACTTTGCAACAAACAACACACCATATACCTTGTTCATCCCAGCTTCAAAAAGTGCCTGTTATTCTGCGCGAAAGCTGGCTCAACCGTTTGTTGGCAGAACGCTGGGAAATGAAATTAGAAGAATGGAAAGATATTTTAAAGCAAACGGCAGGCGATTGGCAAAATCTGCTCTACTGGAGGCTTGCAGCAAATTTTGGGTTTAAAACTAATGCAATGCCTTTTTTGCTTTTAGCCAAATCAATTCCTGTAAACATTTTGGCAAAGCACAAAGACCAACTGTTTCAATTAGAATCTATTTTATTTGGGCAAGCGGGATTTTTAGAAAATGATTTTTCAGAGGAATATCCTCAAAAACTGAAAGCAGAATATTACTTTTTAAAAAAGAAATTTAATCTTCAACCTATACAGGGACATCTTTGGAAATTCATGCGAATGCGCCCTCCTAATTTTCCTACGATTCGTATTGCTCAGTTTGCTGCTTTAGTTCAAAAATCACTTCATCTTTTTTCAAAAATAATTGAGATGAGTTGTGTGGAAGAAATAATTCCTTTATTGCAAGCTACTGCCGGCAGTTATTGGGATAATCACTATCATTTTGAAGACATTCAAAGCCGCTCATTTCCAAAAGCCATTGGAGATCACTCCATTCATAACATCATCATTAACACCATTGCACCTATTCAATTTTTGTATGCTCATAGCACTGGAAACTTGGCTTTGCAAGAACAAGCATTGCAGTTGCTGACCTTATTGCCACCGGAAAAAAACCGAATTATATCCGAATGGTCAACCCATCATTGGGAAGCAAGCCATGCGGCACACTCACAAGCTATGTTGCAGCTCTTCAATCAATATTGTTCTTCCAAACGATGCTTGGAATGTTCAGTTGGCTTAGCTGTAATTAAAAAAAATAACGATTGATACTAAAAGAGGATTGGTAAATGAGTAAATGATTTTACCAATTTGCTTTACTGTTTTACCAATTTGAAAACTTTATTCTCTACACCAATTTGTATAATGCAATAATATAAGCCTACGGTTAGCTCATTTTTCGGTTGCCAATTAATTGTTTGTACTCCTGTTTTGGATAAATAAGATTGAAATTGATCAATGATTTTTCCTTGGAGATTAGTGAGCTTTATTAGTAAATGCGTAGGCAATTGGGTTGTCAGCCTTATGCAGATGGTATTATCTTGTATGGGGTTAGGAAAGAGTTCGATGTCGTTTTTATGGCCAATTGTGTTGGTAATGGCATTTGAAAGCGGTTGACAAATATTGCTTTGTCTGCGAATGTCATTTTGAAACATCAACCAATCCGGTCCATTGCCCTTACCCACACTTAACATATATGCTCGCCCAAAGTCTTTATAGAAGTCGGGATACTCACCATGTCCGCCCACTACAAAAACATCCTTTTTTCCATCATTATCAAAGTCTGCAACAAGTGGAGCATGGTCAATAGCAAAGCTTGTATTGCCATAATGACTACGAAGATCTTGGTTGAATATCAAAGTGCCATTGTTGCCATTTAATGCAATAACACTTCCATTGTCAGTTGCAAAAGTGACATCGGGATTAGCATCATTGTTGATATCTGCAATGGCAGCACCGCGAAAAGATTGACCATAATTAGGAATGTTATATTGCCATAGCAAGCTTCCATTTGATTTTAGTGCCACAACGGCATACCAAGCCGAAAAGATTACTTCACAATTTCCATCATGATCAAGGTCTGCTATCTGTGCCGGGCCGCCAATATAAAAGTTATTACCAACACTATATGTCCATTTTACAGATCCGTCATGTGAGTTGAGGCAGTATAAAGTATCGTTATAGCAGCCAATTATTATTTCTGCTTTGCCGTCCTTATCTAAATCGGCAACTGCACTACCATGATAAACCACATTATTAAGGGAATGTGTCCATAGTATTTGCTGTGTTTTTCCGTTAAAAGCATAAACCTTATTATTCAGTTTGTTTTGTGCATTCCAAGTGGCGACTACAAAATCAAGCACTCCATCATTATTGATGTCTAAAATGGTTGGTGCAGTTTGAACCCAAGATTGTGTATCAACGGCTATTTCCCAAGCCTGCGTGCCATTTTCTGCATTTATACAAATTACATACCCACCAAATTCGCCGTGCAATATTTCCGGCTTTCCATCTCCGTCCACATCAGCAATGGTAGGTGGTGAGTCGCTTCCTCGAGTATTACAAATCCACTTTATGGCACCGGTTTTTCCGTCAAAGCAATATGTCTTAGGATTGCAAGAACTTGCAACAATCACTTCCGGCTTCCCATCGCCATCTACATCGTATATTATCGGAGCAACATCATTACATCCTTCATTGTTGATGCTGTGTGTATTGAATTTCCAAAGTAAGGTGCCATTTTCTGCATTTAAAGCATAAACACAACTGTCGTTTCTGTAACAACCAAACACAATTTCTAATTTTCCATCTCCATCAATATCGGCTGCGGCCGATTGCCCAAAGGAAGCATCCTTAGTATCAAATGTCCACTTTATGGCGGGTTGTGCATGAAGAGTTTTAGAAAAAAATATCAAAAGGATAGCAAGAGCTATATTCAGTTTCATAATAGAAATTTCTTTAGAAAAATATGGAATTGCGTTATTGTCTAATTTTTGTTTTTTTATTGAAAATAGTTTTTCAAACTACTCCCTTTAAAATTACGAAAAAGGTTTTAATGTTTTTCAGATAGACTTTTATATCAAAACAGCCCTAAACAATAGAAAGCTAAAAAAATATAGTATCATAGTAGATGAGTGTAATTGATGTTGTAGAAATAGAATTGTTTAATTATTGCAATGTCTTACTTGCTTTGATTGATGCAAAATATTTTTATTTCAGGGTAATAAATTGCTTTTGCTGGGAAAAAAATTATTTTGGGACTATTACCGATACTTGCTATTCTCATGAAACAACTACTAACTCGTTTATTCCTCTTTTGCCTTTTAATAATTATTTCTACAAATGGCTTACTTGCTGAGGATATTTCATCGCTACATCTTAAAATATCAAAGGCTGAAAATAATATTGAGAAGTTAGAAACCTATGATAAATTGATTGAGTACTTTCTAATTGTTAATCGTGATTCGGCATTCTTTTATGCGACAAAAGGAGAAAAAGAATTTGAATCGAAAGACTATAAAAAGGGAGTTGGCACTATGCTATTACATCAAGCATCTGTTTTGATGGATGAAGGGATGCTTGATAAGATGAGAATAGTCTTAGAAAAAGCACAAAAAAATTTCAAACAAATTTCCGATCAGCAAGGGTTAGCAAAAGCAGAAAGCTTTGTGGGTGTGGCTGACGGGAAGACAGGAAACTATACCGATGCTGTAAAGCATTTTTTAAATGCACTTAAAATTTGCCAATCAATTGGATATAATAGAGGCATCGTTTCAAACTATTTACGATTAGGTACGGTTAATGATTTAGTCGGAAACATTGACCAGTCATTAGCTTATTATCAAGAAGGATTAACGATTGCTCATAAATATAAATTAGTGGATGAAGCATATCTGCTAAACAACATAGCATCTCTTTATGGTCGTCAAGGAAAACTTGATGTAGCACAAGACTATCTAAATCAAGCGTTGAATATTAGTGACACAACAAAAGATGTTCGATCTCGGTTGTCTGTACTTTCCAACTTAGGTACCTTAAATGTTGCTAGAAATAACCCCCAAAAGGCAGTTGAATATATCAATGAGGGCATTGGAATTGCTTCGAGAAGCGGATATTCAGAAGAGATTGTACGTTTTTTGTTAGTAAAGGCAGAAGCGCTAACCATACAAAATCCTAAAGATGCAGAGCCGATCTATTTTCAAGCATTAGAAAAGTCAAAAGAATTCGGTTTACGACGACTGCAATCCGATATTCTTGCATCTCTATCAGACCATTATGAAGTGCAAGGTGATTTCAAGAAAGCCTATCAATATCTACAATGGAAGCAGGACTTAAAAGATAGCATTGTATCCATTCAAAAGGCAAAGGAAATTGCTAATCTTCAATCGGTACAAGAGTTAAGCCAGGCAGAAGCAAAGATGGATCAGCTCAACATAGTAGCTTTAAAAAATGCACAGAAGCGAAATATTATTCTTGCCATTGCGTTAGCACTTGGGTTTGGTTTGCTTTTGTCTGTTTACTATATTATTACAATCCGAAAGTTAAATCAGGCTTTAGCACATCGTGAAGAAGAATTACAAAATTCGAATGCGGTAAAAGATAAAATGTTTTCCATTATAGGACATGATCTGAAAGGTGCAACAGGAAATATTCTTGCATTGATTGAGTTGTATCGCGATGAACAAATTTCGGAAGTTGAGCGTAACTACATTTTAGATTCGCTCGAAGAAAGTGCCACCACATCCAATGAAACACTTGATTTGCTTTTAAACTGGGGAAAAATGCAAATCAAGGGTATTTCAATTCATAAAAGCTCTTTTGATACGGATAAAGTAATTCAGGATACCTTCAGATTTTTAAAACTTACAGCAAGCCAAAAGCAAATTACCTTGCTGAACAATGTTGAGGAAAATACGATTATAAGTGCAGATACCGATCAGTTTCGGTTTATCATTCGAAACCTACTTTCCAATGCCATAAAGTTTTCACGAAATAATTCTAAAATTGAATTGCTTTCAACTCCGGTTAAGAATCAATTTATTCAATTCAGTATAAAGGATGAAGGAATTGGTATTGAACCTGAACGCTTGCCTCATATTTTTGAGCCATTTCACAAAAGCACGCCTGGAACCGCAGCGGAGGTGGGCAATAGTATAGGGTTGATGCTTTGTAAGGAGTTTGTACAAAGAAATGGGGGAGAAATTTGGGCTGAAAGTAAGAAGGACATTGGAACAACTGTTCATTTTACCATGCCAATGAAATAGGAATTTTGAAAGTTGCATCTACTATGTAATCGTTAAAAAGACAAATCCTCTCGTTAGACAATACACTTGCTCTGAAAACATTAGTTAGTTTAGCCCACAAATACTTTTAAATTATTTGGCGACATTTTGATGTCCTCATTTTCTTACCCCCTTTGTTTACTATTTCTATATGAATAAGTTCATTCGACAAATTATACACTTCTCGTTAAGGCATCGCTATTTTGTATTTTTTATGACTGTTTTTTTAGCCATTGTTGGCTTTGTTAGTTATAAGAATACACCTATCGAAACCTTTCCGGATGTTACGAATACGCAAGTAATCATAATTACACAATGGCCAGGCAGAAGCGCTGAAGAAGTAGAAAAATTTGTTACAATTCCCTTAGAAACAGAGCTTAATTCTGTGCAAAAACGAATTGCTTTACGCTCTACATCATCATTTGGTCTTTCCTATATTCGTTTGATTTTCGATGACGATGTTGATGATGTATTTGCACGTCAGCAAGTGTTTAGCCGGATTGGTGGAGCAGAATTACCTGATGGTATAAAGCCAGATGTGCAACCGCCGTATGGACCCACAGGCGAAGTATATCGTTATACACTACACAGCAATATCAAAAACATTAGAGAACTGAACACCATTCAAGAATGGATCTTAGATCGAAAGTTTAAGTCTATTCCTGGTGTGGCTGATGTCAATACTTTTGGCGGAGGTGAAAAAATTTATGAAATTCAAGTTGACCCTAATAATCTCACCCACTATGGGCTTTCATCGCTTGATGTGTTTGATGCGGTTTCTAAAAGTAACATCAATGTGGGTGGAGATGTGTTGACTAAAAATGGTCAAGCCTTTGTAGTTCGTGGAATTGGTTTACTCAACAATATTGAAGAAATTAAGGACATCATCGTAACAAAAATTAATGGCGTACCCATTTTGGTGCGAAATATCGCAACGGTAGTAGAAACCGAAAAGCCGCGACTGGGTCAAGTGCACCGCGATAAGTATGATGATGTAGTGGAAGGAATTATTGTGATGAGAAAGGGTGAAAATGCAGAGCAAGTACTTAATCGAATTCATGAAAAGGTAAAGGAGCTAAATGAACAAGTGTTGCCAAAGGATGTGAAAATTCAATCGTTCTATGATCGCACAACATTAATGGAATATGCTACGCACACAGTGTTGCATAATCTTTTTGAAGGTATTGTGTTAGTAACATTGGTTGTGCTGGTGTTTATGGCAGATTGGCGCACAACGCTTATAGTGGGTTTAATTGTACCACTTTCTTTACTCTTTGCCTTTATGCTGATGCGCTTAAAAGGAATGCCAGCCAACCTTCTCAGCATGGGAGCGGTAGATTTTGGAATTATTATTGACGGAGCGGTGGTGATGGTGGAAGGGATTTTTGTGGCTTTAGATCATAAGGCAAAAGAAGTGGGGATGCAACGTTTTAACAAGCTTGCAAAACTTGGACTTTTTAAGAGTGTAGGCACAGAAATGGGAAAGGCAATTTTCTTTTCTAAAGTTATTATACTGACTTGCCTTGTTCCCATCTTTTCCTTCCAAAAAGTAGAAGGAAAAATGTTTGCACCTCTGGCCTTTACTTTGGGTTTTGCTTTGTTGGGAGCACTCATTTACACACTTACGTTTGTGCCGGCTTTGTCCAGCATATTGCTGCGAAAGAATGTGAAAGAGAAACACAATATAGTTGTTTCATTTTTTGAACGAAATGTAGGAAATGCTTTTCGTTGGGTATATCGCAATCAAAAAATAAGCCTCATAGCTGCTATCAGTATAATGGGAATTACGTTTGCCTCCGCTAAATTCTTGGGTTCTGAATTTTTACCGGAATTAGACGAAGGTGCACTGTGGGTGAAGGCACAACTGCCCATGAGTGCATCCTTAGAGGAAAGTAATGTGATTGCACGCAAAATGATGGATATCATAGCTACTTTTCCGGAGGTCAATCATACTTTGGCTCAAGTTGGGCGTACGGTGGATGGGACTGATCCAAAAGGCTTTTTTAACGTAGAAATAGCTGTGGATTTAAAACCAAAAGATCAATGGGCACATGGTGTTACAACAGAAAGTTTGATTGAAGATTTGAATAAGCAACTCCGAAAGTTGCCAGGTATCCTTTTTAATTATTCACAACCTATTCGCGATAATGTAGAAGAAGCTGTGGCCGGTGTTCCCGCTTCCTTAGCCGTTAAAATTTATGGAAAGGATTTTATTCAATTGGACAAGCTTGCGAATGGAGTCATGGATCAGTTGAAAACTGTAAATGGAGTTGAAGATTTGGGTGTACTACGAAACTTAGGACAACCTGAATTCCGAATTGAATTGAATCAGAAAAAAATGGCCATGTATGGTATCAATATGGCGAATGCCAATAGCGTTATTGAAATGGCAATTGGTGGAAAAGCAGCAACCCAACTATATGAAGGAGAGAAACGATTTGATATCCGTATTCGTTACAATGCGGAGAATAGAAATACTGAAGATAAGATAGCTCAATTGAGAGTGCCAACACAAGATGGAAGCAAAATTCCAATCAAAGAAATTAGTGACACTAGAATACTTACTGGGCCTTCATTTATCTATCGAGATAATAATGTTCGATACATCCCGGTGAAATTTAGCGTGAGAGGCAGAGATTTAGGTAGCACGGTTGCCGAGGCTCAAAAAAAGGTAAAAGAACATGTAAAACTACCGGATGGATATAGCTTGACTTGGAACGGTGAATTTGAAAATGCAGAGCGTGCTTCCAATACTTTAGCTCGTGTAGTTCCCATTTGTTTAGTAGCCATTTTTGTCATTTTGTTCATTACTTACGGCAATGCTAAGGATGCTATTCTCACATTAATGAATGTGCCTTTTGCTTTGATTGGAGGTATTCTTGCCCTACATCTTACACACATGAACTTTAGTATAAGTGCAGGCATTGGTTTTATCGCCTTGTTTGGTGTGTGTATTCAAAATGGAGTAATTCTGATAAGCGTTTTTCGAAAGAATATTGAAGCCAAAATGGCACTTGATGAAGCAATTGAGAAAGGGGTTATTTCTCGAGTAAGACCGGTAGTAATGACGGCCTTGATGGCTGCTATTGGTCTTTTGCCGGCTGCTGTTAGTACAGGCATAGGTTCTGAAACTCAAAAGCCTTTAGCTATTGTTGTGATTGGCGGATTGGTAACTTCAACCTTATTGACCTTGCTTATTTTGCCGGTTATTTATGCTAAAGCTCATCATCTCACACATCGTCGTGCTAATCGTAAATTGCTCAACAAAGCAGGTATTATCAGCCGTCCGCCGGATCATGAATAATGCTATGAATTAAAAGTTAAAACACCGATGATTGTCGGTGTTTTTTTAAAAAAAGTAGATTTTGATAAACATAAGGAAGGGCAAGGAGAACCTTGCCCACAACATACCCCTATGAAACCCTATGAAACTATGTAATGATTGAAACGATCTTCAAAACTAAATGTGTTATCTGATTGCGTTTCATCGTTTTTATTTCCTTTGACAACACAAATGTACAGTGACCTTTTTGAGTGAATATAGAGGTTTCGACTAAATGGCAAAATCTATCGTTGGAGAAACAGCATAGTT
Source organism: Bacteroidota bacterium (assembly GCA_018267875.1). Classification (GTDB taxonomy): domain Bacteria; phylum Bacteroidota; class Bacteroidia; order Chitinophagales; family Chitinophagaceae; genus JAFIGV01. Next base: position 6,591 of record JAFDXP010000015.1, on the reverse strand, counting down.
CGATTAGAAAGACTGAAGAAGTTGGAGAAATTGCTTTGCTTCAAAAATAGCTTCCTTAATCAATGAAGTAAGAATAGAAAAACAGTTCTTAAATTTAATCTCGTTTAAATCTGGTTGTTCTAAAGTGTCTAATAAACTGTCAAATGCAGTGTTTAAACCAAAGATGGAAATTGTAGATTTCAAATCGTGTGCTAAACGATTTATTTCTGCTACATCATGATGATGCCAAGCACTTTCAATTTGAACTATACTAACGCTTGCCATTTCAATAAAATCATCTGTCATTCGGCGTTCAAATTCAGTATCACCATTGCTTAATTCATGGATGTATTGTACATCAATCAGTCTAAAGCTATGTTGGTGTATGGATGTGTAATGGTTGATTAGTTTAAAGAGGTCTTGTTCAGAAAAAGGTTTCGCAATATGGTCGTTCATTCCATGACTAATACACCTTTCGCGCTCTTCAGGCATGGCTCTTGCGGTCATGGCAATAATAGGCACTTGCAAGCGTAAGTCATTACGAATGATAGCTGTTGTTTCAAATCCATTCATTTCGGGCATTTGAACGTCCATTAAGACAAGTGCATAGGTATTGAGTTTTAAAAGAGAAAGGGCTTCTTTTCCACTTTCTGCCAAGTCTAAAGCAATGTTGTTATTGAAAAATAATTGTTGAAGCAGTCGACGATTAACTTTGTTGTCGTCCACTGCTAACACATGTGCCTGTTTTATAGCGGGTAAAAATTCTTTGGATAAATGTTCATCTTGATGTTCTAATGTTTCAGTAGGAACTATTTTATAAGGAATTTGAATTCTAAAAGTAGTGCCTTGGTGCACTTCACTATCTACTGAAATTTTACCGTGTTGTATTGTTACCAGATCTTGAACAATAGAGAGTCCTAATCCTGTGCCTCCATACTTTCTATTAGTTGCATCTTCTGCTTGCTGAAAGCGTTTAAAGATCATTTGTATTTTGTCTTTAGGAATACCGATGCCTGTGTCGGAAATTCTGAGTTCAATAATGGCGTTTTGTTCAATGATGCTTAGCAGAGAGGCTTTTATTTCAATAGTTCCTACTTCAGTAAACTTTACGGCATTGCTCATCAGATTAGATAGTATTTGAGTCAGCCTGGTTGGGTCGCCGATTAATTGTTGCGGGATATGATCGTCAATATCAATATTGAATTTTAAATACTTTTCGTTCATTTTCGCACGGTAGAGATTTTGTATAGAAAGCAATACGGATTGAAGGCTGAAAGGAATCAATTCAATTCGTATCATACCGGCTTCTATTTTAGATAGATCAAGTATGTCGTTGACTATAGTCAATAAGTTTTCTCCTGCTTCATGTATCGTTTGTGTATATTCGGATGCTTCATTGTCTAATTTTTTCATTTTTAAAAGACTGGTAAAGCCAATGATGGCATTGAGCGGTGTGCGAATTTCGTGGCTCATATTTGCAAGAAACTTCTCTTTGATTACCGCTGCAGCTTTGGCAGATTTTTCAGAAGAGTCTAATTGTGCTATCAAGCTGTTTTGCTTTCGCATATTGTTGACAATAAACCAGAAAAGAAAGGCTCCGCTGATCAATACAATGATGATAAGAAGGGTGCTTAGATTTAATGCTTTTTCACCACTCAAATCAACAGCGTTAGTTGTTCGTTCTTGTATGACTTGCCGCGTATTTACAATTTTTTGAACAACGTGCATGATGGTGTCCGAAAGCATTCGTTGAGAAGCTTGCCTTTTTCGAGCTAATTTTTGATCCTTGTTACTGAAGAAGTCTGCAATTAAGTATTCTTCAATGGTCAGTTTTTGATGTACCAAACGATCCAACTCTCTAATGTATCTAACTGAAGTGTCGTTATCATTGATACGTTGAAGCTTATCAAGGGTGTGTGTAACAGAAGAAATTTGATGATCGGCACCCAGAATAAAGGCTGTATCTTGGGTAGTAATAGTTTGACTGATTTTTCGATCAACCAGTAAAATGTTTTTTTCTAACTCCTTTAGTTCGCTATTAATCTTGTATTCTGCTAAAAGCTGGGTGTTGCCATTAATCAGTTTTTTGATGTTTTTTGAGGAGTTGTATTGAATATAAATCAGTGCAAAATTACCGATGAAATACGCGCTGAGAATAAGATAAACGACACGTTGAAATTTCATCTGAACAGATTGTTTGTGTTAGTGAAAGCTACCCCTAATTTGAAACAAAATAAGGTAATCCAACAATAACGGTAGTTGCTAATTATGCCACAATGAAATGTAGGTCTAAGTTATTGTTTTTTGTGCGCTTGCGAAATAGTGCGTATGTAACGTAGAATGAGCCAAGTAAGCGAGATGCAGCAAGCTCCCATGAGTAGCACAGTAAGGAAAATCCCAAAAAGATTGTTTCCTAAGTCTATTTGTCGGAGCAGGTTATAAGTCAATGCTGCCAACAAAAAGCTACTTAAAAAGAAAAGAATTGAATAAGCCCAACGCATGGCACACAATTTCGCTTAGTCACAAAGATGCAGGTGTGTTGGAAATTGAATCAAATTCAATCGTTCAAATGGAATTATCAATCGGTAGAAAGGCTAAAGAACATTCATGCGTTTGTTGAGCAAAGCTCGATACGTATCAGCTACCGGTACAGATTTGCCATTTAAGACTAAGGCACCGTCTTCAATGCTGTCTATTTTTGAAATAGCTACAATATAAGAGCGATGCACGCGCATAAATGTGTTTGATGGCAATCGTTGTTCTACATCTTTCAGTTTGCTATGTATCGCATAGAACCGTTGTGCAGTATGGAGTTTCACGTAATCACCCATAGCTTCTGCAAAAAGAATATCATCAAATTTTAGTCGCTTCACTACATTAGAATCACGGATAAATAGAAACTCATCATTTTTTATTTCTGACTTTTCTTGACGTGCTGTTAATAAGTTTTGAACCTTTTCAACAGTTTGAATCAAACGAGTGGCTGTAACGGGTTTGAGCAAATAATCAGCAATTGAAAGCTCAAAAGCATCTAAAGCATAATCTTTTTTTGCCGTTACTAATACAATAATTGGTGCATTAGTCCCTAAGTTTTTAGTAAGCTCAATGCCAGTCATGCCGGGCATTTCCACATCCAGCAATAGAAAGTCAACCGGATTTGTTTGCAACAAATTATAGGCTTCTATGGCAGTTTCACAAACACCTGATATTTCAAGGCAACTAATTTGTGAAGCAAGCTGTACAAGCGTATTTCGAGCAATTTTGTTATCATCAATAATGAGGCATGTCATAGTCAAATCAACTAATTCGGGTTTGCGAAAGTAGAACTAATCGGTATCTTATTAAAACTTGATTATTCGTAAATTCCTAATTATTCCGCTTAGTAAAATTAGGTTTTGATACTGCCAATGTTGTATATTCACTTGAAAGTAGTGTTATGGAGAAAGCAAGTACCCCAAAAGGACAAACACGTTTCTTAAAAGAATTTCTTAGCGTTTTTATAGTAATGAGTTGTTGGGCTTGCGGACCACGAACGCTCAAAGGCAGTGGAGAAATCGTAACTCAAACACGTGCGGTTGGTTCAAATATTTCTGCTCTGGAAATTGATGCGCCGGTGAACGCTGTTATACATGTGATCAGTGGGCGTTCGCCCGAAATTTCACTTTCCGGAAATAAAAACTTGGTCGATGAAATAAAAGTGGAAACCGAAGATGGTACTGTGAAAATAAAGAGTAAGCACCTGGTAAATTTTGACAAAGAAGTTCAAGCAGATATAACCGTAGGAACACTAGATGATTTAGAATTGGAGGGCATTTCGGACGTGAGAATTGAAGGGCAAATTAATACGCCAAAATTTGAAGTGAAAGTAAGTGGAGCCGGAGATGTGGTGATTAATGATATTCTTACACCACAATTTGAAGGTAAAATCTCAGGAGCCGGAAATTTGCAAATTCTACAAGGTAAAATAGCCAATGCTAAATACAAACTTTCAGGTGCTGGAAACATTATTGCCGATCAGGTTGAGTCTGAAAATGTTGAAGCCAAAATTTCAGGTGCAGGGAGCATAAAGATATTTGTAACACAGACATTGCAAGCAAAGTTGAGCGGAGCCGGTAGTATTCAATACAAGGGAAGCCCTAAAGTTGACAGCGAAACAAGCGGCATTGGTTCAATAGAGCGGATGAAATAATAGAGCATTAAACTCAAGCAACATACACTTAACTAAAATTCTTAACCATGTTTTTCAATCATTTTTTTAAAGCATTATTATGTTCTATATCGCTGATGAGTATGGGTCAAATTGCTTTTGCCCAAGATCAAATTGAACACTTATGGTACAATCAAGAAAAAACGGCTAAAGTGCAGATTTATAAGGCAACGGATGGTAAATTTTATGGCAAAATAGTTTGGTTGAAAGAACCTTTGAGAGACGGGAAACCCAAAGTGGATGACAAAAACCCTAAAGTATCATTTCGATCTCAACCCTTAATGGGTTTAGTATTATTGAGGGGATTTGTCAAAGATGGAACAACAAGTTATGAAGATGGCACGATTTACGATCCTAAAAATGGAAAAACATACAGTTGTAAAATAAAATTCAACGGCAATTCACTCGATGTACGTGGCTATATTGGCATTTCTCTTATCGGACGAACCGCCAATTGGACTTTGGCTGATTAAGGAGCTATTCGGTAACTTAATTCATTATTGCTTCAAATTCTTTCCCAACTAATCGCTATGGTTTTCATGGTAAATACTAAAAACTAGCTTGCTTTTATTGTGTTTATCTGATTTTCAACTACTTGATTGGATTTATAGGAAAAGACTTTTTTTAGCCCCAAAATCGGCTTTTCTATATAGTGGAAAGAGAGGTAGGTTACAGTTAGGAGCGTTGTCGTTTTCAGCAGCAAGGCAAAATAAAAATTGTTTACCCACATAGGAAACCCATTTGCAATTAGCTTAGGCAAATAAAAGTCATAAAGAAAATCAATCGGGTAGTGGTATAGATATAACCCATAGCTGACAGTGCCTATCCAAACCAATATTTTTTGTTCACACAATTTTTTTAAGACCTGATGCCCTTCACCACTCACCACCCAATGAACCAAAGCAACTGAAATAATGCTTTCTATGGTTCTGGCAAACAAGCTGAAGTGTTCTATTTGTCCAATGTATGGAGCAATGCGCCAGTAAATATAAACACTTAAAGAGATGGGCAATAAAATACGAAGCCAAGACTTAAATTGAGCCATTGTCTTTTCTTCTCTTGTTGCCAATGCATAAATACCACCAATCCCAAAAGCATCGAAGCAGTTAAACACTAAAATGTAATTAAATCCATGATCTATTGAATGAACCCAAATCTTACTGAGGATTCCAACGGCAATAAAAAATATGAACATTGCTTTCATTAATTTCTTAGGCGTAAATAACACACACCAAGGCCAAACCAAATAAAATTGCTCTTCAACTGAAAGCGACCAGCTATGACTAAAGGCATTCCAATGTTGTTGATTATAGACAGAGTAGTTTGAAGTGTAAGTAGTAAATGCAAGGAAATTTTGACGGATATCTGGGTAGTTGATAAAAAATAGAAGAGCTAATGTCAAATAATAAATGGGGAAAATTCTGAGTGCCCTTCGAAAAAAGAAGTTGATTAGGGTGCTTTTGGTATTGTTTTCTTTTTCTTTAAGTAAGATTGATGTAATCAAAAAGCCACTTAATACAAAGAATAAGTTTACGCCCACTAATCCTCCTGGAACTAATAATCGGTGAATAAAACCAATAGGGCTGTTGAAGTCTAAGGTAGGCCCACGACGTACTGTCCAATGGTCGATGATAACAACCAATATCGCAAATGCGCGTAGTCCGTCTAACCCTTTTATATACCTCATTTGACAAAAGTATTTTGGGGCTCTATGGTATATGGATATTTGAACTGCTTTAACCGATTATTAACGTGAAAATATTTAGTTTTTTCAACGAATTGATTGAACAGAAACTATTGTTGGGTCAAGGTGTAAATTAATCCTAAGTTGTAAATATCACCTTTGTACATAAAGCCTGGATTATATCTTATGTCTATTCCAAACGAATTGCCGACTTTGCTTAGCCCACCTTTATTTCCCGTTTTTATCGTTTGACTATTGGTAGAAAGGGGAATATAGTTGTTGCTTTCGGATTGTTTAACAGATAAAACACTGCAAGGCATATTGGTACTTCCTGACTGTGAGGAAGGTGTGAAAAATGCACTCTCTGCTTGAACGGAAAGTGTCCAAGAAACATTGCTACGAACGCCTACAGAAACATAATTATTAGCAACTACTCCATTTATATAATCTTCTAACGAGTTGAAAGATGGAATAACCGATCCCCCCGTAAATGTGAGAGACTGAATAGCAAATACGCTAACACTTCCTGAAATGCTGGCACTATAAGAATATTGTGCAACAGCTTGAAAGGAACCAAACGCAAAAAATAATATGGTAAAAAGTGTTTTCAATTTTGTGTCATAGTGAAAAGTACCGAAAAATTATAGTTACCCGGAACCATCATGTAGCCTTGAGATTTTAAAGTAAAATCATAGATATAATCATAGTGCTGGACATTCGA
>JAFDXP010000014.1 GCA_018267875.1 Bacteroidota bacterium | reverse complement strand
GTGCGCCAACAGCCTTAACGGGCAGCACACCAACGGGTGGCAACGGAAGTTTCAATTACCAATGGCAAAGCAGCACGACCAGTGCAACGAGTGGCTTTAGCAACATAGGCGGAGCCAGCAACACGGGTTATACACCTGGAGCCTTAACCAGCACTACTTATTATCGTAGATATGTGATGTCAGGTGGATGTACAGATACAGCAACATCAATTAAGATTACTGTAAATACCGGAGCAAGTATTACTACTAATCCACCGGCTACTGTTTCCCTTTGTGCTACAAATACCATTATACTGTCTGTTGTTGCTACCAATGGGTTAAGCTATCAATGGTACAAAGGAGTGAGTCAATTAAGTAATGTAGGAAATATTTCAGGTGCTACAACTGCTAACTTGCAAGTTGCTAATACTGGAATAGGTGATGGCGGAACTTATAATGTAGTAGTAACATCAGCAGCCGGCTGTAATTATGCAACTAGTGCGAATTCAGTGGTTACTATTAATTCATTAGGCAATGTTCTAGCCTCTACAGGCTCAAACAATACTTATGTACAATCAGACGGTATAACAAATACATTTACAGATGCTTCTTGTAATCCAATTGTGAAAATTCAAGATGCAAATGGCGGTAATGTTTTAGGAAGCGTGATTGCATCTGTAAACGTAACTGGAAGTGTTCAAACTGCACCAAATGGACAAAAGTATTTACAGCGTTACTTTATTGTAACACCAACGAATAATGGTCCTGCAACGGTTACATTGTATGCATTGCAATCTGAGTTTACGGCTTATAATGCAGCACCGGGTACATTCCCTCAAATGCCAATTTTGGGTAGTAATAGTGATCCAAATATTGCTAACATACGGGTTACTAAATATAGTGGAAGTCCGTTTGTTGGAGGAGGAAGTGCCATTTTGATAGCACCTACATCCGTAGTATGGAATGCAACTTCAAATTGGTGGGAAATTACTTTTCCTGTTACCAGTTTCAGTTCATTTTATATTCATACCGGTGCAGTTGGTCCTTTGGAAATCACTTTGCGCAATATAAATGCTGTGAATGTGGGCAATCGCAATCGTGTGGATTGGAACACTTCTGCTGAAACGGATGCCGATCATTTTGAAGTAGAGAGAAGTGTGGATGGTGCAAACTTTAATTTCCTTACTTCAATTAAGGCAAAAGGACAAACATCTTCATATAGCTATTGGGATGAAAAACCTTACGAAGGCATTAATTACTATCGTTTAAAAATTGTTTCTCAATCCGGTCGTTTTGAGTATAGTGCAACGGTAAATGCCAATGTGAAATCAGGTATGTTTGCCGTTCAAGCATTCCCTAATCCTGTAAATGATCAACTGACCGTTCAAGTAGAAGGTTCTATTGGTCATAATGCACACGTCATTGTAACGGATATGACAGGGAAGTTGATTTTACATACTGAAGTGAAAGAAAAGCAGACTTTGATAGACATGTCTTTAATGTCACAAGGTGTTTATTTTGTCAAATATCATGATGATGAACACAATGCAACCATAAAGGTTAATAAACAATAGTTTGTTGTTATTAAAAAAAAAGTGGCTGTTCCTTTGCGGACAGCCACTTTTTTTAATCAATCATTGAACTGAAAATAAATACAACCTTTTGCGAAAGAGTTACAATATTGTAATTAACGCCTAATTTTATTCCAACATTTAAAAGTCTTTACCCACAATGATTCCCGTAGTTAACCTGGCAGACTTTACCAGCGGCAATGCTTCACGTAAACATAACTTCATTTATCAACTTGGCAAAGCTTATGAAGATGTTGGATTTGTTGCCGTTAAAAATCACGGTATTTCCGATAATCTCATTGCTGATTTATATAATTATGTCCAACAATTTTTTGCTTTGCCTCAAGCATCAAAGAAAAGTTATGAAATTCCTGAATTAGCAGGCCAACGAGGCTATACATCATTTGGGCGGGAACATGCAAAAGGCTATGATGCACCAGACTTAAAAGAGTTTTTTCAGTTTGGTCAAATTGTTGAAGACAACATTACAGAAGGGGCTTTATATCCTCCGAATGTTGTTGTTCGCGAAGTGCCAAAATTTACACCTACTTTAGAAAAAGCCTTTAAAGGGTTTGAAGAATCAGGTTTTCAACTATTGCGAGCTATTGCTCTGTTTTTAGGACTTCAAGAAAGTTTTTTTGAAGCTCATGTTCAAAAGGGAAACTCCATTTTGCGTGCTATTCATTATCCGCCAATCACGCAAGAGCCTGAATCATCTATACGAGCAGAACAACACGAAGACATCAATCTGATAACGCTTTTGGTGGGTGCCTCTGCTGATGGATTGCAAATTTTAACTAAACAAAACGAATGGGTAGGGGTTACATCACTACCGGAACAAATTGTTGTCAATGTTGGAGACATGTTGCAACGACTTACCAATAATCGTCTGAAATCTACTACGCATCGTGTTGTAAATCCACCACGCGAAATGTGGGGTACCTCTCGTTTCTCTATTCCTTTTTTTCTACACCCTAAAAGCGAAATGAGTTTAACTTGTTTAGATAGCTGCATTGATGCCGAGCACCCTAAAATGTATGAAGATTATACAGCCGGACAATATTTGGATGAACGTTTAAGAGAAATTGGACTAAAGAAATAAAAAGCAAATGCGAAATAAATCGGGTCGTCAAATTCATAATGACTCCATCAGCCTCAATAAATATATCAGTGATACAGGATTTTGTAGCCGTCGTGAAGCAGACGATTATATTGCACAAGGTCGTGTAACCATCAATCATGAATTGTCTGAAATGGGCAACCGTGTATATGAAGGTGATGTGGTAGAAATAGACGGTGAGCCTATAAAGAAAAAGGTTAAGACTATTTACCTCGCTTGTCATAAACCTCGCGGAATCACCAGTACAACCGATCAAAAGGATAAGACAAACATTATAGATTTTATTAGCCATAAACAAAGAATTTTCCCCATTGGACGATTGGATAAGGAATCTGAAGGATTGATTTTCTTAACCAATGATGGCAATATTGTCAACAAAATTTTACGAGCCGGAAACAATCATGAAAAGGAATACCTCGTAACAGTTGATAAACCTATTACGCCGGAATTTGTGCGCCAGATGAGTGAAGGGGTAAGGATTATGCGAGTAAAAACTAAGCCCTGTAAAGTTGTAGAAGAAGGGAAACAAGTTTTTCGCATAACCTTGACTCAAGGACTAAACCGTCAAATTCGCCGAATGTGTGACGCATTAGAATATAAGGTGAAAAAACTCTTGCGTGTACGAATCATGAATGTGCATTTAGGTAAGTTACCTGAAGGGCATTGGCGTTATCTTACAGACGAAGAAGTGACGATGATTAATAGAATGGTGACAGAAAGTAGTATGACACAAGAAGCTTCTCGAATAAAGGCAAACAAAAAACCAATAGCACAAGAAAAGGGCAAACAAAAACCTGACCCCAAAAGTATGGCGGACGACAATTCAACTGAGAAACCTCTAAAACCTAAAAAGCCTGCATCCTTTAAGGAATACAGAAAAAGAAAAAAATAGTTTTCCGGTTTTTACAGATTGAGTCAAAACTCTTATTTTTCTCTTTTGCAATTTCAAGCGATAACCTTACCTTTGCGCCCAAATTGGAAGAAAGTATTTTTTTATCCGAAAAGTTTCCGCCTAAATTGAGGTAGTTTGAACTCGGAAAATAATCTGCTTTTAATCTTTAATTGACTTTAAAACTTTTGACTTTTTAATTGATACTATGCCAAACGTTGGTAAAATCAAACAAATCATCGGTCCGGTTGTGGACGTTCACTTCAGCAGCGAAAATAAATTGCCTGAAATTTATAGTGCACTTGAGCTGATCCGCGAAAATGGTGACAAATTAGTTCTGGAAGTACAACAACACTTAGGTGAGGATAGCGTACGAACAGTAGCCATGGATGGAACAGAAGGGTTAGTGCGTGGAATGAACGTAACGGACACAGGAAAGCCAATTGCAATGCCTATCGGTGAGCAAATTCATGGTCGTCTTTTCAACGTTACCGGTGATGCAATTGATGGATTACCACAGCCTAATAAGACAAACGGTCGTCCTATTCATGCAAAGCCACCTTTGTTCGAAAACCTTTCTACTGCTACTGAAGTGCTTTTCACAGGTATTAAAGTTATTGACTTGATTGAGCCTTATGCAAAAGGTGGTAAAATTGGTTTGTTTGGTGGTGCAGGTGTAGGAAAAACTGTATTGATCCAAGAGCTGATAAACAATATCGCCAAAGCTTATTCCGGTTTGTCTGTATTTGCCGGTGTGGGCGAGCGTACACGTGAAGGTAATGACCTGATGCGTGAAATGATCGAAGCAGGTATAGTAAAATACGGTGAGAAATTTAAACATAGCATGGAAGAAGGCGGTTGGGATCTTTCTTCTGTAAATCAAGAAGAACTTAAAGACTCAAAAGCAACCTTTGTTTTCGGACAAATGAACGAGCCTCCCGGAGCTCGTGCTCGTGTGGCATTGTCAGGGTTGACTATTGCAGAATATTTTCGTGATGGTGATGGAACAGGAAAAGGTAAGGATATCCTTTTCTTTGTGGACAATATCTTCCGCTTTACACAAGCCGGTTCTGAAGTATCGGCACTTTTAGGTCGGATGCCTTCAGCCGTAGGTTATCAACCTACTTTGGCAACCGAAATGGGCTTAATGCAGGAAAGAATTACCTCAACTAAAAATGGTTCAATCACTTCCGTACAAGCAGTTTATGTACCCGCGGATGACTTGACCGATCCAGCCCCTGCTACAACCTTTGCTCACCTGGATGCTACAACCGTTTTGAGCCGTAAGATTGCTGACTTAGGTATCTATCCAGCCGTAGATCCTTTGGATTCCACTTCTCGAATCCTTACAGCAAATATTGTAGGCAATGCACATTATGATTGTGCTAACCGTGTAAAATCAATCCTTCAGCGTTACAAAGAATTGCAAGATATTATTGCCATCTTAGGTATGGACGAGCTTTCTGAAGAAGATAAAATGACGGTTCAACGCGCTCGTAAAGTTCAGCGTTTCTTGTCGCAGCCATTCCATGTTGCTGAGCAATTTACCGGTCTTAAAGGTGTTCTCGTGCCAATTGAAGAAACGATTCGTGGTTTCAATATGATTATGGATGGTGAAGTAGATGAGTATCCTGAAGCTGCCTTTAACTTAGTTGGATCTATTGACGATGCAATAGCAAAAGGCAAAAAGTTGATGGAGCAAGCAAAGAACTAATTTTTTTAAGAACACATTCAAAAGCCGAAAGTAGAAGAAGTACATTTTCCATTTGGCTTTTGAATGTTTCATTTCTATATTAAAGATGCAATTAGAAATATTATCTCCAGAGCATAAAGTATTTACTGGCAATGTATATGGTGTACAGTTGCCCGGAATTCAGGGCTCGTTTGAAATTCTCGAAAACCATGCACCTATGGTAGCAGCTTTGGGAAAAGGAAAAATGAAAGTGATCAAGGACAAAAATACTTTTGAAAGCTATGAAATTTCAGGAGGGTTTGTTGAAGTGCTGAATAACAAAACTAGTATATTGATTGAAGGAGCAACAGCACTTGACTAAATTCCTTTAAAATATTTTGTATAAAGTCATTGCCGAAGTTTTTTGCTTCGGCAATGTGTATTTTTAAAAGGCAATTAGATATCCGGATGAAGTCTTGGTGTATTTTTTAAAGCCTTAGTTTATTCAATAACTCAAACAAGCCGTAAGTTTTTTTCCTTCATTGGCTGCAATGCTTTTCAATTAGGCTTTGTCCAAAAGGCAAATGCTTAATGGGGGGTTATACTGCCAGCAATTATCTTTGCCCCAGAAACCTTTTTAGAATGTTCAATAGATATTGGCGCACGTATCCGTGGTTTTTTCAACTGATTCAATTTATCATACTCATAGCAGTACTCGCATCCTTCTTTTTGTTAGCGATGACACCCTTAGTTTTGAAATGGTTTCAGGTTTCGCCCGAAAGCATTCAAGCAATCAATGAACATAGTCCAATGAATGTGATTGATTCTGCAATGGCAATTCAGTTTCTTTCCGCAGTTGGAATATTTTTATTGCCTGCTCTATTATTTGCCTATTTCACACATCCACAGCCAAAGGAATATTTAGGCTTGCGTAAGCCCGGAAAACCTATTCATTGGATATTGGCTCCCATATTGGTTTTGAGTGCCACTCCTTTGTTTTTGCAAATTGCCGAGTGGGTAAGTTTGATTGATTTTGGCACAGCCATCAAGCAAGCACAAGATGAAAATGATCGTATCATGAAGGGGTTGTTAAGCGGCACTTCTTTACTTCAAATATCCATATCCTTATTAGTGCTTGCCATATTGCCGGGTGTAAGCGAAGAGCTTTTTTTTCGAGGTTTATTGATGCGATTTGCAGCAAGAGGGAAAGTCAAATCTATTTGGTTTCCTTTAGTTGTTTCTGCTATTTTATTTGCGGCTATGCATAGTAATCCCGTTGGGCTTCTTTCCATTTTTCTTGCCGGATTACTTTTGGGCGGGATTTATTATCTCACCGGTTCATTGTGGTGTGGCATGTTGGCACATGCTTGTTACAATGGTTTTCAGATTGTATTAAGCTACGGTGCTAAAAACAATCATACCCTTCAGTCGCTGCAAGAAAGTAACCACGTGCCTATTGCTTGGGTGTTGATAGGCTCACTGATATTTGTGTTGTGTTTTTATTTATTATGGAAAAACAGAACTCCTCTGCCGGAAAATTGGAGTGCAGATTTTTCGGAAGAAGAATTAGAACAAGCAGCTAACCATCAATCATAAACTAACTTATGGCTCTTCATTGGCCGACTTTTTTCACAAGGCTTGGTAGTGCAATCGTTTTTTCCATCATTATGATGGTCGGTTTACTCTGGAATGTCTGGGCATTTTTTTTCTTGATAGCACTCATTCAAGTGCTTTGTATTCACGAATATTTTGGGCTGATGCAAAAAATGTTTCCGGAAAATATCACACCTCGAAATATGGTATGGGGGGTTCAAATTTTTGGTTTGTTGTTGCTGCTAATGATAGCGCGTGGGGATCATTTTTGGATGATCATTCTTTTTTTCCCTGCTTTATTATTGCTATCCGGCTTATTGCATAAATCTGGTTCGGTTCAGTTGCTCATGATGTTGACCGGTTGCATGGTTTATGTCATCTTTCCGTTGAGCTTGTTGCTTTTGCTACGACTAATCAGTATCATTATTCCTTTAGCTCTTGTGCTGATGATATGGATGAATGATACTATGGCCTATCTCGTAGGTTCCTTTATTGGAAAAACCCCTTTTTCAAAAATTTCGCCAAAGAAAACATGGGAAGGAACAGTAGGAGGGGCATTGCTCACTTTGATTGGCGCAGCCATTTGGGGCTATTATACCCCTTATTATCACATGGTTGATTGGATGGCGATAGGGCTTTGCGCATCAATTGCAGGCACCGCAGGTGATTTGTTTGAATCAAAACTAAAACGGTTAGCCAATGTAAAAGATAGCGGAAGCATGATGCCGGGACATGGTGGGGCACTCGATCGTTTTGACTCTTTGCTGTTAGCAACACCTTTCGCTTTTTCTTATGCTGCTGTATTTATGCCAAAGCTTTCGCTCCTTATTTTTTAGACGTACTTTCGCAACCTTAACACAATACTAATGCGCATTCATCGGGAAGGCTATCGTTATATCCTTATCGCAACCATTCTTTGGGGACTTATTGCCTATGGAATGTATCACTATCTGTTTCAATACAGTATTTTGTTTTGGTTTGTTCAGGTAGTCTGTTTTCTACTTTGGTTTTGGATACTTTGGTTTTTTCGCTTGCCCAATCGCAATTTTACTTTTGGAGATAATGCAGTGATTTCGCCTGCTGATGGGAAAGTAGTAGTGATTGAAGAAACCTATGAACCGGAATATTTTAAAGAAAAGCGTTTGCAAGTTTCCGTCTTCATGTCGCCATTAAATGTGCATGTAAACAGAAGCCCCATCAATGGTAAGGTTACATATATGCAATATCATCCCGGAAAATATTTAGTTGCATGGCATCCAAAATCATCAACCGAAAATGAACGCACTACTATGGTAGTAGGAAATAATAAAGTAGAATTGTTGGTAAGGCAAATTGCAGGAGCTTTGGCTCGTAGAATATGCTATTATGTGAAAGAAGGAGATGAAGTAAAGCAAAATGATGAATTTGGTTTTATCCGTTTTGGCTCTCGAGTAGATATTTATTTACCACTTAATACTAAAATAGATGTTAAAATTGGAGAGGTAGTAAAAGGCGGTGTAACAAAAATTGCTCATTTAGATTAACTATTGTACTTTTACTACTTAAATTGCTCTAAAATGAAAAAACTTAGTTTATTCCTCGCTGCCCTAATGATAACAGGTGTTTCTTTTGCTTGCGATGGCAAAAAAGAAGCAAAGGCATGTTGCAAAAAGGGTGAAAAGAAAGAAGCTTGCTGCAAGAAAGGCGACAAAAATTGTAACCACTCTGAAGCAAAAAAAGAAGATAAAAAAACAGACGAAAAGAAATCTTAATTTATTTGACTTAGATCAAGTAAACAAAATGAATCCCGATGCCTTTAAAGTATCGGGATTCATTTTTAAGATATAAGGGCAATGATTTCGTTTGCTACATTAGTCCTTTGTGCATTCATCCAAGTATATTCAGTATCTTTTCTAAACCAGGTAAGTTGTCGCTTTGCATAGTTTCTGGAATGTTGCTGAATCAATGCTGTCGCTTCATTTAAACTGCATTTTTTGTCGAGATAATCAAACAATTCAGTATAGCCAACGGTATGAAGGTTCTTCAAGTGCCGATAGGGGAGTAAGCTTTTTACTTCATCCAATAATCCGGCTTTCATCATGGCATCTACTCTCAAATTGATTCGATCATACAGTATATTTCGAGGCAGTTCTAAAGCCACTTTTATAATACGGAATGGGCGATTTTTTTTCTTTCCTGTACGATAGGAGAGGATGCTTTGACCTATCGACCTTTTAAAAATGAGTGCTCGTAAAAGCCGTGCCGGATTGGACAATTCCCCCAATTCATAAAATAAAGGATCCTCTTCTTTTATCATTTCTTGAAGCCAAACAAGCCCGTATTTTTCATAATTTTCACTTACACTTTGGCTAATTGTTTCACTCACTTTAGGCATTTCATCCAATCCTTCTGTTAGTGCTTTTATATAAAGCCCCGTACCGCCACATACCACAACAATGTTGCTATTGATAAAGATTTCATCCAGTTTTTGAAGTGCAAATAATTCAAAATCGGCTGCGGTAATATTTTGGGTAACAGAAAATTCATTCACAAAAAAATGACGAACCTGTTGAAGTTCTATGGCAGTTGGCATAGCTGTTCCAATTGCCATTCCTTGGTAACATTGACGACTGTCGGCTGAAATAATATCGGTAGATAATTGCTTGGCAACATTTATAGAAATAGCCGTTTTTCCTACAGCCGTTGGGCCTGCTATAACAAGAACTGTTTTCTCTTTAGTCAACTTATTCATCGTAGCTTTCCTCGCTGCCGAAATTTTCAGCTTGGCTGCTTTCGTCGTTTTCTTCCTCGCCTTCGCTACCATATCCTTCAGACATTTCATCCGAGCCTAAATCATACTTTTCTTCAATTTCCAGAAGATTGTCTTTTGCCATTCCCTTTGCTCCATATTGTGTAGGTGCTATCCCTTCTTTTCGTAGTAGGTATGGATAAGTGCGGCGTGGGTCTTCTTCTTTGCTCACACCTATTAACTCTATCAAAAAAATCCAGTGTTTTGAAGGATCATATTCATACACAAATTTCTGATCCGGATTAGTTACAAGTGCGCTTACAGGCGTGCGCATCATGGACAAAGCGGGAGCATCTTTCTTATTAGTCAGAACCTCAGAATTAATCTCTCTATTCCTTTGCCAACGATCGTTGCTTTCAAAAAATGATGCACTATGCTTTCCGTCAAACTCATAAGCTTGTACAATGATTTTATGAAACTCTAAAAAGGTTTGTCCCGACTTGATTTCAATGTCGCGATAAATCTGATCGTCTTCCTCCCAATAAACTCTGAATCGTAGTAAAGGCATAATGAAACTTAGCTCGTAAAAATAATAGAAATTATTGGGTGATAAAATGGTTTACTGTTTAAATGAAAATACACACCACGCAATTCTTTCACTTATCTTTGCCCCCTTGCTTAAAAGAGACTGCCAAATATGGCACTTTTAAAGAAAATTTACTCCCAATGAAAAAAATTCTGGTTACCGGTGGCTGTGGATATATTGGCGGTCACACGATTGTTGATCTTGTCAATAATGGCTTTGATGTAATTTCAATTGATGACTTATCACGCGGGTCATTGAGGATGAACAATGGGATTGGGCAGGTTTTAGGTAAGCCCATAAAGAACTATCGTGTCAATCTATGTAATTTAGAAGATGCTCAGGCGGTATTTATAGAAAATCCGGACATTGTCGGTATCATCCATTTTGCTGCTTTCAAATCGGTGCCGGAATCCGTTGAACAACCATTGCGTTATTATCGAAACAATATTGACTCATTGGTAAACATTCTTCAATGTGCCAAAGAATATGGTGTTAAGCATTTTGTTTTTTCATCTTCATGTTCTGTTTATGGTAATGCGAAAAAATTGCCGGTTGAGGAAACTGCTCCACTTCAAGAACCGGAAAGCCCTTATGCACGTACCAAGCAAATGGGTGAAGATATATGTCGAGATGTAACGCGAGTAGATCGCGATTTCAATGCTATGCTTTTGCGCTACTTCAATCCTGTGGGTGCTCATGATTCAGTTCTTATTGGTGAGTTGCAAGAAAAACCTGAAAACTTAGTTCCGGTTATTACTCAAACAGCAATCGGTAAGCGAAAAGAAATGCACGTTTTTGGGCATGATTATGAAACTCGTGATGGTTCTTGCGTACGCGATTATATCCACGTAATGGACATTGCCAATGCGCACACTCGTGCCCTGCAGTACATGATCGAAGGGCGAAATAGAGAACGTTGTGAAGTATTCAATTTAGGAACAGGAAATGGAGTAACTGTTTTGGAATTGATAAAAGCTTTTGAAGAAGTTTCAGGTCAAAAACTTAATTACCAATTAGGCGATCGTCGCCCGGGTGATGTAATAGAAGTATATGCCAACAACAACAAAGCTCGTGCATTACTTGGCTGGGAAACAAAATATACTCTTCACCAAATGATGGATACGGCTTGGCGTTGGGAAAAAGCATTGAAGGCAGAGGCAGAAAGGGTTCAGCTGAATTAATTATTGTGCTATTTCCCTTCTTTAGGGCAAATTTTTAGAGTGGGTCATTTAAAACACCGTCCAATCTATCAATCATCTTTTTCAACTCGTGTTGGATTAAAGTGTTTGAAGGTTGGCCGGTAACGCCTTCTGTGGCATAGGTCAACAATACCATTGCTAAAAAATCTTGATCGTCTTTGCCGGCATATTGGGTTCGCATTTCAGCCAATTGCTCATCTGCCTGTTTTACGGCACGCCGCACTGCTTCTTCTTCTTCCGGTTTGATACGTATGCGATAACTTCTTCCGGCAAGCCACACATTGATTGACAAAAGCTCGTCGTGTTCCATGGTAAAGTGCAGTTTTATATTTAGCTATGGGTTGTTGTTTCTATTTGAGTTGGTTTATGAAGGAGTCTTTTTTGAAAAAATAGTAAGGTTAACACTCCAGTAGAAATAGCTGCATCCGCAATGTTGAATACCGGCTCAAAAAACACAAAATATCTTCCTCCTATAAACGGAAACCATTCGGGCATTCGGGTGTCCACTATAGGAAAATATAGCATGTCCACCACTCGTCCATGAAACAATTTTCCATAGCCTTGACCCCAAGGAACTAATTGACCTAAATGAAACGAACTTTCGCTAAAAATCATTCCATAGCATATACTATCAATCAAATTGCCAAGCGCTCCTGCCAGAATTAGGGAACCACAAATAATAGCACCACGAGAGTATCCCTTGACAATAATGCGTTTCAACAAGAAAAAACCAATTGTAACAGCAATTAATCGAAATAGGGTCAGAACAAGCTTGCCAATTGATGCCTGACTTAGCTTCATGCCAAAGGCCATCCCTTCATTTTCAATAAAATGTAAACGAAACCAAGTGCCTATCACGTTTACTTCTTCACCATAATAGAAATGTGTTTTGATGTAAAATTTAGTAGCCTGATCAATCAAAATGATGAACAGAATAATCAAAATTGCGTAACGATATTTCACTCTTAAATAATCTGATTTTTGAAATGCAGTGCCAAAGATAGTGCCATTTTGAATTGAGGTTTATTAAGGTAGCTTTTATTGCCGATTTACACCTATTTAGTTCAGATATCTCCGGTTTATTTTTGGGCATATATCCGGAAACGATAAATGCTTTTTCTGATTTTCATTTCTGAAAGTTGTCTCGGGTTTTATTTTATTGTTATGTAAATGACATAAGTAAATTCGAAAACTCCTTTTTGGTGAATGGATAATTAGATTTTGAGTTGAAGTTAACTGCAACTTGTATAGAGATCGAACATGGTCAAATGCTTAAATTGAACCGCAATATTTTTAAAGAAAAAAATTATGCTCAACTCGAAATATAATTCTATTGCAGGAAAAGATACGTCCAGAATTATTGCTATTAGTGATGGCGTATTTTCTGTGGCAATGACTTTGTTAGTTTTAGAAATTAAAGTTCCTATTCAACAGGCTATTTCGTCAGATGCAGAGCTGATGGCTGCTTTATGGGCGCTTAAGTCAAAATTTTTAGTTTATTTTCTTGCGTTTATGACTACTGGAATTTTCTGGACAGGGCATAGTGCACAATTTAAAAATATTGAAAAAAGCGATCGAAATTTGGGTTGGATCAATTTGATGTTTTTATTGTCTGTTACCCTCCTGCCCTTCACTACCGCTTTTCTGGGTGACTACACACAGTTTAAATTTCCGCTATTGATTTATTGGTTCAATATCTTTTTGATGGGATTGATGTTGTATGTCAATTGGTGGTATGCCTTTAAGCATGGATTTATAAACGAAGAAACTCGAGACTTAGTTGACAAGCCCATTCGTCACCGAATTATCATAGCCCAATCTTTATACTTTCTGGGTGCCTTACTTTGTTTTGTAAGCCCTTATTTAAGCATTTCGTTTATTATTTTGCTACAGCTTAATTATGCTTTTGCTTTTGTGTCGGGACGTGAAAAAAATGAAACGAGCAGAAAAGAATTTAGCTAACTGAAAATGATTGAGAATAGCTGTTTGATTATCCGTATTTTGCTTGTAGTTATTTTAATCCACAAACCTTTTGTTTATGTCCTATATCTTAGCCGCAACCGATTTTTCTGATGTTGCCAACAATTCACTTGCCTATGCTTGTCAGCTTGGGGTTGATCTAAACATGAAAGTGGTAGTGTTTCACTCGTTTATTATTCCTGTTACCTTTAGTGATGCACCCATGCCAATCATGCCATTAGATGAGGCTAAGGAAATTGCAGAAAGTAGAATGGCAAAGGCTTTCGACCAATTGTGTAAAAACCATCCAAAGACCATCCTCGAGTCAAAAATTATGTTTGGCGATTTGATGGACTGTATTGATGAATATGCGGAAAAGGAAGCTCCATTGTTTGTAGTGTTAGGTAATAGCGGTTTGGGAGGCGCGGCATTGTGGTTAGGCAGTAATGTGCTTTCTGCACTTCGACATTCGGATTTTATGGTGTTGGCTATCCCGCCCAATTTTGGCTATAAAAAGCCTGAAAAGTTATGTTTTGCTTGCGATTTTAAACATATTGCCAATCATCTGAACACAGATTTGTTCGTTAAATTGATAGACTTCACACATGCGCAACTTCATGTGTTGAATATAGAGAAAGGTCAAAAAGATCCTTCTTATGATGAAATGTTGGAAAAATCTGATTTACACTTGGCACTTCGTACGCTAAATCCTACTTACCATTATGTTGAAAAGGAAAATGTGGAAGAAGGAATTGAAGATTTTTTAGCCGATCATAAAATGGATTGGCTCATTATTGTGCCACATAAGTATTCTTTTTTTGAAAACATTTTTCATAAAAGCCGTACCAAAGCCATCATGCAAAAGGTCGCGCTTCCCTTGTTGGCAATACACGAAAAATAGTTGCTTTTCAAGTGTTGAAAGTTCGTTTCTTTTGACCGTTATGTTTTATGCTACCTTCGCATAAGGTAGTGTATATGGCAACAAAGAAAGAATCATCTCGAAAAATTAAAGCAACAAATAAGGGAGATAAGGGTATAGAAAAGCAGGACAATGAACAGGCTTTAAAACTTGATAGGACTAAGAAAGAAGCAAATTCCTTTTCAAGCGAAGATATTTTTATTAAGGGTGCAAGAATGCACAACTTAAAAAATGTGGATGTTGCTATTCCTCGAAATAAATTGGTCGTAGTTACGGGAGTTTCCGGCAGTGGAAAGTCTTCCCTAACTATGGATACTCTTTTTGCAGAAGGACAACGCCGATATGCAGAAAGCTTGAGTGCCTATGCCCGACAGTTTTTGTTGCGAATGGATAAACCTGATGTTGATTTTATTCATGGTATTTGTCCTGCTATTGCTATTGAACAAAAGGTAACCACTCGAACACCTCGTAGTTCAGTTGGTTCCATGACCGAGTTGTACGATTATTTACGTTTGCTCTTTGCTCGAATAGGGAAAACTTTTTCACCAAAAAGCGGTCAACAGGTAAAAAGAGATACGGTTTCCGATGTAGTTGATTTTGTTAGCAAATTGCCCTTGGGAACTAAGGTGCAAATAATGGTTAAAATCCAAACTAAATATGGGCGGAGTTTAAAGGAAGAATTGGAAATACTGATGCACAAAGGTTTTGCTCGCGTTTTTTTTCAAAAGGATTCGTCATCATCTTCAGGTTCCATCTTTCGAATTGAAGCATTGTTGGATGATACATCTCAATTAAAAGAAAGCAATGGCTATTATTTGATGATTGACCGAGTGGTAACAAATGCTTTTGATGAAGATGATTTACACCGTTTAGCAGATAGCATTCAAACAGCCTTTTATGAAAGCGAGGGGGATTGCATAATTGAAACAAATGGAGTGAATATGCACACCTTCAATAGCCGTTTTGAAGCTGATGGAATGCGTTTCGAAGAGCCTTTACCCAATCTTTTTTCATTCAATAACCCTTATGGTGCTTGTCCGCAATGTGAAGGCTTTGGTATGGTGTTGGGAATTGAGGAAGTATTGGTCATTCCTGATAATAGTCTTAGTGTATTTGAGGGTGCTGTCGCTTGTTGGAAAGGAGAGAAAATGAGTGAATGGCTACGTGAATTTATACGAAGTGCTGCAGCTTTCGATTTCCCGATTCATAAGCCCATAGCCTTGTTGAACGAAAGTGAATATGATTTGCTTTGGAATGGAAATTCACGAGTTAAGGGAATCAATGATTTCTTTGAAATGGTCAGTCAAAATCTGTACAAAGTGCAATACCGCATTATGCAGGCTCGCTATCGTGGAAAAACAACTTGCCCAACTTGCAAAGGCACACGACTACGCCCAGAAGCTCTGTACGTGAAGGTAAACGATGCTACCATAGCTAATTTGTTAGCCATGCCAACTTCAGATTTGCATGATTGGTTTCAACATTTAACCTTAAACGAACAAGAACAAATCATTGCAAAAAGGATACTCATTGAAATTAACCAACGACTGAAAACATTGTTAGACGTGGGTTTGGGCTACCTTACATTAAATAGAACAGCCAACACACTTTCTGGTGGAGAAAGCCAACGAATACAATTGACTAAGTTCTTGGGTAGCAACCTGACAGACTCTCTCTATATCTTAGACGAACCCAGTATTGGGTTACATTCTCGCGATACGGAACGATTAATAACTGTTTTGAAAAATTTGCGCGACTTAGGAAATACCGTAGTGGTAGTAGAGCATGATACCTTAATGATGCAAGAGGCAGATTATATCATTGATATGGGGCCACTTGCCAGTCATTTGGGTGGAGAAGTAGTAGCAGTAGGAACTTATGCTGAATTAATTAAAAACCCGAGAAGCCTTACCGGACAATATTTGAGCGGTACATTGAAAATTGATCCACCTTCGATTCAGCGTCATGCAATCGGTCATATTCGCTTGGAAGGATGCCGACAAAACAATCTTAAAAACGTATCGGTCAATTTTCCGTTGGGTGTCTTATGTGTCGTAACAGGAGTCAGTGGAAGCGGGAAAACTACTTTGGTGAAACATACACTGTATCCAGCCTTGCAAAAGCATTTTGGAGAATCAGCAGAACGTGCAGGCATATATAGTTTCTTAGGTGGGGATATGGCTATAATAGGTCATGTAGAAATGGTGGATCAAAATCCCATTGGAAAATCTTCGCGTAGCAACCCAGTTACTTATATCAAAGCATGGGATGAAATTCGAAAGCTCTTTGCAAAGCAACCCATTTCAAAAGTGCGTGGGTTTAATGAAGGGTACTTTTCCTTCAATACAGATGGTGGGCGGTGCGATACTTGTCAAGGCGAAGGCGAAGTAACAGTGGAAATGCAGTTCTTAGCTGATGTTCATTTGGTGTGCGAAAGCTGTAAAGGGAAGCGGTTTAAAGAGGAGGTGTTGGAGGTAACTTATCGAAGCAAGAATGTGTTTGATGTATTAGAAATGAGTGTGGACGAAGCAATTGAGTTTTTAAAGGATGAAAAGAAAATTGCGAATGCCTTGCAACCGTTGAGTGCAGTGGGTTTGGGATATGTGAAATTGGGACAAAGCAGCAATACGCTCAGTGGTGGCGAAGCACAACGTGTAAAGTTGGCTTCTTTTCTTGGCAAGGGTAAAGTGAAAGAAAAAGTACTGTTCATTTTTGATGAACCGACAACCGGATTGCACATGCACGACATAAAAAAACTGTTGGGATCATTTGATGCATTGATTGAACAAGGGCACAGCATATTGGTAATTGAGCACAACACAGATGTGATTCGAAGTGCAGATTGGGTAATAGATTTAGGATCTGAGGGTGGTGCAGAGGGTGGACATTTGCTTTACGAAGGAATACCTATGGGCTTAAGAAAAGTTGCTGAAAGTTATACCGGAAAATATGTTTGATGCTTTCGGAAATAGAGCTTATTTTGTATGCACTGTATTATTAGTCAAAAATGTAACGCTCATGAAATCAAATGCTCTCTTTTCTCTCGTTATTGTGTTTGCTTCTTTGGCTTTGTTTTCTTGCAATAAATCACCCGTAAAAGGCTGTGATACTTCTTGTGAAATTCATGGCTCCTGTGATTACGCCACCGGTAAATGTGATTGTAATTCAGGCTATGAAGGCACCAATTGCGAAATTGAAATTCGTGCTCGCTTTGTAGGAAACTATGCTGTAAAACAAGATAGCAGTGGGACGATTAAAACCTATAACTGCATCATCAGTAAAGGAACTGGAGGTCCTTTTTCTATTTCCATTGCTGCACTCAATAATGCTTCTTTTCAAGCAACCGTAGCAACCGGAAATTCAATCACAATTTCTGATTTCAATCCGGAGTTTATTGAAATTCGAGGATCGGGCAATTTATCCGGCAATGTCATTTCGCTAAACATTACTTTCAAACCAAACTTTAATCCTGCCTACACACTCAATTTTACTTTAACCAAACAATAAATTCTTGAAGTTCTTTTCTGTTACCGATGATCATCGGTATTCTGTAAATAGTTTGCTATCTTGCAACTATGTATAGGATAGGGCAAGGAATAGATTTTCATCAATTAGTTGAAGGCAGAGATTTGATTTTAGGTGGTGTAAAAATTCCACATCATAAGGGTTGCTTAGGTTATTCAGATGCAGATGTATTGCTACATGCTATTTGCGATGCATTGTTGGGTTCTGTTGGGCTGGGTGATATCGGCCAACATTTTCCTGACACCGATCCGGCTTTCAAAAATATTGATAGCAAAGTGCTGCTTCGGCGAAGCTATAATATGGTTCGAGAAAAGGGATATTGGATTGTAAACATAGACAGTACCCTATTGCTGCAAGCACCGAAAATAAAGCCTTATGTAGGTCAAATGCAGGAAACTATTGCTCGCATTCTTCATCTTTCGTTGGAAGATGTTTCTATCAAAGCAACTACTACGGAGCAAATGAGCTTCGTAGGTCGAGAAGAAGGTGTTGTAGCATTAGCCAATGTCTTTATTCAAAAGTATTAGCCTTTCTTAGTGTATTTCAAACCATTTCTACAGGAAAAATGAGCAAATTTAGGCTCTATTGTACCAACAATCTGCTTGCAAAACATCCGGAAGAAGTTTGTAGTTTTACTATATACATGCCACGAGGAATGGTTTCAGTGTTGATGCCTAAATAGTTATCGCCCGACCTTAATTGTAATGCATATTTTGACACCACGATACCTTGAATATCTGTGATGGTCAACCAACTGGTTTCATCTCGATCATACAAAACATGAAGGGTAGTTTCATCACTGGCAGGATTCGGAAACAAGGATAAAGTATTGTGTTTTATAAGGGTTGAAACACCGGTCATGGAAATGGCGCGTTTTACTGCCGCTAAGGCATTTATTTTTCCCCAACCCCATATTGTGCTTCCGGGTGGTGTGATGGCTCCGGTGCGGTTGTCTGTAAGAGCAGTTTGTTGTAAAATAGATTTTACCTGAGTGGGAGTAAGCGTAGGATTGGCTTCTAACATGAGTGCTACTATTCCTGCTGCCGCTGGTGAAGACATGGAAGTCCCCATCATCATGGCATAACCATATTGTCGCCCGTTCAGTGGGTCGGTATATTGATATGCTACATCGTTGAAGCTACTGCCCCCATTAGTATATGAAGGATCGTAGGAGTTGATGGCTGAACCGGTAACCATACCTGGAGCTGCTATGTCCGGTTTGATTCTTCCATCTACTGTTGGCCCGCGACTGGAAAAGCCTGCTATATTGCCGTTTGCGGCTGCTGTTATATACGTTACTGTATTGCCGGATACATTTTTTATGGAAGTCTTAGATATAAATGCTCCTACGGTTAAGGCTGATTTAGTACAACCCATATCGCCAATGGTATAATCATTGTTGCCATACATAGCCCATGGAAACCCATTGTCTGAAAATGAACCATAATATCCGGTTGTTTTTTGTACATATCCTGTCCAAGCATGAATGGACGAGTTTGAACTTTTGATTGAGAGTAATACAGAATTATTGGTGCCATTGACAATATCTAAAAATATTCTGGGCTTACCGTTAAAAGAAAAGGTAGATGTTGATAAGAAGGCAATAAATGTATCGTTTGCACTTCCTTTCAGCATAATGTTGTGCATTAAGTTGTCTAAACAAATATACCCCGAGCTGTCAATAGGTGTAGAACCATTGTAAAGCGTTATTTGTAAACAAAATCTTTTATTAGAATCTCCCCAAACATCCACCCAGCTTTGCTTCTTTGGAAGTGAGCCGCTGAAAGTCAGAAAGGTGCGTGCTAATGTATCGGTAGGTGAAAAAGTCTTTTGGATGTGTATGGCATTCGTGCCATTGTTGCCCGCAGAGATTGCAAATATTTTTCCAGCTCCGGTAAGGTTATCGCAAGCCTGACTGAAAAGAGACAATCCATCGTGAGAACCGATGCTGGAACCCCAACTCAGGTTTGCTACTGCTGGTTTCCCGACCGAAGCAGCATAGGTATAAATATAGTTGAGCGCATCTACAATAGCACTCATGCCGGTGCTTGTCCAGTCTTGCCGAGATGGAGTAATAGCAACCAATACTAAGTCGGCAGCATCAGCTATACCTCTAAAAAATTTATTGTTTACACTGCCATAGCCTGAACCAGCCGCAATACCTGAAACATGTGCCCCATGTGATATTTGCATGTCTGTTCCGGCATTCCACATAGCTGTTGAGTCTGTCCATTCATTGCCATAGACAAAGCCTGAAGGAGGAGTACCAGAGTTTGTTTGTTCCCAAATTTTCCTAACTCGATATCGTGAACCGGTTGTGTCAAAAAGCGTTGGATGGCGATAATCAAAACCGGCATCTATAATTCCTACAACTACATTTTTTCCATGAAAAGGAGCAGGAAGTCCGCCAAGCCCATCTTGTACTGAATCCACTCGTGTAACTAATCGAACCTGATCTAAATTTGGATGAATGGGTTCATCAAGTTGTACATAATCCAATGAAGAAAGTGCGCAAAACTGAGCTACTTTACTGATTGGGATTTGTACTGTCCAAATATTTCCTGCTTTTGTTCCTATGCTACAGCCCAGGTTTAATAACTTTAGTTCATTTATAGATGAATGGACTTTTACCATGCCACAAACTCTTGTTTCCCCTGCGTTATTTCGATATACATAGCTTTCTGGCAAACTATTCGGGTGTGATTCAATATAGTTTAGAAATAGTTGTGTCTGTGGTGAAAGCTTTGATGGTTGGGAATTTGCAAAGATGGAGGTTAAGGAAAGTATTGTAAAAATAAGCAGAGTGCGAGTCATGTTATAAATATTGAATCCTACAAGGTAGGGTATTTTAATTCGTTTTTTTTAAACGTTGGTTAATCATTCGCAAAGGCTACGTTAACAGGGGTTATTTTCTTCTTTACAATGGTTTGCCGGCGCATCTTTGCATCATCATCATTGAAAACAAAATGATTGTTCATCGAAAAAGGGGAGAATCGGAAAAGACCTTTTTCATGACAGACAAAAGGCCTCGCTATCGTCGCGGGGCTTTTTTTTTATTGTCAAATGAGTATTTTAGTCGGCGAAAAGATTCGCTTATCATGTTTAAAGTTGGTTCGATTGCCCTTGTTTTTGTAGCCATGTTGTTATTTGCAAATTGTAAAAAAGAAAGCGATAACAGTTGCCCGTTTTTAGCACCTGGTGTAGTGTATGTAGGGATGACACAAAGCCAGACCGATACTTTTGTGATCCGTCGCTTTGAGAAAAGTTCGGGTTTTGCTAAGTTGATAGATACGATGATGATCACAAAGGCACATATCAATCGAGTAGCCGTGGGCAAGGATTCCGTTATGTTGTTGCCGGATAATTACCCCAATTTCAATACACTATTTTATAGCAATAACTGGCAAATTTATTTCCCAACAATTCATCGCACCGTACAAATTTTTGGAGCGGTTCCTCGGTTCACACAAAACAATCAAAACACAAGTCAATGCCAGAGTTATGTGTCTGAAGTAACAGTAGATAAAACCGTATTTCACTTCAATTCTTGGTTCGACACGCAATATCGCGTGTTTGTTACAAAGTAACTCTCGGTCTATTCTGTTTAAGGGCTGCAAATAAATGGACTAAACAAATGCCATTCAAGCTGCATTTCATACTTTGGTGCCAATACTAATTCGGCATTTACTGTTGATTTACAACGAAAATACTTCTGGATTACAAGCTAATCCGATTGAACAACTTTGTACAGTTGTTAATACTCCTTTGACAGGTAGCAATGTACTATCGAAAATAATAATTCTCCGAATTGAATTTTGACTTGTCGGGCAGCTATGTTGGTTGCTATAATCCCTACATCAGTTATACGGGTTGTCTATCTGTGTAATATTGCAACTCTTAGGCAAACTTGAATTCCTTTGTATGCCATGTTCTAATGCACGAAGCAATTTGCAGAGTGGACATAAACCTATTTTTTTAAGAAAAGCCAATCTCAAGCGTTTTTTTAAGATCTGCTGCAAATCTTTTTCTGTCTATTTTATTGTTTGTAAAAAATTGATTGTTTTAAGTAAATTGTTGAAAATTAGTATATCGCTAATGTGATCCAATCTTTAACACGCAATATCGCTTTTTATGAACAATATACTATCTAC
Source organism: Bacteroidota bacterium (assembly GCA_018267875.1). GTDB lineage: Bacteria > Bacteroidota > Bacteroidia > Chitinophagales > Chitinophagaceae > JAFIGV01. The sequence continues at coordinate 17,025 of JAFDXP010000014.1, read as the reverse complement.
CTTTTCAAACAAATACCAACTCAGCAAAACCCTAAGGTTTGAGTTGAAACCGATTGGAAAAACTCTTGAACACATTCAAACAAAAGAATTAATCAGCGAGGATGATCAGCGGGCAAAAAGCTACCAGAAAATGAAGAAAACGATTGATGGTTTTCACAAACATTTTATTGAGTTGGCAATGAGCACTGTAAAGCTGACAAAGCTGGAGACTTTTCAGGAATTGTTTAATGCTTCACCTGAACGCAAAAAAGAAGAAAGTTATAAAAAGGAATTAGAGAAGGTACAGGATAGTTTAAGAAAGGAAATCGTTAAAGGGTTTTCTACAGGTGAAGCAAAGGAGATTTTTGCTAAGATTGATAAAAAAGAACTCATCACTGAATTGTTGGAACAATGGATACAGCAACAAAAGGAAGATGATTTTTATTTTGACGAAAAATTCAAAAACTTCACTACTTATTTTGGGGGCTTTCACGAGAACAGGAAAAATATGTATTCTGACAAAGCTCAAAGCACCGCCATTGCCTATCGTTTGATTCACGAAAACCTGCCTAAGTTTTTGGAGAATATCAAGATCTTTGAAAAGATTAAATCAGTACCGGAAGTATATGAAAAATGCCAAACACTCTACAAAGAGATAGAGGAGTATTTGAATATCACTAAAATTGATGAAGCCTTTGAATTGGATTATTATAATGAGGTTTTGACCCAAAAGCAAATTGATATTTATAATTTGATTATAGTCGGCAGAACAGCATCAGAAGGAAAAACCAAGATTCAGGGATTGAATGAATACATCAATTTGTACAACCAGAAACAAGAGAAAAACAAGCGAATACCTAAACTCAAAATTTTATACAAACAAATATTGAGTGATAGGGTCAGCACTTCTTTTACCATTGACAAATTTACCAAAGACCTGGAGGTATTGGATGCAATTGAAAATTATTACAAGTTTGATTTGCTGTCCTACCAACCTAAGGACAAAGAGGATGCTGAAAATGTACTAGAGCGTGTAAAAGAAATTCTTGCTCATTTGGCTGATTATGATTTAAGTAAAATCTATCTCCGTAACGATACTAAAATCACCAATATATCTCAAAAAATGTTTGGCAAGTACGGAGTGTTTTCAAATGCATTGGCTTATTATTATTCTACAGTTCTAAAGCCAAATTTCATTGAAGATTATAAAAATGCAAACACTAAGAAAAGGGAAAAACTGGACAAAGAGCAGGAGCAGTTTTTAAAACAAGAATATTTGACAATAGATTTATTGCAAAATGCCTTGGGCGTTTATATTCCTACTTTAGACCCTGATGAAGAAATCGTAAAAAGATATACCCCACAATGTGTTGCCGATTATTTCAAAGATTATTTTAAGGCGGAAAAAGAAGTAGGTAAGGATAAAGAATTTGGACTGATAGTTAATATTAGTAATAAGTATTCCTGCATACAAGGATTGTTGGGAACAGATTATCCGGAGGATAAAAAATTAGTACAGCAAAAAGAAGAGCTCTTCAATATTAAGGCTTTTTTGGACAGCTTGATGGAGTTACTACATTTCGTAAAACCCTTGTCTTTACCTAATGACAGTGTTTTAGAAAAAGACCAGAATTTTTACGGACAGTTTGAACCCTGGATGGAGCAATTGAATGGCCTGATTCCTTTATACAATAAGGTGAGAAACTATGCCACACAGAAGCCCTACAGCGAGGAGAAGTTTAAATTGAATTTTGAGAATAGTACTTTATTAGATGGTTGGGATGTGAACAAAGAAGAAGCCAATACTTCTGTTTTACTTCGCAAAGATGGATTTTATTATTTAGCCATAATGGACAAGAATACGAACTATTTGTTTGAATACGAATCTTACGAAGCTGAGAAAGTAAAGGATTTACTAGAAAAGGAAGAAAAATTAAAATCCAAAAAAGAAAAAGAGTTGGTAAAACTGAATCAAAAAACAGAATTATCAGACAAAGACAAGGTAAAACAAGAAAAATTGAAAAACCAACTTATTGAACACACCAATAAGATAGCTGTTTTTTATCTTACAAAAACAAAAACTAGTGAAACTGTTTTTGAAAAAATAGATTATAAGTTTTTTCCTGAAGCATCAAAGATGATTCCTAAATGCAGCACACAATTAAATGCAGTGAAGAACCATTTTAAAAAGAAAACAGATGATTTTATCATTTCAGGAGATAAATTCAAAAATAATTTAACGGTTTCAAAGCGAATATTTGATTTGAATAATTACGTTTACGATGCTGAAACAAATAGCTTAGTAAAACCAAAGGAAAAAGATGAAAAGAGACCAAAATTGTTTCAGAGAGAATATTTAGAACAATCAGGTAACAATGAAGTTTACAAAAATGCTTTAAGAGATTGGATATCCTTTTGTAAGAATTTTTTATCAACTTACGATAGTACATCAGTTTATGAGTTCAGTTTTGATGAAAATCCACCCTTTGACTCTTTAGACTCGTTTTACACTTATATAAATACCATTACTTACAAGGTAACGTTCAGAATCATTTCAGAAATGTACATCAACCAACTGGTAGAAAGTGGCAAACTCTATCTATTCCAAATCTACAACAAAGATTTTTCAACATATAGCAAAGGCAAACCCAATATGCACACGATGTATTGGAAGGCACTTTTTGATGAAGAAAATCTGAAAGATGTTGTCTATAAATTGAACGGACAAGCAGAAGTTTTCTTCCGAAAAAGTTCTATTAAAAATCCTGTAGTGCACAAAGCCAATGAAGCGGTTGCCAATAAAAATCCTTTGGCAGAAAAGAAAGAGAGTGTGTTTGACTATGATTTGATAAAAGACAAAAGATACACTATAGATAAGTTTCAGTTCCACGTTCCTATTACCATCAACTTTAAGGCGACCGGCAAGGAATTTATCAATCAGGATGTATTGGATTTTTTACATCAAAACCCCGATGTCAATATCATTGGATTGGACAGAGGTGAAAGACATTTGATATACCTGACCTTGATCAATCAAAAAGGAGAAATTATTTTGCAGGAATCTTTGAACAATATCACTGCCGAAAATCATCCCATCACAACGTCTTACCACGAACTATTAAACAGAAAAGAAAAAGAAAGAGACGAAGCCAGAAAAAGTTGGGGAACCATTGAAAATATTAAGGAACTGAAAGAAGGCTATATCTCACAGGTGGTGCATAAAATAGCCAAACTAATGGTGCAATACAATGCCATTGTGGTGATTGAAGATTTGAATTTCGGATTTAAGAGAGGTCGCTTTAAAGTAGAAAAACAAGTGTATCAGAAATTGGAGAAAATGCTGATTGACAAGCTCAATTATTTGGTGTTTAAAGAGGTGAACCCCAAGGAACCGGGCGGCTTGTACAATGCTTTGCAGCTGACCAATAAATTTACCAGCTTTAAAGAAATGGGCAAACAAAGTGGCTTCCTGTTTTATGTTCCTGCCTGGAATACCAGTAAAATAGACCCTACCACGGGTTTTGTCAATTTGTTTGATACCCGATATGAAAACTTAGATAAAGCAAAAACTTTCATTTCAAAATTTGAAGATATTAGATTCAATCCGGCTGAAAAATATTTTGAATTTGTAGTGGAAAATTATTCCGATTTTAATGCCAAAGCCGAAGGCACAAAACAAGATTGGACGATATGTAGTTTTGGCGAAAGAATAAAAACCTTTAGAAATCCCGATGCCAATAATCAATGGGATAATAAAGTAATACAACTTACCGAAGAATGGAAAGCCTTATTTGAAAAATACAAAATTGATTACAAAACCGAACTAAAAGAGCAAATACTGCAACAAACCGAAGCCGGCTTTTTCAAAGCTGTATTGGACTTGTTTAAACTGACCCTTCAAATGCGCAACAGCATCACCAATAGCGAAGTGGATTATTTAATCTCTCCGGTAAAGAACAAGCAGGGCGTATTTTTTGATAGTCGCAAAGCGGACGCCACCCAGCCCAAAGATGCTGATGCTAATGGAGCTTATCATATAGCCAAGAAAGGTTTGATGTGGTTAGAACAAATCAAATCCTTTAATGGTACAGACTGGAAAAAATTGGATTTAGATAAAAGCAATAAAGGTTGGTTGCAGTTTATTCAAAATAAAAAATAATTTAATTAATTAAAAAGAAAAAAATATGGAAAAGTTTAAAATCACAAAAACGATTCGCTTTAAAGCAAACCCAATTTGTATAAATAAACTACAAGAGCAAACAAAGTCATTAAGCGAAAATTCCGAAGCAGATATTGTTGGTATTATTAATAATGCTAATCAAATTATTAATGACTTAGAGGGTTTAATTTTTACTAATGAAGAAAAGAATAATCTTCGGAAAGATGTTACAATTCATTTTCGCTGGATTAGACAGTATGTCAAAAATGATTGGTATGCCTGGAAGGAAAAACAAACTAATAATTCAAACCATGCAGAAAAGGGTAAAAGTAAATCTGCCGAAAAAAGTCAACTAAAATCTCCATTTGCTCAATTAGCGTCAATAAGAGATAAATTTCCTGATGCACACAAAACATCAAAAGCAATCCATTCCTCAAGCCCAAATAGTAAAACGGAAAGCTCAGAAAAAAAGCTTCCTTTAGGCGATGTACCTTTCTTAAAAGAGGAATTTACTTTCTTCTGCAATTATTGGAGAGAAATTGCAGAAAAGCTTAATGAGGCCTATTCAAGAGAGGAACACAATAGAATGCGCAGGGCAGATATCGCCAAATACTTAAATGAATTATCTAAAAAACAAATGTTGCCTTTCCTTTCAGATTTTTTGGCGAATGCCAATGATAAGAAAAACGATGAAAAAATAAAGAACTTGATTGTTAAGGTAATTGAATTTAAAAAGGACTTAGAAATTGCAAAAAATGCCTATCTCTCCGCCCAGAGTAGCGGCATTATGTTGGCTCGTGCTAGTTTTAATTATTATACACTAAATAAGAGGCCTAAAGATTTCGATTCAGAAGAGAGGAGAATTATAGAAAATATGAATGCTAAGTATTACCATCCAGGTAATATACCTCAAATCATAAAAGATTTAAAGATAGATGCTGGTTTGTCTATTGAAAGACTTTATGAGGAATTAAAGAGCTATAAAGCCGAACAAAAAGCAAAATTTCAGGAAGCTGTTTCCCAAGGGTTAGAATTTGAAGAATTAAAAGTACGGTTTCCTTTATTTACGACAACCAATGCAGTATTTGAAAAATACGTAAATAAAACAAATTTAATTACCAAAAAAGCGACACAAAAAAACAACACCTCAAAAGACAGTGCTGATTTCAAGAAAGTGCAGAATGAAATCAACAATTTAAAACGTGATAGAGGACAAATGCTGCAACAAAAGAACTTTAAAGAATATGATAATTTTTGTGTTGTTTATAAAAAAGTGGCTGCCGCAAAAGGAAAATTAAAAGCTCAGCTAAAAGGAATTGAAAAAGAAAGAATTGATTCTCAAAGATTGCAATATTGGGCGCTTATTGGACAGGAAGAAAATAAATACAAATTGATTCTCATTCCCAAAGAAAATGTATCAAAAGCCTATACAGAAATAGTAAATCAAAGGTGGATAGATGAAAGGGTCTCTATGTATTTATATTATTTTGAGTCCTTTACTTTCAGAGCATTGCGAAAGCTATGTTTCGGTGTAAATGGAAACACTTTTATGCCTGAAATCAAAAAGGAACTTCCTAAATACAATCAACCGGATTTTGGCGAGCATATTTTTAAAACGGAAGATGGGAAATGAGATGAAAAGGCATTGGTTAAATTTTATCAGCAAGTTTTAAAAACAGATTTTGTTTTAAAAAATTTAGCCTTACCTCATCAGCAAATGGAAGAAGTAACTACTACTACATTTAAAGATTTGGATTCTTTTAAAATTGCTTTGGAAAAAGTATGCTACAACAAAAAAATGGTAGCAAGCCCTCGGGTATTACGGAACCTTGAACATAGTTATGGTGCTGAAATATTTGAATTAAGCAGTCAGGATTTATTAAAAGAACATTCTAAGAATCTGAAAAACCACACTAAAATATGGAACTTGTTTTGGAGCAAAGAAAATGAAGAAAAGAATTTTGATACAAGATTGAATCCGGAAATTGGTATTTTCTGGCGTGAACCAAAAGCATCGAGAATTGAAAAATATGGAGAGGATACAGCCCTTTATGACCCACAGAAAAAGAATCGTTACCTCCACCCACAATTTACCATTGCTTTCAGTATTAATGAAAATGCGTTAAGCAATGATTTGAATTATGCTTTTGAGGGTTTTGAAAAACAGAAGGAAGCAATGATGGAGTTCAATCAAAAAATTAATAAGGAATTTAAAGATGGTTTGGAACAAAAAAAATTAGGTGCTTTTGGGGTAGATACAGGTGAAGCCGAATTGGCTACCATTGGCTTGACAGATAACGGAAAGCCTTTTCCGATAAAAGTGTTGAAGGTTAAATCAGGTAAACTAAATTATTCCAAACAGGGATATTTAAAAGATGGCACAAAGAGAGAGAAGCCATACAGAGCCATTGATAATTTAAGCTACTACCTTAAAAAAGATTTGTATGATAAAACCTTTAGAGATAATCATTTCGAAGAGACTTTTAGGGAAATATTTGAAGAAATTGAAACAGAAACTATTGATTTAACATCAGCTAAGCTTATATGTGAACATATTGTCGTCAATGGAGATTTGCATACCCGAAGTAAATTAAATATTCTCAATGCGAAACGGCAAATCAGACAAGCCTTAATTACCAATCCTAATTTAGAAATTAAATTTGAGGATAATAAAATTCTTATTCCTGAAACAGATGAAGAAAGAAAAAAGATGAACCCCTGGAAAGCCGTCTATCATACCAATGAAGATTTAGAACAAATCAAAAACTTTGAAGCGGTAAAAGAAGAAATAGAACAGTATTTGAAAACAGTGCAAGATGATTCTGCTGAAGTCTTACAAAATATTAATCGTTTTAGAGAAGTGGCAGCAGGAAATATGACAGGGGTTATTTTTCATCTGTACAACAAATACCCTATTCTTATAGCTATTGAAAACTTGGTACAAGGCACAATCGAAAAACACAGATTGCGTTACGAGGGTGTAATGGACAGACCATTGGAAAGAGCTTTATATAGGAAATTCCAATCCATAGGTCTAACTCCTCCGGTTTCGGACCTAATAGCTATTAGAGATAATCTTACTCAAAAGAAAAAGGATAAAATGAGCCAACTGGGTGTTTTACAATTTGTAGATGAACAGAATACCAGTAAGACTTGCCCTCATTGCGAAAAAAATGCTTACGAGGGAGAAAGAAAAAGTCTTTACCTCGAAGAAAAAAAGAAAGAAATTTTCTCTTGTGGGCATTGTGGCTATCATAATATAAATAAACCAATGGGATTGAGTTTACACAGTAATGACGCAGTTGCAGCTTTTAACATCGCCCAGAGAGGAATTAAAAACCTAAAAAAATGAAATACACATTTGCTATAGACGAAACAGGAGGCTTTACTTTCGACCGCAACCAAAAATCCTTTGTTTGTGGAGTATTGACTTCAACCAATGAATACAATTTAAAACAAAAGTATCAAGAGGTTTATCAGCAAATTTTTAATGTAAGTACAGCCCCGGATACAACTGTTGATCTTATCGGTTCTGAAAAATTTCATTATACCAAACTTAACCCACATCAAAAAAGCATTTGTAAAACTGAGCTCTTGGCTTTTGCTGAAAAGATATGGGTATCTACGGGAATGCCTTTGCTATTTGCCAATAATCAAAACTATTGGCAGATAGCCGTAACGGCTGTGATTACAGGCTTGTTCAAAACTTATAATTTTGTAAGTGGAGATGAAATAGATGTTTTAATTGATGCAAGAGCAGGAATGGTGTTAGGAACTTTAGAATATGACCCTTCTAAAGATGAGAAAGATGTTAATGGTAAAACCATAAAATATGACGATGAAAATAGGAAGTTTTTCAAAAAATATCACGAATTACTAAAGGAGCAATTTGAGAGAATAATACAACCTTTTCAAAAATCAAAGGGTTTGAAAATCAAAATCGCATTTGCTAGCGATACCAAGTCTTTCTTCGTTAACCTTGCTGATATTGTCTGTGGACTTGTTCGGGAAGATAAGGATATCCCTACCATAAAATGCCCTTGTGAAAAAGTATTCTCTGAGGCGGATCCCCAACAGATTTATAAAAACAATCCTTTGGCTGCCCTGAATATCATTTTTCAGAAATTTATTAAAGATGGCGGAAGTAGTAATATCCCTTTAATCTCAACCATCTTAGAAGCCAATCGTTCCGATGACGAAACCAATAATCACATTTGGGATGGATTTTATAGTTTTCTAAAGTATCAAATCAATCATCGCTACGAGGAAGGTAATTTGCACCAATTAATAAGCATTAGAGATTTATTTCTATCGGAGTTTGAAAAACACCATTCCAAAATTAAGAGCGAAAAACAACTTGACTCTTTGACTCTTTTCATTGAATACGCTTCTCACAATGGAGAAACCAAACATCCATTTGAACAAGATTTTGTTTTAAAAATGATAAACGAAAATCAAAATGAAAGCAGACTACTGCGTAAATGGGAAAAATGGATAAGCTATCATCTCAGAACAGTACAAATTCATTTTAATGCATATAATTTTATTACAGCCGAAAAGAATTTTAGTGATTTATGGTCGCAACAAGAAACCATAACCAAAGCAATCCCTTTCGATAATAAAAAAGATGAACATACAACAGCCATATTGGGCACCTTGGCTCAATCTTATGCGTACAATGGCAAACTGAAAGAAGCCACAGATTATTTTGAGCTTTCATCTGAAAGCAATGTAAAAACATCAGCACAAACCTATTCTTACTTATTCTCCTGCTATTTTGGATTGGAAGATTTGGACAAGGCAAGAACATATTTTGAAGAACTTGCCGGGTGCAAACCGGAAGAATTTTCTCATTCAAGAAACAAATATGTATGGCAACTATTGGCATATACCAAATTAAGAGCTTTAGAACTTCACAAGCTAAAGAGTACCCAATTGCCAGAAGTTTTGCCTCATGAAAATGCAAAAACCAAATATCCTTATCCTTTAGTGCTCAAATGGCTTTCTGTGGCTTTGTTTATGGAAGATAAAGAGAAAAATAAAGAAAAGATAAGTACATATCTCAACCAAGGAATTGAAGAATTATTAAAAGCATCCAATGGTTTTACCATTAAGACTTTAGCCTTGCCCTTGATACAGCTTTTTGCATTGGTAGATAATGGCAATCCATATCATAACCAGTACAATAAAATAGTAGCTGACCTAATAAAAGACAACGAACATTTTAGCATATTTATAGAAAATTCAGATTGCTTACACAGTATTAAAAACAATGCCAATTACTGGCAAAGAGCAAATGCACTGCCTTTTATTTATTCATAGAAAATTATTAATTTTTAAAATGAAAATCCAATTCAAAACCCAATAACCCATGAGCGAAATCATCATATATCAATCAGAGACAGGCACTCCAAAAATAAATGTAAAATTAGAAGGCGAAACTGTTTGGCTTACGCAAGTACAATTAGTAGCACTGTATCAAAGCAGCAAAGCCAATGTGAGTGAGCATATCAAAAATATTTTTGAAGAAGGAGAATTGTCAAAGGAAGCAACTGTTCGGAAATTCCGAACAGTTCAAAAGGAAGGAAACAGAAATGTAGAACGTGATGTGGATCATTACAATTTAGATATGATTATCTCCTTAGGTTATCGAATTAAATCGAGCATTGCCACCCAGTTCCGTATTTGGGCTACCGAAAGGCTAAAAGAGTATATCATCAAAGGTTTTGTCATAGATAAAGAGCGGCTTCAAAACTTGGGTGGGGGCAATTATTGGAAAGAACTTTTAGATACTATTCGGGATATCCGAAGTAGTGAAAAAGTGATGTATCGGCAGGTTCTGGATTTATATGCCACAGCGATTGACTATAATCCAAAGTCGGAGGAAAGTATTTTGTTTTTCAAAATTGTACAAAACAAACTGCACTATGCGGCACACGGAAATACTGCTGCTGAAACCATTTATTTTAGAGTAGATTCCGAAAAACCCTTTGCCGGATTGACCCATTTTAAAGGCCGTCAACCCACTCAGGCAGAAGCAATGATAGCTAAAAATTATTTGCAAGTAGAAGAATTGAAAGTCTTGAACAATTTAGTGTCGGCATACTTCGATTTGGCAGAGATTAATGCTTTGGAACAAAAGCCTATGAGGATGCAGGACTATGTTCAAGAATTAGACAGGGTGCTATCTATGGCAGGAAGAGCCTTGTTGCAAGGTGCGGGAAAAATAGCACACCAGCAAGCACAGGAAAAGGCAATTCAAGAATTTAAAAAGTATTATGCCAAAACCTTGAGCGAAGTGGAGCAGGCATACCTGGAACAGATTAAAACGATCGGAAAAAAATAAAAGGTAAATAAATGGACACTTATGGAATCCTACATCACCCTTTCCTTCCTCAACGATTTTATCTTCTGCCCCAGAAGTATTTATTTTCATCAGCTCTATGGTAATTTTACCGAAGCGGTGTATAAGCAACAGTCCCAAATAAAGGGCACTGCTGCTCACGAAACCATTGATGAGCAGACTTACAGCACTTCCGCGCATATCCTGCAAGGGATGGAGGTCTTTAGCGAGCAGTACAATATCTGCGGTAAAATAGATGTGTTCGATACCCAAACCGGCAGGCTTACCGAACGCAAAAGGGAAATCAAAACCATTTATGACGGCTATGTTTTCCAAGTTTATGCCCAATGTTTTGCTTTAAGAGAAATGGGCTATGCCGTTTCCGAAATAGTGATACACGATTTAGTGCACAACAAAAATTATCCTATTCCGCTTCCGGAGCAAGATGGAAAAATGTTTTCCAAGTTTCAACAGTTAATAGAAGACATCAATAACTTTGATATGGAAACTTCGGCGTTTACACCCTTAAAAACTAAATGCACAACCTGTATTTATAATCAATTATGTGATGCAAGCCTATGTTAAGCCATCCGGATTTTAAAGAGAAAAATATTATTATCGTATTTGCGAACGAAGGGCAATATTTTTCGTTCAAGAATGACAATTTGATTGTCAAAGACAAAGAAGACAAAGTAGCCTTGCAAAGCACCTGCCACCAATTGTTGGCATTATGGATTGTGGGGCATTGTTCACTAAGTTCTGGCTTGATGGAGCGGAGCAAGAAATTTGGTTTTCCTATTGTATTGTTCTCGTTTAATTTCAGAATGATTGGCGCATGGAATGCACCAACGGAAGGTAATTTTCTATTGAGAAAAAAGCAATATGCCTGCCAAGATTGGAAAATTGCCAAACACCTAATGCACAACAAAATTGAAAATCAAATTGATACACTCCTTAGCATCAGGAAGAAAACACCGGCATGTAAGGATGCTATCCAGTCTTTAAGAAGCTATCAAAGCCAGCTACCGCAAGCCAAAGAACTAAGCGATATTATGGGGCTTGAGGGCGTAGCCTCTCGACTGTATTTTGAACAATGGTTTTTTGCCCTTCCATGGAAAGGACGAAAACCAAGAGCAAAAATAGACCCCATTAATGTGTTGCTCGACATTGGCTACACTTTTTTATTTTACATGGTGGAAAACATGCTTCATCTATATGGCTTTGATATTTATGAAGGAGTTTATCACAGAAATTTTTATAACCGAAAATCCTTAGTCTGCGATTTGCAAGAGCCTTTTAGGTGCATAGTGGATAAGCAAATTAAGAGAGCTTATGGACTTGGGCAAATTAAAGCGGAAGATTTTACTTTTGAAAAAGGACAATATAAATTATCACCACAGAAATCAAAAGAATATACCAGATGGTTGATGCAAGGCATTTTAGAATATAAGTCAGATATTTTTCTGTATTGTCAAAAATATTATCGTTGCTTTATTCGGGAAAGGCCCATAGAAGATTATCCGGTTTTCGCCATTTCTTCACCTCAAAACAGCTAACCTATGTTATTAGTATCTTACGACATTAGCGATGATAAATTGCGTACTCATTTTTCAAAATTTCTGGGTAAATATGGCTATCGAATGCAGTATTCTCTATTCAGGATAAGGAATAGTGATAGAGTGTTAGAAAACATACAGGTAAAAATAGAGTCGTATTTTGGAAAACGATTTCTGCAAACAGATAGTGTTATTATTTTTGAGTTGAGCCAAACCTGTAAAATTACAAAGTTTGGCTATGCTAAGAATGAGGATAAAGACCTTATTATTTTATAGAAATTGCAAACCTCGGTCTTCATGCAAAAAAGGTTTGGTTTTTAGTGACAAAAAGCTATATTTGCCTTGAAAATGGGTACTATTGTACTCTTTTTTAGGTCAATTTGTCCCGTTATGGGTCTAAGCGACCAACAAAATTTCTACTATTGTAGATGTCATATAGGGATACATTTGTTGTAATGCGTCTAAGCGACCAACAAAATTTCTACTATTGTAGATAAATACAAAATTTAAATAATAGAATAAGTCTAAGCGACCAACAAAATTTCTACTATTGTAGATGATTACTTGACTGAGTACATCAACGGAGTCTAAGCGACCAACAAAATTTCTACTATTGTAGATTCCAGTTCTCGCAATCTAAATTATGTGGTCTAAGCGACCAACAAAATTTCTACTATTGTAGATATGTTACCATCCCACACTTCATTATAGTCTAAGCGACCAACAAAATTTCTACTATTGTAGATATTGTGGTTTTGCCTTTGCTGCGGCGGTCTAAGCGACCAACAAAATTTCTACTATTGTAGATTGACCCGCAAAACCCCGGTAAACAAACCTATGGTCTAAGCGACCAACAAAATTTCTACTATTGTAGATCTCACTCTTGTTTTTGTTGCCATTTTAGTCTAAGCGACCAACAAAATTTCTACTATTGTAGATGGGGGGTTAAATGGTTTTTAAGTATGGTCTAAGCGACCAACAAAATTTCTACTATTGTAGATCGGTTTGTGCGTTGTGTCCTTTTTGTTGTCTAAGCGATCAACAAAATTTCTACTATTGTAGATCTCGCTCGTTCCATGGCGTGGGAAAAGTCTAAGCGACCAACAAAATTTCTACTATTGTAGATATACATCGCCAACCCAAAATAGGACCAGTCTAAGCGACCAACAAAATTTCTACTATTGTAGATGCCAAGTGCCACGCATCTAATACTACTGTCTAAGCGACCAACAAAATTTCTACTATTGTAGATTTCATAGTGATTTCCCGGTGGGTGACGGTCTAAGCGACCAACAAAATTTCTACTATTGTAGATCATCAAAAACTAATCACTAACCACTAATCACTAACCACTAATCACTAACCACTAATCACTAACCACTAACCACTAACCACTAACCACTAACCACTAACCACTAACCACTAACCACTAACCACTAACCACTAATCACTAATCACTAATCGTCCAACAAAATTTCTACTATTGTAGGTTTAGCTTTTGGCTTTCACCTTTCCACCTCGGATAAATACTTGTTTCCAATAACGTTCATTCAGATTGTTGATATGAACGCCTTTCCCTTTTGACGAGTGTACGAAATAGCCATTCATTAAAAAGACTCCAACATGATCGGGTTGTTCTTCTGTTTTGAAATAAACAAGATCACCCTCACTAAACTTTTTCTGCTTTTTAAAATTCTTTGTTTTGTCATAAAGGCTTGCCACTGTTCGGTCTATGTTTAAGCCATAAACCTTTTGATACAATTGGTGTACAAACCCACTACAATCAACACCGCTCTTATCGTTTCCTCCCCAGCGATAGGGTACATCCATCCATTCATCAATAAAATAGTAGAGTGCCTTATTGCGAATTTTTGATGGCTTTGTTTCTAACAAGGCTGCATATTTCCTTTTTAGTTGCTTGTGAGAAGGTGGAGTATAGTGTTTAACGACTGACTTTTTTGTAGATTTTTTGGTTACAGTTTCTGTTGGTTCGTGGGAGGAATTGGCTTGTGAAGTGCTTATTTTTTTGGAAGAATGGCAACTTGAAAAGCAAAGGCTAAAAGCAAAAAATAGAAATTGTATGAAACCTATTTTTGGGCGGAAGAGGTGATATGTGTTTGTCAAAATGGTCATGAAAGTGCCGTCATTTCGCTGTTTTGCAGTCTGAGTAACAAATCAGAAGCGTTAAAAAGCTCTATAAAATCCAATTAGGCAAATCTCATGAAAAAATTTGTGTGAAAAACGAAAGTCATTTAGTTTCTTTTTCTAAAAGGAAGGTAACTTTCTCTATTGTTTCAGTTTGAAAAAATAGTTTTGGAGTTGATGCATAGAATGTTGTTCAGGCAGAACAGTTTGAATTATTTCAAAGGTTGAAGGGATAAAAAAAGCCCTCACCAATAAAAGCAGGTAAGGGCTTGGGAAGAAAATTATTAAATGTGCTGTTTAAAATACTCCAAGGTTCGTTTCAGGCCTTCTTTCCGATCAACTAAAGGTTTCCAACCTAAGATTTCTTTTGCTTTAGTAATATCGGGTTGGCGCTGTTTGGGATCATCTTGTGGCAGCGGTTCATAAATGATCTTTACATTATTGCCCACTAAGGCTACCACCTCTTCTGCAAACTGTTGAAGGGTAATTTCTACCGGATTTCCAATATTGACGGGTTTGTGATAGTCGGACAAAAGCAAACGATAAATACCATCAACCAAATCATCTACATAGCAGAATGAGCGGGTTTGGCTACCATCTCCAAAAACGGTAACATCTTCGCCGCGCAAGGCTTGGCTCATAAAGGTTGGCAAGGCACGCCCGTCATCGAGTCTCATTCGAGGTCCATAAGTGTTGAAGATGCGGATAATACGTGTTTCTACACCATGAAAATTATGGTAAGCCATCGTCATGCTTTCCATAAAACGTTTGGCTTCATCATACACACCACGTGGACCGATGGGGTTTACATTTCCCCAATATTCCTCTTGTTGCGGATGCACTAAGGGATCACCATACACTTCAGAGGTAGAAGCCACTAAAATGCGTGCTCCTTTTGATTTTGCCAATCCTAAAAGATTGTGTGTACCCAAAGATGAAACCTTGAGGGTTTGGATGGGCATTTTTAAATAATCAATGGGTGAAGCCGGCGAAGCAAAATGTAAAATATAATCGAGATTGCCCGGTACGTGAACAAACTTGGTAACATCGTGGTGATAAAATTCAAACTCTTTTAGCGGGAAAAGGTGCTCGATATTTTTTATGTTACCGGTAAGTAAATTGTCCATTCCAATGACATGATAGCCTTCTTTTAGAAAACGATCACAAAGGTGAGAACCTAAAAATCCGGCTGCTCCGGTTATCAGAATGCGCTTCATGTTTTTTTTATTGTTGCTGTAAAATGGTTAAGTAAAGTTGAGGTTGTTTAAGGTTTTGACCAATAATATAGATGCCCGGCATTATGCAGGCTGGGTAAGGCTTTGGCGAATGTGTGAATGAATAGTTCTTCGCCCGATTGATTCATAATAGAAAGGTAGCGTTTCCATTTTTTCTAAAGAATAAACGTTGCGTCCGTCAAAGATGGACGGGTGTTTTAAGGATTCTTTGATACGCTTGAAGTCAGGATTTCTAAATTCGCTCCATTCTGTTACGATCACTAAGGTGTCGGCTCCGTCCAGAGCATCGTACATGTTTTTAGCAAAATAAACATCATCTCCAAAAATTCGCTTAACATTTTCCATAGCCTCTGGGTCAAATGCACGAACGTTTGCCTTTGCTTCAATCAATTCCTTGATCAATTCAACAGCGGGAGCCTCCCGAATATCATCTGTTTCAGGTTTGAATGCTAACCCCCAAACAGCAATTGTTTTTCCTTTCAAGTTGTTTCTGAAATGTGCTTGTATCTTTTGTCCAAGCACTGTTTTTTGACGTTCATTTACGCGCATGGTAGTTTCCACCAATTGATAATGAAAATCGTGATCGCGAGCGGTGCGTGCCAATGC
Organism: Bacteroidota bacterium; assembly: GCA_018267875.1. Lineage (GTDB taxonomy): Bacteria > Bacteroidota > Bacteroidia > Chitinophagales > Chitinophagaceae > JAFIGV01. Next base: position 1,002 of record JAFDXP010000014.1, on the reverse strand, counting down.
CTGTACATCCTTAGGAAAACAACTTCCACCATAACCTACACCGGGAAACAAAAATCGTTTACCTATTCGGCTGTCGCTACCCATTCCTACCCGCACCCAATCCACATTGGCACCTGCTTTATCGCACAATAATGCCATCTCATTCATAAAGGATATGCGCATGGCAAGATAGGCGTTGGCAGCATATTTGGTCATTTCAGAAGAACGCTCATCCATAAAATAAATGGGATTGCCTTGGCGCACAAAAGGTTGATAAAGTTCTTCCATCAAGGCTTTAGCTTTTGTTGAAGACGTGCCTACAACCACACGATCAGGCTTTAAAAAATCATCAACAGCTACCCCTTCACGTAAAAATTCAGGGTTTGAAACCACGTCAAAAAGGTTTTTGTCAAGGTTTTTTGCCAACACAGCGGCAACTTTCTCAGCGGTTCCAACCGGAACAGTGCTTTTGTTTACAATTACCGTATAGTGGGTAATCATTTTGCTAAGCTGTGCCGCAACATCCAATACAAATTGAAGATCTGCTTCGCCATCTTTGCCCGGTGGGGTTGGCAGGGCTAAAAAAATGATTTGTGCCTCTTTAATTCCTTCTGCTAAGGAAGTGGTGAAGTGAATTCGCTTTTCTTTGATATTGCGTTCCAGAAGATTTTCTAAACCGGGCTCATAAATAGGTGTTTTTCCTGAACGGAGTTGTTTGATTTTCTCTTCGTTAATGTCAATACACATCACATTGTTGCCGGTTTCGGCAAAGCAGGTGCCGGAAACTAAGCCTACGTATCCTGTTCCTATAATCGCAAGTTGCATAATGGATAGAAAAAATTTTGGCGCAAACCTACACGAAATTGCTTATGAATAATAACGAAACAAATAATCATTTCTCATGGCAATCCGAAAGTTTTTTCAAAAATGCTTAAAATGCTTTGAAAGTCCCTGTTTATAGGGGTAAAATTTGCTGATAGCTGGAATTATCTATGTCAAAAAGTGTTTTTTCGGGTGGTTTCT
>JAFDXP010000013.1 GCA_018267875.1 Bacteroidota bacterium | reverse complement strand
ATATTATCATGTACTGTACTGGCGGAATTCGTTGTGAAAAGGCGAGTGCCTATATGCTACATAATGGATTTAAGAACGTTTTTCATCTTGAAGGAGGCATTATAGAATATACCCGTAAAGCAAATGAACAAGGGTTGCCCTTAAAATTCAAGGGTAAAAACTTTGTTTTTGATGAACGTTTAGGCGAACGAATCACTCCGGAAATAATTGCGCAATGCCACCAATGTGGCTCAGTGTGCGACGATCATACCAACTGCGAAAATGATGGTTGCCATCTTTTGTTTATTCAGTGTAAAAACTGTGCCGAAACGTATGATGGATGTTGCAGTCAAGCTTGTGCAGAAGAGAAAAAACTACCAAAAGAAGTACAGAAATCAAGGCGAGCAGGTCGGGAAAATGATGCCATGATTTTTAATAAATCAAAAGACCATCCTATTCGTAAACACCGCCATGAATGGAATATCTTAAGAAAGGAAGTGGAATAACTGCTCTGTTTTTAAGAAACATAAAGGGGAATCATTTTGATTCCCCTTTTGTTTGGATGAGCAAGTTTATTTTTTCTTAGGCTCTTCTTTTTTTACTTCCCCTTTCTTAGCTTCTACTTTTTTAGCTTCTGCTTTTTTTTCTGCCGGTTTAGCTTCTTTGTTTTCTTTGTAGCGTTTGTCAAGAGTGCCATCTTTTTTAGTGTGTTCGGCTTTCTCTACTTTCTTTTCCTTATTTGCTTTATAGCGCATGTCCGGCGTGCCGTCTTTTTTGTTTTGGGCAAAGGATGAAGCGCTCATGATTACAAGAGCAAGTGCGGCTAAAATAATTTTCTTCATGATTAATTCTATTTTAAAGGCAAGATACTATATCCCTTTTCAATTTTGAATACACTAACTTAAAGTATTAACATAGCCTTGACGGGTAAGGTAAAACTGTTTGGGATTTATGAACATTATTGCCTACATTTGCATCCCTTTTATGCGAAGTCGTACCGCGCCAATCTTGTTTTTTTCGGTTCTCCTTTTTTTGCTTGCTTCATGCAATGGTTACGAGCGTGTGCTGAAAAGTGATGATATAAACTATAAACTGACTAAAGCAAACGAATACTATGATAAGCGCCAATATCAACGCGCAAATACTTTGTATGAAAGCCTTTTACCGATTATGAAGGGTACTAAAAATTTTGAACCACTTTATTATCGTTTTGCCTATTCTGCTTATTATTTGAAAGACTATCTTTCTGCTTCCTATCATTTTAAGAATTTTACAGATTATTTCCCAAGTAGTAAGGATGCGGAAGATGCAGAATATATGCACGCTGTTTGCCTCTACAAGCTTTCACCAAAACCTTCTTTGGAACAAACCAATACGATGAAGGCTATGGAAGCTATGCAGTCTTACATCAATACACACCCGGCCAGCAAACGGGTTGCAGATGCCAATGTGTTGATGGATGAAATGCGCCAAAAATTAGAAACAAAAGAAGCAGACGCTGCACATCTTTACTATAATATTAATCAATATAAAGCTGCCGGAGTTGCCTATAAAAGTGTTTTGCAAAACTATCCGGAATCTCCTAACAGCGATTATTATCAGTACATGATTGTACGTTCGCTCTATAATTATGCTCGCGCCAGCATTACAGAAAAGCAAGAGGAACGCTTTGCCAATACCCTAAACGCCTTTCATGATTTTAAAGATAGTTACCCAACCAGTAAATATCTGAGCGACGCAACAAAATACGAAAAGCAAGCAACGGAAAATATTAAAAAATTAAGACATGAGCATCAATAAAAAGGCATTAGCATCCGTAAATCCTTTAGTGGAAACTCGCGATGTAATTGCTATTAAAAACAAAACCGGAAACTTGTATGAGTCTATCGTGGTGATGTCACGTAGAGCTAATCAACTTGCCGTAACCATGAAAGAAGATCTACACAAAAAATTGGATGAATTTAGCAGTCATACCGATTCATTGGAAGAAATTCACGAGAATAAAGAGCAGATAGAAATCTCACGCGCCTATGAAAAAATGGCTAATCCGGCCTTGCAGGCAACAGCTGAGTTTTTTGAAGATAAAATCTATTATCGGAAGAAATAGTTTCACTGTTTTTTAGCACAGATACTTGAGCCTGACAAGCGTTTTATGCTTGTCGGGCTTATTAATTTGGTACCTTTGATTCTTCTTTATGACTAAGACCTACAAGCATCTTTTTTTTGATCTCGACCACACACTTTGGGATTTTGATAAAAACTCAGAAACAACTCTAAAGCAATTGTATGACGAATATCAATTACAAAATATAGGGGTGCCTAATTTTTCCACCTTTATGGCCACATATAAAGTACATAACGACAAAATGTGGGAACGTTTTCGAAATGGATTTATCAAACGTGAAGAATTAAGGTGGAAAAGAATTTGGTTGACTTTGATAGACTTTAAAATTGGTGATACTGCTCTTGCCTATGAAATGAGTGCTGCTTATCTTGAAATTCTTCCAACACAAACTGCCCTTACTCCTTTTGCAAAAGAATTATTAGATTATTGCAAAGATCGTTATAGCCTTCACCTGATTACCAATGGTTTTGAAACTACTCAGTGGCAAAAACTACAATACTCAGGAATTTCGTCCTACTTTGGACAGGTGATAACCTCAGAAAAAAGTGATCGCCCAAAGCCTCACCGAGAAATTTTTGATTATGCACTTCAGGCAACTGGAGCTACTGCCGACCAAAGTATGATGATTGGTGATGCTTTAGAAATTGATGTGCTTGGTGCATTGAATGCCGGATGGGATCAGATGTATTATAACCCGGCTCAATTAGCACATAATAAAATGCCAACTTATGAAGTAAGCTGTTGGCTCGATGCCATGAAGTTGATTTAATTTAGAAAACTCATTTAGTATTTTGGCGAACCAATGTACTTCAATTGGATAAATGAAAAGTTCAATGATGGCTTTTTACGCTATTTAAAGTACAACACATCAAATGTTCGCTTGGCAAATATATCTTCACATGCGATGTCCAAATAATTGAAGGTAAAATGTACGAAGACAAACTCTATAAAAATATTGACGTTAACCGAACGATTGAAATTTTAGCGCGAAATGGCAATTAGGTATATGCCATTTTTATATAAAGCCAACTAAAACAAAAAAGCAATAATTTTTTGTACTGCCAAGACCAGGCTGCAACAATTCGTGATTGGATAAACTAATCATTGAAAAGCAGAGATCCGAATTAATATACTCGTGTAACAAAAACGAAGGAAAGAAAACGGTTTTAAGAACGTTTCAAGGCAAGGAAAACAATGCCTACCATTTTAACCATTTGGTGTCTTGAGTTGTATGTTTTATTTCGGATTATCGTGAATTGCAAGCGATTTAGTAAGCCACATGACCTGTCTCGCCCTGCAGTCAGTCAATGATTTGACAGATGTATGTGAAAGAATATTCCTGCTTCAGACCAAGAAAAATTGTCATGATGTGTCATGAGAATTGCCCCAACAAAATACCCCCCATACAGCCCAACAAACAATAGAAAAACAAATACTGGCAACGGTTTTCAAGTAAGGTGGAAAAGAACCAATAGTTGTAACAAGGTTTTGTCAAGGTATGTCCAGATTCATCAGGAATTACGGGGTATATGAATGTTTAAGCTTCTGTATTTTCACTGATATTTGTGTTATCCTTGAAGGGCATTGCTTCAAAGTATTGAAATTTGTAAAGCATACGGATGTAAGAAGTCAATGTTCCTTCACAATGACAATAATATTTCTTCCTTCGAGCTTTTCAATTTTTCTAAGCCGCTTTTTGTCTTCATTTATAGAAATTACTAGTGGGCTTGGTCTTAAAAAGAGGAACAATTCTTTGTGTTTTGGAATCATCTCTTGGTTCATCAATATCTTGTAAGCAATCGTGTCCTTGGGTAACAGCAATAAATAGTTTTCTTCATTGAGGCTTATGGAAATTCTAATGGCATCAATGTCATCTTTTTTATGTCGAGCAGTGAAAGTTTGACAATTTTCAAGATCTTCTTGTTTTAGGCCGGCAACATAATAGATGCTGTCCGTTGGGTTTACCAAATAGATCGTTTGACAGTTGTTGTCGGTGTTTCTTCCTGTGAATGCTTGCAATTGCGCCTTTGAAGAAATGGAAAAATATAGGAAGGCTACGCAAAATAATAAAAAGTAGAGGCGCATCAGAATTAAATCTTGCTTGCAATGTACGGGTAAAATGAGTGTATAAATGCTAAACGAACAAAGTTTTAAGGAAGAGAAAGTCAATTGTTTATTTGAGCTTAACGGATACCCCAAAGCTAATAAATGAAAAATAATTTAAGATTGCAGGCGTACACGTGGATCTAATTTGCTGTATAAAATATCCGTCAGTAAGTTGATGACGATAAATAAGAAGGCTGTTAGCAAAACCGCACCCATCACAATGGGAAAATCAAATTTATCAAGTGCATCAACAGTTAGTTTGCCCACGCCTTTCCATCCGAAAATATATTCTACAAAAAAGGATCCGGCTAATAATTCAGCAAGCCAACCTGACACGGCTGTTACTACAGGATTTAGCGCATTGGGTAAAGCATGTTTGAAAATAACTTGAAATTTAGAAAGCCCTTTTGCATAAGCAGTCCGAATATAGTCTTGCCCCAACACATCTAACAATGCACTTCTAGTAAGTTGGGTGATAATGGCAAGTGGTCGCACGCCTAATGCTAAGGAAGGAAGCAGCAAATTTTGCCAAGCAATGGACGGTCCATCAACAGGATCATAATTCCATAAGCTTCCTGTCATGCTAAGACCGGTGACAGAATGAAGTAAGTATCCAAACACATAAGCAATGATTAACCCAGCAAAAAATGAAGGCATCGAAATTCCTGCCACACTGGCTGCAATAGAAGCCGTATCAATCCAAGAACCTTTTTTTAAAGCAGCAAGAATGCCAAGCAACAATCCTAAAACAGTAGCCAAGCACATGGCTGAAATAGCAAGAATAACCGTGCCGGGAAGTGCTTCCAGTAAGGTTTCTGACACATCACGCTTTGTTCGATAAGAGCGACCTAAATAGGGTTTTTTAAAGGCCAAAAAATGTTGTTTTATGGAAGGTGAGATTTTCCAATAATTGTATTTCTGATTATCAAGTTTGTCGTTTTTTAACCATGAAATAGGTGAAAGATCATTTAGAAATAGAACATAACGCACCATCATCGGCTTATCTAAATGCAGCTCTCGTCGTACGTTTTCTAATGATTGCAAGTCGCTTCGTTGTCCCATGGTGAGCCTTGCCGGATCGCCGGGTAGCACGTTGAACAAAAAAAATACTACCGTTACAACTCCCAGCAAAACGAGCAAGCTGTATCGAAGTCGGTTAAGAAGAAAGGATAACATTTATTTTCCCAAATTGAGCAATCCGTTGCTAAGCGAAATATTACGTGGATAGTCGCGAAAGCTAAACTTGTGTTGGATCACACCATCTTTCAAAATAATCATGCCGGGGTTTGAACGCATGGCTGTTTTACTGGCAGTGACATCTAAGACCATATAGTCTGCTGGGAAAAGCTGATGCGTTTGGGCGAAAGCATCGGTTACTTCTTTATTTCCCGAGCTTAAGACATAAAAAGGAATGTGTAATTCAGAAGCAGTTTGCATAAGCTTTTTGATTCGGTCTAAATTGTCAGTTCGAGCAGTGGATGGGTCTTTTACAAACCACAAGATGGCATATCCCGGTGCTGTTAGTATTTCTTGTGTATGTTCGTTTTTATCAAAATCGCTGATAATAAAATCTTTTATATCCGGTTCCGCATTTCCTTTTTTGATGAGCTTGCTTTTGCTATCTACAAATTTCCAAGTTGAATCTTGCCAAGGGTAATTTTGCATAGTGAATTCTTGCTGTTTACCATCTTTTTCATAAATCATTATCGTTTCATATTGGTCGGGAATGGCTCCTGGCGGTATTTGAGTCTTTTGATAAATGTTGACTCCTACTTTGTAAGGTAAACAATCATAAAAGGGTAAATGCTCTAACGCCCACCATTGAATAAAAAAGGCTGAAAAGGTCGTTAGGATTACAATAGCAGCAGTTGGGTATCCGCTAAATAGGGGGGTGATCCGTTTGCGAAACAAAAAGAGAAAGATCACTAAAATTAAGAGAATAACATCCTTCCAGAAGGTTTCGGAATTTGAAATTTTAATACAATCGCCAAAGCATCCGCACTCTTTTATTTTATCGGTAAGATATACATAGGCGGTAAGAAAGGTGAAGAAGGTAGTGAGCAGAAGCAATAAAAAAGAGAATATGCGAAAAGCTGCACCTATTAACAAGGCTACACCTGCAATGATCTCAAACCCAATCATGGCAACAGACATGGTCAATGAATATTTCATAGCCCAAGCCATACCCCACACCTCAAAAAATTCATTCATCTTGTAGCTTAGACCCAATGGATCATTTGCTTTCACAAGACCAGAAAAAATAAAGAGAACACCCACAACAATTCTCAAAAGCCAAAGGATATATTTCATGATGTGGGAAAATTACTACCTTTTAAGGACATGCGTAAAAATCGTTGCTTTCAAGATCATTGACACGAACAATTTCTATTTGTCTTGAGGGTGTTCTTTTATTGAAAGTTTGCAACTAATCCATTTTGTAAATGTTATACAAAATGTTTGCATCAGAGAACTCAATTTCCATGGTGCTGATGCCATTCGGATGCTTTACAATACTCAAGTTACAACGAGTGCCTGCTTTGTCAATACACTCATATTTATTGGTCGTTTTGCCATTGTGTTCTGTAACGGTATTGTAGGTCTTAATGATGTCATAGGCTTGTTCAACTTTGCTAAATACTTTGACCCGATTTTGGTTGCCATCTACTAAAATCAATACGTCAATGCTTTGTGGGTCGCTCCAATTGCTCCATCTGCCGGAATTGTTGTCTTTTGTTTTTACGGCTACTTCATTGGCTTTTAGTTTTATGATTTGAGCACGGGTAGATGATATGCCCAAAAACAAAAACAAGAAACTCAGAATACAGTACTTCATGTTGTGTGTTTTTTATAGTAGTGAGTTTTGAAAAATTTTTGATTTAAAATAGAAGCAGCTTTCTATTTGTTTACAAAGGCAGTTTTTGAAAACTTTAGAAAGGAAAATGACACAAACCTCATTTTCGTTTTTCAAGGCTTGTGTCATTTAATAAATGATTCAGAGGATCAGCTATTTTTTAGCTTTAATGATTGTGCTAATGCCACCTAAATTGCCGGAAAGGGTCATAGTTCCGCCACTTACGGAAATACTAAGAATATCACCGTCAATTTGAAGTTCTGTACCATTGTTGCGAATAGAATATTTATGAGATTCAATTTTAGTAGCACCACCCATCTCAATTAAGGTCCAAGTGCTGGTGCCGTTTGTTTTATCCTCTTTTTTATAATCCATTTTTATAGTTTGATATACTGACTGAATGATTTCAGTGCCGTTTGCCGTAAAAGTGGATATACTCCATGTTCCACCACTGACCGTATTGTTCATGGTTTCATTAGCATCTGCCGTTGGCGTTGGAGTTGGAGCTGGTGCAGGAGAATCTTTTTTGCATGATGCAAAAACTAAAAATAATCCTAAAAGAGGTAATAAGAGAAATTTCAATTTCATAAAATGGTTGTTTTTTGATTGATAAAAAGTTTTTAAAAAATTAAGTTGGGTGATCATCCGATCCTTCCTGTTTTCGGTTGTTGTTAGGTTAATGCTGTGGCGTTGATTTGGCCCCTCCCGTTGCCAGAATTTTAAGAAGCAATAGCATCATCCTTGAGATAGATATTGCCGTAATGGTGATTGTTGCTTTTTTCATCTTGATTAAACTTTTAAGCCGCTTTTCTTTCTCTTCAACAGGCAATTCAATCTGAAGGCAGCATGAAAGTGAAGTAGAAAAGAAATACTAACATGCCAAAAGTATCAGGCTTTCAAAGGGAGAATTCCATTCAGGGATAAAAGAAGCCAATCAGGGATAAAACATTGAAATGCAGCTTTATCAAGTTGAGTCTGAGTTTTTTTAAGATACTCTATTGTGTTCCTTCCTATTTTTGTCAATACTGTGCAGGTATTTTGTGAAGCAAAATTCTCTATCGGCTTTATACACTTTAGTTCATGAAAAAAGTATTTCCGCTTATAGTTTTGTTGATTACGCTTTCTGTTTTAGGCATCATTTTCATTCAAATGTCTTGGATTAAAAATGCCATTAGCCTTCGTAAACAACAACATGAACAAGACATCAACACTGCTATTTCCAGAATAAAGGAGGAATTTTATCAAAATTATTTTGGCTTTATTGGACAAACGCCCTTGGATGAAAACACAAAGAATTTTCTACTCCAAAAATTTACCACCAGTTTCATGGAAAAAGAAGATGTGAATCGGGTGATAGCCCAATCCATCAAGCGTTCCGGCATAAAGGATCGGTATGAGTATGTGATAAAAGATATTTTCCAAAACCCCATTTTCATCTCTCCGGGTTTTAAAAACGAACATATCAATAATACAATTCGAGTTCAGCTTACACCAGAAAATTCTGCATTCAGAGAAACACTCTATCTCTATTTTGATGAAGACAATGGTTATCTAATTCACCAACTGGGTTGGGTGATATTAGGCTCTGTGGTGTTTACTATCATCATCATTTCTGCTTTTACACTTACGGTTCGTCAAATGTTTAATCAGAAAAAATTGTCTGAAATAAAGTCGGATTTCATCAACAACATGACGCATGAATTAAAAACTCCGTTGGCTACCATTTCCCTTGCAGCAGATGCACTCACGAACGAAAAGGTGATCAACAACACTGATAAAATTCGCTATTACAGTGCCATGATCAAAGACGAAAACAAAAGAATGAATAAGCAAGTGGAGAAGATATTGCAAGTAGCACGAATCGAAAGACAAGAAATAAAATTGAATTTACAAACACTCAATGCACATGATATTATTCAAAAAGTTGCCAATAATCTTTCGCTTCAAATTGAAGAACGTAAAGGCTTATTAACACTGAAACTTGCCGCTGCAAACCACTCAATAGAAGCCGATGATGTTCACTTTTCAAACATTATTTTTAACCTGCTTGATAATGCCATCAAATATTCAAGAGATGAACCAAGAATTGAGATAGAAACCCTGAATAAGAACAATATGTTGTTGATCAATGTAACAGACAATGGAATCGGAATGAACAAAGAAACACAAGCTCGTGTTTTTGAAAAATTTTATAGAGCACATACCGGTAATCTGCACAACGTAAAGGGTTTTGGGCTGGGGCTAAGCTATGTAAAAGCAATGGCTGAAGCACATGGAGGAAGAGTGCATCTGGAAAGTACGCCGGGCAAAGGAAGTACCTTCTCTGTTTATTTTCCTTTATTGTGATTGCCTTACTTTACACCTTCCAATGAGAATAGGGCCTGCTCCTTTTTTAGATAACACAATCACTTCTCGATCGCCACTGAGATATCCCGGTGGCAAGAGTAGAGGGTTGAATAGTATTCGAAGTTTTTTTCCGAAAAACCTTTCCGCCTTATTATCGCCATTTGTAGGCGGTGGATCAGTAGAATTGTCTTGTGCAGCCGATGGCATTCCTGTATTTGCCTATGATGTGTTTAATCCTTTGGTTGAGTTTTGGCAAAGCCTGATTCTTCAACCAACTGAGCTGGCCAGCGAAGTGGAAACCTATTTTCCTTTGTCAAAAGAAAGATTTTATGCTTTGCAACAAGCACAAACACAATTTGTGACCCCGCTTCAACGGGCAGCTGTATTTTATGTGCTCAATCGTTCTTCCTTTTCAGGAGCAACGCTTTCCGGAGGCATGTCGCCAGATCATCCGCGTTTTACCCATTCTTCCATTGAGCGCGTTCGTCATTTTTTTAACCCTCATATTCAGGTTTCAAAAGCAGATTTTTCAGAAAGCCTTGCCCAGCATCCCGATATGTTTGCTTATCTCGATCCGCCTTATTTGATCAAAAGCAAGCTATACGGTCGTAAAGGTGATACGCATAAAGACTTTGATCATGAAGGATTATGTGAAATATTAAAGAGTCGTAAAAACTGGGTGTTGTCCTATAATGATTGTGCGGAAATCAGAACACTTTATCAGTCTTTTCAAATTTGGCAACTCGATTGGAAATATGGCATGTCGGGCAACAAAATGTCGAAAGAAGTTTTGATATTAAGTGAAGATTTGAGTCGGAATTTATTAGAATCAAAGTAGAGAAATGAGTTCCGAATTCTATGAGTAGCCGAAATAGGCAAATGCTTACTCCAGCCAACAATTTTATTCTTTTTTGGACAATTTCTGTTGAAAATACAGAAGTAATGAGTTGCTTTTCACAATGCCAATAGAAAAGCTGAGTTTCCCTTCAATATTGAACGTTTATTGTTGGTTTTTTTCCAACCTTTTTTTAGTAGTCTGTACGCGCTATGCTGTACTCAGCAAAGCTTTTAGTCCAATTTGTTAGACTTTCCATCTGCTTTTTAAAAGCATTTAAAGCCAAATTTGAACGGTTGATTTGCTAATTGATTGTTAGCTAATTGGAAACGACCCGTTAACCGTCTGCAAAGTTGGTGTTAAGCTCGTCTGATTTTTTCCTCATGCTTGTTTCCCGAGGCACTTTTGTGATCGAAAGCAACAAACCAATGGGTTGCTTTAAAAACAAAAACAAATCACAAACAAACTAAAAACACCTTGTTATGAAAAACGAAATCATTTTCAAAAACGCATTGTTCATCGGTATCATTTTTAGCCTTATTGCAATTGTTAACCTATAAAAACACCAAAAATGAAAAAGAAATTTTCGCCCGCTATCATCATTACGTCTTTATTAGTGTTTAGCTATATGACTGTTGCTAAATTTTGGGCAACCAGCCATTTACTTATAACGCAAATTCGCTCTGTAAAACATACACCCGTTCCAACCAATTCACCTCATTCGGCTCATACTGCTTGAGAAACAGAATTTATGAAATTGTCCTAAAGAGTATATTGAGTTATTTTGTACTTTATTGCAAACTTGCTGGATTGTTTTAAGCTGACATAGCAATATCAATAATGTGTATTTTATGGATAATTAGCTATTCGGAGTCATTACTTGTTTTTTTGTACCTTTGCAACCTTTAAAGAGAATTCTAAAAGTCTTTTTAAAGGTTTTATTTTTTTATATGAGAAGGATAGTATTTTTCAATTTGATTTTTATTCTTTCTTGCACTAAAGAAACGGTTCCGTTAACCATCCAACAGCAATCTATGATAGTAGATTCATTGGTGACTATAAAAAAGAAAGAAATCTTACGATTAGCAGCAGAAGATTTAGATTATCGTCGGTCTATAGAAGTCAAGGAAAAGACCGATTCAATAGTCTCTGCTCGAACGAAAAAATGAAGGAAGTACTAATCAACTTACGCTATCCAAAATGAGGGATTCCATATTTCAATCTCTTTCATAGGAAATTCCCCAGTAGTAATTTCAATTAAATATTTCGAACCTTTTAAATTGGATTAGGTAGTTATAGGAATACACTCTATGCTCTGTATCTTATGATTCCTTAGTGATGAGGTTATGTTTCTTTATGATGCGAATATCTTTTCGTCTAAGATGCTTTTTCTTTTTCCGCTCAAATAGAATTGCCAATATAGTAAAGCCCAAGTAAAGCTTGACCAATATACCAACGGCAAATTCTGCTACTTTCTCTTTCATGGTTTGAAAATGCTATGGAAATTACCCATTTCCAAGACTACTATACAAAGGTCATCGCTCTTTAATTTCCAGTGCTTTTTTGCTGTTTGATTAACTGCTTATTTGCAAGGCATTAACAGGTTGTTTACAAATTAAATAATGATGATTTGGGTGTAATTTTTGTCGTCATGGTTAAGTAAAATATCAACCATATTATAATGTTGATAAAACAATTGATTATATTTATGCTAAGGACACTTGATCATTCTTTAAAAAAAAAAGAGCTATGGGTTTGCGTTTTTATACTCCGCTTTTTGGGCTTCTCTTTATCACCCTAAGCACACTTGCCAAAACAACCGGACAAGGGATTCCCAATTTATTTCCGCACATGGGAAGTGATGCTAATAATGCTCCATCTTTTCTACATTCAAGACTCAAAGCAGCAGCGTATTTTGAGTATGCTTCAGGTGGATTTATTCCATTAGATTCCACTGTTTACGGTTATTCATTTGGACGAGGGGGGCAACTAAGTCTTGAGGAAATGGATGATAACTTCATAAGTTTCGATGATAGTTATACGTTTTCTTTTGACAGAACGAATGGTTTTTTCAAACCTCATTTTCATCGAGCTCAATTGTTTGATGCAACCAACAAGGTCTTAAATTATACTTGTCAATCGTGGAATAATAAATCAGGCAAATGGCGCGATTCAGCCCGATATGTTTATACGTATTCAAACGGTTCAGCTTTGTTGACTAAAACCGTGTTTCAACTTTTAGATCCTACAACCAATGGCTGGCAAGCACATGTATATTTCTACAACAATTTTGATGCGCAAAATAATTTATTATCCATGCACTCAACTGTTTTTTCGATGGATTTTACTTATGATGCGCTTTATCGGTTGAATTCCCGTACAGATAGTCAAGCTAACATTTCTCCCTTTTATTGGTATGGATCACAGCGCTTGCTATTTGCCTATGATCAGGCTTATAATCTGTCCACAAAAATTATGCAAACAGTATCAAACGGACTTTGGGTTGACGCGCAGAAATCTGAATATTATTATGCTGGAAATACGCTGACACAAATCAATAGCTATGTGCGAAAAAACAACATTTGGATTCCTACCGGGAAAAACATTTATCAATACGATGTAAGCAATAACTTGATTGAAATTGAATTTCAAATTTGGGATAATGCAACTAATAATTTTTTACCCACTAACCGTGAACAAAAAACCTATAATAACTTTGGTCAACCGACAAGTTGGTATTCTGAAACGTATGATCAAGCAAGCTTTTCATGGGTTTCAGCAGTAGGTGATTTTATGAAGCACTACTATTATGAAAATTACATACCAACAAGTGTTGCTTTTGTTTTTGCAGATGCTGAAATGAAAATATTTCCACAGCCGGCTTCAGATCGTTTGTATTTGGAGGGTACACAAAAATCTCAAGCTCCCATTCAATTATTGGTTACAGATGTGCAAGGCAAGATTATTTGGCAGCAACAAAATGCTACTGCCCTCAAACAAGAGTTGGATATTTCTAATTGGGTAAATGGCATTTATTTTCTACGAATTCAATCAAGCAAGGGAAACTCAGTTCAGCAATTTTGGGTTGCCCGTTGATTTTTTTAGTTGAAAATATATTGGGCGATAGCCTTTTGCAAAAATTGTTTTCTGCTTCATTGGCTCAACTACCAATCTTAATAAGATGTATGTTTCGCCATAATGATTTATATTTTAGGGGAATAGAATCTACCAACTACCACTAGATCCTCCGCCACCAAATCCTCCGCCACCAAATCCTCCGCCACCAAATCCGCCGCCTGAACTGCTACCGCCAAATCCACCTCCACTTCCGCCCCAGCCACTGCCCATATTGCTACCTAAGAACCCGCCCCAAAAAGCACCGCCCATGCCGCGAGAACCACGCCCACTCATGTAATTGCCACCTCCACCGCCACTATTTCTGCTGATAATCCACAAGATGAGGAAGATGACTAAAATAGTAGCAATGATGCCTCCTAAAGATATATCCTTGCTTTTATTTGTAGAACTATCGGCGGTATATTCTCCTTTAGTTGCTGCAATGATAGCATCAATGGCTTTGTTAAATCCGGTATAATAATCGCCTTGGCGAAAGGCAGGAGCCATTTCATTTCTAATAATTCTGCCGGTTATCACATCGGGCAAGGCACCTTCCAAACCATAACCGGTGGAAATATTCATTCTATGATCTTGAATGGCAGCAAGCACCAAAACACCATTGTCTTTTCCTTTGCGCCCAATGCCCCATTTGTTGGCTAAGGTTACGGCATAGTCAGCCACTTCATAGCCATCTAAGGTCGGTATAGTAACAAGAGTGATTTGTGTAGAAGTTGTTTTGTCAAAGTCGGTTAACTTGGCTTCTAACGCATCAACTTGCTGTGCATTTAATACGTGTGCAAAGTCATTGACTAAACGAGGTGGATTGGGAGCCGAAGGGATATTTTGAGCTTTTAAACCCAAGCCCAAAAACACCAAAAGGGCAATAGAAAAAATACGAAATAAGACAGCTTTTCTCATTTGCCAAATACAATTTCATCAGGCAGTTCATTTCTCGTAACCGAAGGGTCATAAGGGAAATGAGTTGCTAATGCGTCACCTAAATCATGAATACACTGTACAATGCCACCGGTAATTTGACCTTTGCGTAAATTTTGCTTGAGTTGATGTGCTGCTTTTTCCCAAAATTGTGCCCCACCTGCTTTGGCATAAATTTCCTGATCTCCGAAGATGGCAAACTGCTTGTCTTTTAGTGCGAGATAGAGCAGAATGGCATTTCGGCGTTCTGTTTTAGCCATATTTAATGAAGCAAAAATTTCTTTTGCTCGTTCCATAGCATCTATATAAGAACAATGAGATTCTATAAACACGCGCAATTCACCGGTAGTGCCGGCTTCGGCAGCACGAATAGCAGCCACAACAGATTCCTGATCTGTATGGTCAAGCAAGTTTCGTGGTTTTAAAAATCGAAACACTTTGATTAAAACTGCACCTGTGGTGCTTTTTGAGCGTTCTGATCTGCTTCAAACATGCCTTTGCGTTGGAATCCCATCATGCCTGCAAAAATATTGTTTGGAAATACGCGAAGCTGAGTGTTATATCCTTGAACGGCATCATTAAAGTTTTTGCGGGCAACAGTAATTCTGTTTTCTGTGCCTTCTAATTGCACTTGTAAATCCCTAAAAGCTTCTGTGGCACGAAGTTGAGGATAGTTTTCTGTTACAACCATCAGCCTGCCTAAAGCTTGGCTCAATTCACCTTGTGCTTGTTGAAATTCTTTCAGTTTTTCAGGTGTTAGGTTTTCAGGATTCACTTGTATAGAAGTAGCTCTTGCGCGGGCATTGATTACATCTGTTAAAGTTTTTTGTTCAAAGTTGGCAGCTCCTTTTACGGTATTCACCAAATTGGGAATAAGGTCTGCACGACGTTGATATTGATTTTGCACTTCACCCCATTTGCTCTTTGCATTTTCATCCAGTGTAACAAGGCTTTTTTGCACATTGCAGGTCATGCAGCCGCCTACGAGCAGCAATCCTAGCACTACTAAAAGAATAAGGGATCCTTTTTTCATTGTTGAGTATGATTTTTTGGAAATCCAAATGTAGGGAGTTAGGTTGAATAAAATTTATGATTCACTTTTCTTTGTGCCTTTGCATTTTTTAGTAAGTAAACATTTTCTAAGTTCAATCAATTGTAAAAGTTTATTTTTTATTCTCGTTTCCTAATACCTTTCTAAGCGTGTACTTTTGCGCAAAATTTTAAATATCCTTCATGTTTTCTGCTTCTCTTGAATATGCACAAAGCCTCGATCAGACAGATGTTTTGTTCTCCTTTCGCGAAAGATTTTTGATACCTCAACATAACGAGACAGACGCTCTTTATTTGTGTGGAAACTCATTGGGCTTGCAACCCAAAAGCGTGAGTTATCTCATGCAAGCAGAGCTTAATGATTGGGCGAAATATGGTGTTGAAGGGCATTTTCAAGCTCGTAATCCATGGTTCTCGTATCATAAATTGTTTACTGAGCGATTAGCAAAAATAGTGGGTGCTAAAGATTCGGAAGTTGTTGCCACAAATACATTGACGGTCAATTTGCATTTATTAATGCTTTCTTTTTATCGCCCAACGGGCAACCGATATAAAATATTGATGGAAGCAGGTGCTTTCCCTTCCGATCAATATGCTATGGAAACGCAGGTGCGGATGTATGGCTATGATCCCAATGATGCCATTATTGAATTGTCACCTAAAGAAGGTTGTCATACATTGGATGATGGAGATATTATAACTGCTATTGAAGAAGCGGGCGATTCGCTTGCTTTAGTGATGATGGGCGGCGTGAATTACTACACCGGTCAGTTTTTTAATATTGAGCAGATAACAAAAGCAGCACATAGAGTGGGGGCTTATGCAGGCTTTGATTTGGCTCATGCAGTTGGAAATGTATTATTGAATTTGCACGATTGGTCAGTAGATTTCGCTTGTTGGTGTTCCTATAAATACCTAAATAGTGGACCCGGCGGAGTAGGTGGCATATATGTTCATGAACATCATGCAGCAAACCCTTCCGTTTTTCGACTGGGCGGCTGGTGGGGAAATGATGAGCAAACACGATTTAAAATGGAAAAAGGCTTTATGCCTAAACCTACCGCTGAAAGCTGGCAAATGAGCAATGCACCGGTTTTTAATATGGTAGCACATCATGCCTCATTGGATATTTTTGAAAAGGCTGGAATGGAAGCCTTAAAAGAAAAAAGTCAATTGCTGACAGACTATCTGTTTTATTTATTAGATCAATTAAACAATTTACCTTTTGAGATAATTACACCGCGCAATTCAATTCAACGTGGTTGTCAGGTTTCCCTTTTGTTTAAAGATCGGGGTCGAGAAACTTTTGATATCATAACATCGCAAGGCGTTATTGCAGATTGGCGAGAGCCTAATGTAATCAGAGTAGCTCCTGTTCCGTTGTACAATACATTTGAAGATGTGTATCGGTTTTATGAAATTTTACGTGGAATTTAGGATATCTGAATGGCTGTATATTTCGACATAACTAAGTTGCCTGAATTTATCAATCCTGCTATTACCATTGGGGCTTTCGATGGTGTGCATTGTGGGCATTTAGCCATATTAAATGAGGTGGTGAAACATGCTGCTGACATTAACGGCGAAAGTGTGGTAATTACATTTGATCCGCACCCTCGAAAGGTTTTGTTTCCTGAACAATCTTTGAAAATTCTTACACCGCTCAATGAAAAACTAACTTTAATTCAATCAGCAGGAATCAAGCATATAGTAGTCGTGCCTTTTACGCTTGAATTTGCTGCTTTTTCAGCAGAGGCATATATCCGTTCGTTTTTGGTGGAAAATTTTCATCCTAAAAGCATCGTTATCGGGTATGATCATCATTTTGGTCACGATAGAAAGGGGGATATTCAGTTGTTTCAAACATTACAACCACAATATGATTATCAAGTCGTTGAAATTCCGGCTCAGTTGATCAGCCAAGCAGCAGTGAGTTCAACAAAAATTCGTGACTCATTAGCCAACGGAAATGTATTGGAGGCAAGCCGGATGTTAGGACGATCTTATTCCATTTGTGGGCGTGTGATTCATGGTCGTAAGTTGGGCAGAACAATCGGCTATCCAACTGCAAATATCGAACCGCTTGATGGAGATCAACTCATTCCGGCAAAGGGCGTTTATGTGGCAAAAGTTCGCATAGGAAAGGAAGTGTTTGGTGGAATGCTTAGCGTTGGTTTTAATCCTACGGTTTCAGAGAAACAAACATTACATATTGAAGTGAATATTTTCAATTTCGATAGGGATATTTACGAGCAAGAAATCGAAGTGATGTTTCTTCATTGGTTGCGTGCAGAAGAAAAGTTTAATTCACTTGAAGCTTTGAAAGAACAATTGCTAATAGACCAAGAAAATAGCCTTTCTTACTTGTCCAGTCAATAAATTTTTTTAGGTTTAGGTTGCAGATAAATCTTTAAGGTATTATTTTTATGCAAAATACGGCGAAGCTGAAAACCGAAAAATAGAGTAGGCATTTACCTCAAATTAAATTGAAAATGAAAAAGATTTTAAACCTCTTTGCGCTTTCCGCAATCGCCATTGTTGTTACAATGGGAAGCTGTAAGAAAAAGGAAAGTAATGACAACGGATTGTCGAGCGACATCAACAACATCATCTCACAAGTCATTATCAATGATCTTCAGGGACGTGGAATGACGATCAACAAAGGCAATACGCCTCCAACAATTTCAGGCGTGTTTTTGGTTTCTCCGTTTACCCTTCAAAACACTTATGATGGTGATTTGTGGACAGTAGGGAAAGTGATTTCTGATTATAAATACCGTTTTTACGATCAGTCCGGTGCAAATATAAAAATGGATTACAAAGGTGTTTCTGTATCGGATAATGCCGTAGGAATGGGTTCTTTTTTGTCGGGATCTGACAATAAATTTACTTTATTTGCTCAATCAACCGGCACTGCCAGTGGTGTGAACTATAAGAATGTTTCCATCATCTCGGGTGAATTTACGGCAGCTGGTATCAAGAATTTTCAATACGCTTTTGTACTCACTCAAAAAGATGGTGATGAGTCGAATTCTATTTTAATGCCTGTTGGCAAATCCAGAATTTGGCGCGATGGTGATGCCCTTGCCGTGCCAAGTTCATCCTTTAAAATGATATCATCAAATGGTGCTCCATTCGGATTGATGATGGTGAAATAGTTTTTGAAAATTGATTTATTTCTTTAGAGACTGCCCGAAAAATAATGGGCAGTTTTTTATTTATTAGGACTGAGCATACAAATCTAATTTTCCAATCATTTCGCGGAGCAATTCACTTGAATCTGTATTGCTATTTATCCCCACAGACTTGGCACTATAATTAGCTAATATGGCTAAGGCAAATTCAACTTTCGGCAAAGTCCATTGTCGTGTCATAGACTGTAATTCTTTAAGTTTTGATGGCCATGTTCCTATAATAGCAGCTGCATCTTTATCACTTTTCCCTCTAATAAAATGAACCAGATAAAGTTTGTTGAAATGACTATAAAAAGATCCGATTACCAAAGGCATGGCTGCTGCTTTAGGATTGGCAGAAAAGTAGGCCACCATACGGTATAGTTTATCTTTGTCGTTTGAGGTCAGAGCATCGGGCAATTCAAAGATGTTGTATTCTCTGCTGATGCCAATGTATTTTTGAATCATCTCAGCCGTCAGCCTTGTTTCTTCCGGTACATTGATTCGTACTTTTTCTATTTCATTTACAATTTTTTGCAGGTCATTACCTAAATATGTTGCTAATATTTGTGCTTCTCTTTCGCCTACATGAAAATTTTTTTCTACTCCGTAATTTTGAATCCAATTGGGTACTTGCTCATCCTTTATTTTGTCAGAAGTAAAATAGTACCCTTTATCTTTTGCTAATTTCACTAATTTACTACGTCCATCTACTTTTTTAAAGCGATGTTCTATCAGGAAAACAGTTTTGGGGGAAGGTTTTTCTAAGTAGCCAACTAACTCATTGAGCGTTCGCATTTGTGCAGCATCTTTCAAAATCACCACTTGTTGGTCAGCAAACATGGGCACTCGTTTGCAAGCATTTACCACATCCGGCCAGTCTGTGTCTTTGCCATACATTACCAGCAAATTGAAATCTCGTTCGGCGGGTTTTAAAATATGGTTTTCAAAATATTCGGTTATTCTATCGAGGTAAAAGGGTTCTTCACCATCAATGATATAAAAGGGAGCAAATTGTTTTTTTTCAATGGATTGAAACAGTTGCTTCAAATTAACTTGTGACATCGGAAATCGAAATTATATTTATTCTGAAATGTAATGTGGTAATGGGTTTACGTGTTTTATCCCTTTCATGCGAATGAAAACACGAGCAGTAGTTAATACATCATTCATGCAATATTGGTTGATGCGTTCAAGGTTGTGTTCTTGCCAATATACCTTGCTCACCATGCTGCCATCTATATCTACTTTAGGTGAAGGAATGCCTAAAATATCCGCTAAAAGAGCTAATGAGGTGAAGTTTTTATAGTCGCCAAAGCGCCAAAGTTCTAAGGTGTCCAAGTGGTTAACTTCCCAAGGCTTCTTACCTTGTGTTTGCATACTTTCCGGGATGTCTATATCGTGAATCACCATTCGCCTGCAAAGAAAGGGTAGGTCGAATTCTTTTATGTTATGACCGCAGAAACGCAAGTCCGGACAGCGTTTTACTAATTTGGAAAGTATTTCACAAAAAATAGTTAACAAGTTTTTTTCATCTGCATCCGATACAGCTTTCAAAATGATTTTCCATTCACCATCTTTGTCTGTTAACACGCCCATACCTATGCTGACAACACGAGCGAACTCAGAAAAAATGCCGGCTTTTTCAGAAAATAATTCGCTGGAAGATGTTTCGCCTCCTTGATTGTTTTTAAAAAAACGAGACTTTCTATCCCAATGATGTTGCATGTTGCTATTCAGCTCATCATAGCACGAGACACATGAAGCAGTTTCAATGTCAATAAAAAGGATGTGCTTTAACAGTTCCACTTTGCTTTAGGCGATTATATTTGCTAACGAAAATAGTTCAAACCTTTCAGACAATGAGTGAACAAAACACAAATATGCAACCTGCTCAAAGGAAAAATAATGCCATTTTTGTCGGCATCATTCTTTTGCTAATCGGCATCATCGTTTATCTTTTTGTTAGCCGAAATAATCTTCAGCAACAAACCAATCAAGTGTCTTCACAATTAGATACTGTTACACATGATCGCGACAACATCAGAAATGAATATGATGCAGCCATAGCCAGACTTGATCAATTGGTTGGTAAGAATGCACAATTAGACAGCATTGTGGCAAATCAAAATAGTGAAATTGGTCACTTGCGAAGCCAAATTCAAAAGATTTTGACTAATAGCCGGGCTACGGAAGCAGACTATGCGCGTGCTAGAAGCATGGTAGCACAATTGAAAGGTAAGGTTAAAACTTATGAAGAGCGAATTGCTGAATTAGAAGCCGACAACACGCGGTTGAATAAGTATAATCAGGTTTTGATTGATGAACGAGATTCTACCGTTACCAAAAATATAGCACTGTCGCAAAAGGTGCGCCTGGGTTCAGTTTTGCATGTATCCAATATTCGAATGACACCTATTCAACTTCGTAGAAATGGCACAAAAGAAAAAGAAACTTCGAAGGCAAGTAAGGTTGATATTTTTAGAATTACGTTTGATATTGATGAAAATCGGGTAACAGAAGATGGCGTTAAAGATTTGTTTGTACGAATCGTTGCACCCAGTGGAGCCTTACTGAGTAATGATGCATTTGGCTCAGGTTCTACGGATACCTATGATGGAGCTTCTCTGAATTATACCATCGCTAAACAAGTAAATTTAAAACAAGGCGAACCCGTGAATGATGTGGTTGTAGATTGGCATCAAGATGGCAATTATGAACGAGGAACCTACAAAATTGAAATTTACAATAGCGGTTATAAAATTGGCTCCGGCACTATTGATTTAAGGTAACCTTTTCAAACATAACAATAACATAATCTACGCCCTATGGTTCTACATCATAGGGTGTTGTATTATTGCAAAGAAAATAATCTTGGTGCTTTATCAGGAAGATAAATTAGAACTTGCCACTAAGGATTTTTTTAAACATGCCTACCAATTTTTTTCTTGATGAATGACCAACAACCCATAAAGATTTTGATCGTAGATGATGAGCCACAAATTATCGAATTTATTAGTTATGTATTGAGAAAAAAAGGCTTTGAAACGGCAGGTGCGCGTGATGGAAATGAAGCAATCCGATATGCTAAATCATTTCGTCCCAAGGTAATATTGATGGATATTATGATGCCTCATAAAGATGGGATTCAGGCGGTAAAAGAACTAAGATGTTTGCAAGAGTTTGATGAAACCGTCATCATATTTTTAACAGCTAAAGTAGATGAACAATTTGAAATCGAAGGCTTGCAAATAGGGGCAGATGATTACATCTCGAAACCCATAAAACCCGAATTATTGGCAACTCGAATTAGCCACGCTTTGAGGCGAACTAAAAAGGATACAATAGAACAAGATGCTATCAAAGTTGCTGGAATTGAAATCAATAGAACAAATTACAGTGTGTCCTTTAACGGGCAAAATAAAGTGTTGCCACGAAAGGAATTTGAACTATTAGCATTATTAGCATCACAGCCCGGACGAGTGTTTCTTCGCAATGAAATTTTACAGCGTGTTTGGGGTACCGATGTGATAGTAGGAGATCGAACTATTGATGTGCATATTCGGAAAATCCGTCAAAAAATGGGAATTGATTGTATTGCCACGGTTAAAGGTGTTGGGTATAAATTTGAAATTGCATAACCTTACGGATGTCTTTGTTTAATCGAAAAAGCTTATCGCCCAAAGCCTTATCAATCATGACTGCTTTAGTCATTGCATCATTAAACGCAATGATGAGTCTTTTTTTGTCGCCTTCTTGGTATTTTGTTGTGGTGTTTTTTACAGTCAGCTTTTTAGTTGGCTATTTTCTTTACAACTATATGCTTCAACGGTTCATTTACCGAAAAATTAAGCTGATTTACAAGATTATTTATCAAACTAAGGCAACCAAAAGAGAAGCTTTCTTTTATCAATCAATTTTACCTCAAAAGTCTATTGAAGAAGTAAGTACCGATGTGCAAGAGTGGGCAGAGCAAAAGAAAAAAGAAATTGAATTACTGAACGCCAATGAACAATTTCGTAGAGAATTTTTGATGAATTTGGCACATGAATTACGAACACCCATTTTCACTGTTCAAGGCTATATTGACACATTGTTGGATGGAGCTATTGATGATCCTGAAGTGAAAAATAGGTTTTTGACACAAGCCTCAAAAGCCATAGACCGGTTGGCCAGTTTAGTAGCCGATATGGGTGAGATTTCTAAGTTGGAAGCTGGTGAGATCAAACTAAACTTAGAATTGTTTGTGATTCAAGATCTGATACAAGATGTATTTCAGGAACTTGG
This sequence comes from Bacteroidota bacterium, assembly GCA_018267875.1. Classification (GTDB taxonomy): domain Bacteria; phylum Bacteroidota; class Bacteroidia; order Chitinophagales; family Chitinophagaceae; genus JAFIGV01. Next base: position 16,136 of record JAFDXP010000013.1, on the reverse strand, counting down.
TCGAAAGGCAGATGAAAAAACAATTTTGCTGTTGCTGAAAAAAGGGACAGAACGCGCCTTGATTGTGAAGGCAGATAAAATGAGAATACGCCAAGTGTTAGTAAACTTGGTTGAAAATGCCATAAAATACAGTAGCGAAAGAACTTTGGTAACTGCGGGATGCTATTTGATGGATGAAAATCATGTTTATGTAGAGATTTCGGACGATGGGCCCGGAATGCCGGAAGAGCATGTTGGGCGTGTGTTTGAGCGATTTTATCGGGTGGATCGTAGCCGAAGCAGTGAGGTAGCCGGTACCGGTTTAGGTTTAGCTATTGTAAAGCATATCATTGAAGCACATGGGCAAACTGTAAATGTTAGAAGTAAGCCCGGCGTAGGATCATCCTTTGGTTTTACTCTTGCTAAAGGGAAGGAATAAAGTAACCATTTCGATCTTTTGTATAGGTAGAATACTTTTCGGTTTCTAAAATAAATAGAAGCATAAGGTATAACTCAATCCTGCTCGTAACTTGCCGCATGGTTTATCATGTTATCGGCTTGATGTCCGGCAGTTCATTAGATGGATTAGACATTTGCTTTGCTCATTTGCATGAAGCGCGAGGTAAGTGGAAATATGAAATTATTGCTACGGATTGCATAGCCTATACTTCAGAATTAGCCAATCGTCTTTTGCGGGCTACCCAATTGGATGTGAGTGGATTTTTACTGCTTCACACAGATTATGGGCGATGGATAGGAGAAAGGGTAAACGATTTCATGGAGCAGTTTGATTTGCCAAACAAAGTACACTTCATCGCCTCACATGGCCATACCGTTTATCATAACCCCAAACTCCGAACTACTTCTCAAATTGGTGATGGTGCTACTATTGCAGCTACTACCGGATTGCCGGTTATCAGTGATTTGAGAGCCTTGGATGTTGCGCTGGGCGGGCAAGGTGCACCTATTGTGCCAATTGGTGATAAGTTGCTTTTTGATGCCTATGACTATTGGTTAAACATTGGCGGTATTGTCAACTTGACCGTTCGAAAGGATGACCAACTACAAGCCTTTGATGTTTGTACAGGCAACCAAGCACTGAATATTTTAGCACAAAATGAAGGGCAGGATTTTGACGATAATGGTTTGTTAGCTATGCGCGGCAATGTGCTGACAGATCTTATTGGTGAGCTAAATTCACAAGAGTATTTTAGAAAGCATCCTCCCAAATCTTTAAGTAATGATGAAGCAAAAGCCTTAGTCTTTCCAACCCTTTTAGAAAGCCCTCGAAATAACCTTGATCTTTTACGAACAATGGTTCAACATATTGCAGAACAAGTAGCCTTAGCCGTTTCTAAATTCCCTCATGGAAAAGACAAAGCTAACATGTTGATTACAGGTGGAGGTGCCTTCAATGGATTTTTGATAGAAATGCTTAGGGCTGAATTGTTGCCGTATCATGTCGAAATAATAGTACCCGATCAACAGGTGGTTAAATTCAAAGAAGCATTGGTGATGGCATTGATTGGAGCTTTACGTTGGCGAGAAGAAACGAATGTTTTATGCAGCGCAACAGGTGCCCAACGCGACAGCATCAGCGGTGCATTGTGGATGGGGCATAGCTTCCAACCTGCCTAACTTTCCAGAAATTAAAAGGGTGTATCTTCAGATGAAGGTGTGCTTCCCGGTCGTTTAAACGGTGGTGTTAAATCATCTTCATCATTAAAGTCATATTGACTGGCTTTGGATGGCATCGTTTGAAAGTTCCCCGGTAAATACATTTTAGAATCTCCGAAATTGCTGGCATCTCGATTTCGAAAAGCAGCTTGTGGATTATCTCCTGGGTGTGGACCGGGCTGCATTCCGCCACCATTTGATCCACCTCGGTTAAAATCATCTGTATCTAAGTCAATAAATCTTTGGAATTCTTTGATGAACTGAACTTTCACCACATCGGTTTGTCCACTACGGTTTTTGGCAATGTTGATATGGGTTTCACCCTCAATAGAGTTTCCCATTTCATCATTATTAATGCTGTAATATTCTGGACGATACAAAAACATAACCATGTCTGCATCTTGTTCGATTGCACCCGATTCGCGGAGGTCGCTTAGTTGTGGCATCTTCGATTCTTTACGAGATTCTACCGAACGATTTAACTGAGAAAGAGCGATAATTGGGATTTCCAACTCCTTTGCCAACGATTTTAAGTCGCGAGAAATTTTAGAAATTTCCTGTTCGCGATTTCCCCCTTTATTTATATCAGCTTGCATCAACTGTAAATAGTCAATGATGATGAGTTGAATATCGTGTCTTTGTTTGAGACGACGCGCCTTTGCACGCAATTCAAAAATGTTTAGGGCAGCTTGGTCATCTAAAAAGATTGGAGCAGATGCCAGTTTGGTCATTCTTTGTGTCATCTGAATAAATTCATGCTCCTGCATCCGTCCTTTTGTAACGGCATCCATGCTTACTTCTGTAGTGGCTGACAACATTCTTTTTACCAATTCACCGGCACCCATCTCCAAAGAGAAAAAGGCTACAGGAAAGGGTTTGCTGCTATTCATAGCCGCATTCATGGCAAGATTCAGACAAAAGGCTGTTTTTCCCACCGCAGGTCGTGCAGCTACAATAATCAATGCATTTTTTTGCCAGCCGGAAGTGATTCTGTCTAAAGACTTGAATCCGGTAGGTACTCCGGTAACATCTTCCTTTCTGTTTTTAGCATCTTCTATATCTTGAACTGTACGTACCAAAACCTCTTTTAGGCTTTTGAAGTTTTTGCGTAAGTGTTTGTCCGTAATTTCATATAGGTTGGACTCTGCTTTATCTAACAAATCAAAAACATCGGTACTGTCTTCATAGGCATCGGCAATTACATTTCCAGAAATTCGGATTAGCTCACGTTGAATGAATTTCTCCATCACTATACGAGCGTGGGCTTCAACGTGGGCACTGGAAATTACATGTTCGGTAAGTCTTGACAGATAAAATGCACCGCCAACAATATCTAATTCATTGCTTTTGCGCAATTCTTCTGTTACGGTAATTAAATCAACCGGCATTCCTTTATCAAAAAGGCGACGAATAGCACCATAAATTTTCTGGTGAGCATCTACATAAAAACAGTCGGCACTCATGATGATTTCAAGGACTTCTGCCAATTTATCCTTCTCCAACATGATGGCACCCAGCACAGCTTGTTCTAACTCGTTTGCTTGTGGCGGAACTTTGCCATAAACTAAGGTCGTTAGATCCGGTTTGCGGGTCCTATTATTTCCGAGGTCTTTTTTGATGTTGAATGCCATATTTCAATTTGATAATCTGGGGTGTTTCCTGGTTTTTTACAATCAATCCGAAAGGAATTTTCAAAGCGGGGGAACGAATGTAGTACGCTAAAAAGGCTTGAACAAAGATTTCCAAACAAATTCTTTTAAGCCATTCGATAACTGACAACTAACAAGCTTTTCCACCGCAAAGTGGCAGTTTTTTATCTTTTTCCACAACCTTAGTAAAGCTACTAACGTAAACTCACATAGATTTCACAAAAAAATGTGGATAAAAACAATCCCAACATCCATTCTTTCTTACGATGTGTTTTGCTACTGGCTTAGTTTATCTTTACCGCAAATTTTTCTGATTAAATGATAATTTCTTATCAATGGCTAATGGACTACCTGCCCAAACCCGTGCCGGTAGCAGAACTAAGCAATATTCTTACTTCAATAGGATTAGAGGTTGAGGCTGTTGACCGAATGGAAGCTGTAAAAGGAAGCCTTGAAGGGTTACTGATTGGTGAAGTATTGACTTGTGAGAAACATCCGAACGCTGATAAATTAAAGGTTACAACCGTTTCATTAGGTGGTATGGAAGTGCTGCATATTGTTTGTGGTGCACCCAATGTGGCTGCCGGACAAAAAGTAGTAGTAGCTCCTGTTGGGACTTCTGTTCATCCTGTCAATGGCAAGTCATTCGAAATTAAAAAAGCAAAAATTCGAGGAGAGCTAAGTGAAGGAATGCTATGTGCTGCTGATGAAATAGGGTTGGGAAACGATCATGAAGGTATTTTGATATTACCAAATGATGTAACCGTTGGTAAGTTGGCTGCCCAATATTTTGCTATCCCTGAGCCTGATTTTGCTATACATATTGGATTGACTCCCAATCGCTCAGATGCAATGAGCCATTTAGGAGTAGCTCGCGATGTTTGCGCTTATTTATCGCATCATCATCAACAAAGTGTTTTGCCAACGGCACCGACTTTCGAATTGCCTAAAGTAAAGCCGGGATTATCCATTGATGTTCATGTTCATGATGCGGATGCTTGCCCTCGATATGCCGGAGTTTCTATTTCTAATATTGAAATCAAAGAATCCCCCAATTGGTTACAACAACGCTTAAAAACTATAGGAGTTCGCCCCATCAACAATGTGGTAGATGTTACAAATTATGTGTTGCATGAATTTGGACAACCACTACATGCTTTTGATGCCGATAAAATTGAAGGAAAAGAAATTAATGTGAAGCTTTTGCCCCCAGGCACTTCCTTTCTTTCGCTTGATGAGAAGGAAAGAAAGCTAAATGGTGCAGAGCTTATGATTTGTGATAAAAATACTGGAATGTGCATGGCGGGGGTATTTGGTGGTGCTAATAGTGGAGTTTCTGCTGCTACTTCTACAGTATTCTTAGAAAGTGCTTACTTCAATCCTACTGCCATTCGTCGAGCTTCTTTATTTCATGGGTTAAGAACGGATGCTGCAACTCACTTTGAAAAGGGTGTAGATATAAATTTTGTAATACCTTCACTGATACGCGCTGCAGCCCTGATTTGCGAATTGACAGGCGGTTTTGTTTCTTCGGAAATGATTGATTTTTATCCCAATCCTTTGCCTCTGAAATCCGTTTCTATACGGTATGAATACATTTTACGATTAAGTGGAAAAACATATAGTCAGGCATCTATTGATCAAATTTTGGGTGCCTTAGGCTTTGACATTGAAAGTAAGTCGGAAGATGGTTTAGTGGTAAGGGTTCCATCCAATAAATCAGACGTTTTGCAGCCTGCGGATATTGTGGAAGAGATTCTAAGAATTGATGGGTTAGATAACATAGTTATTCCCGACAGGTTGAATATTAGCTTAGTTCCACCCGTGAAAAATGATCGGGCTTTAAAGGAGCAATTTGCTGAAATGCTTTGTGGAATTGGATTTCAAGAAATTGTTACAAATTCTATTGTCAACAGTAAATATTACCCTGATCGGAACGATTTGGTACAAATGCTAAATAGTCTAAGCAGTGAATTAGATGTTATGCGACCCTCCATGCTTGAAAGTGGATTAGAGGTCATTCAGTATAACAATAATAGAAAGAGTAGCGATTTGTTGCTTTTTGAATTTGGAAGCGTTTATGCTAAACGCAATGAAAAATTCTTTCAGCAACAACAATTAGCTTTATGGATCACCGGAAATGTTCGATCCGCTCAATGGAATCAACCCTCTAAAGCTGCTGACTTATACTTTTTAAAAGGAGTAGTACAGAATCTTTTTTCAAGAGCCGGACTTCATACTGTCAAAACGGAATACCAAGACGGTCAGGTTTTCTATAGACACAAAAATCAACTATTAGCAACCATTTTTCAAATACCAACTGAAAAATTAAAGCTCATTGATGTCAGACAACCCGTATTTTTTGCTCTTGTAGAATGGGATACTGTCTTTCAATTGGCACAAACGATATCAACGAAATATCAGGAAGTACCCAAATATCCTGCAGTGCAACGTGATTTATCTTTGGTGCTGGATAGAGCTATATCCTATCAACAAGTGGAACAAGCTACTCGAAAGTTGGAATTATCGGCTTTACGTTCTTTTTCTTTATTTGATGTGTTTGAAAGCGAAAAGCTGGGGGTTAACAAGAAATCGTATGCACTCAGCTTTACATTTCAATTAGAAGATAGAACCTTAACAGACACTGAAACAGACCAGTTGATGCAACAATTAACGCAATCCTATGTTTCGGAATTGCAGGCACAAATTCGTAGTTAGAATATGAATGAGTTAGCCATATTGAACGATAAACTGGATGCCTTGTTGAAATTGTATGCATCTCAAAAAGGAGAAATTGCAAAATTGAAAGAACAATTAAATGACGCACATCAGCTTCAAACGCAATTAAAACAACAGTTGCAGGAAGCTGAACAAAATATGCTTGCCATGAATTTAAACAAGCATTTATTGAACCAAGAAGAGAAAGAAAAAATGCGTGGACAGTTAGATCAAGTAATGCGTGAGATTGATAAAATATTGGTTTCACTTCATGATTAAAACGAAAAGTAAATACGGACTTTCAGGGCTTATTATTTTATTAATAATGGCCGGAGTCATTTCTTGTGAAACTCAGCGCGATCCTTGCTTGCAGCCCGTTTCGGTATATATGCGTGTCCGATCAGTTAAGGCTTTGTCTGATACAACTATTGCAGACAGCTTATTGCCCAACCCAAGATGGATTGCCATAGACTCGCAAGTAGCCTTAGTGTTTTCAAAACAAACGGCATCTTTTTTACTTCCCTTAAATCCTTCTTCAGATAGTGCTCGATTTACCCTTCAGCCCGATTCTTCCATCTTGATATTTGATACCCTTACTTTTTTCTACGATCGAAAATTGAATTTCATTTCAAATGCTTGCGGTTACTGTTATTTTTTTGGACTACATTCCATTTCTACTACCAAGCATCTGTTAGACTCGGTAAGAATTCGAAACACTGATGTGAATGGCAATTTAAACACCCCCGATCATGTACAAGTATTTTTTTAGTATTATCTTATTGTTGTTTCCTTTTTTTGTTTTTGCACAAAGTGATTCAACTAATGGTGCTTCGGATGAAGTAGTGAAGCCTGATCAACATCAATTCAGAGTTGGGGTTGACATCAGTAAGCCGATGTTAAACTTGATTTTTTCAACTAAATTCAGCTATGAATTTGCCATAGATTATCATGTTCCTAAAGACTTATATTTAACACTTGAAGGAGGGTGGGGTGGTTCAAATGTTGACTATGCAGATTTGGGTTACAACTGTCGCAATAGCTTTGTAAAAGTAGGTGTGGATAAAAGTATGTTACCTCGACTTTTCCCTAAAGATTGGGATTATCTTTTTGTTGGTGTGCGATATGGAATAGCTTCTATTACACGAAGTGAAGCTCGGTATATGACCACAGATCCGGTTTGGGGACAAACTACAGGTGTTATTCCTGGAAAGTCTATTACGGCTCATTGGGCGGAGCTTACAGCCGGTCTTAGGGTAGAATTATTACGAGGTTTTTTTGCTGGTTATACCGTTCGAGGAAAATTTTTAATTAGTCAATCTGCTTTCAAAGAATTGCCACCTGCTTTTGTTGCAGGATATGGTAAAGGCGACAAGCCAACCGTTTTCGACTTTAATTTTTATTTGCAGTATGCACTTCGGTGGAAAAGGTGATAAGTCTATTCAGCCAACTTAATTCCGGTTTGTGTAATTTCTATTTTTCGTGCTTTGTATAGGGTGCCCACAGCCATTTTAAATGTCTTTTTGCTGATGCCGAAAAATGCGTATAGTTCTTCCGGAGCTGATTTGTCATTGTAGGGTAAATAGCCGTTGTGTTCTTGCAGTAATTCTAAAATGCGCTCTGTTTCACTATTAACTCGTTTGTAGCCTTTTTCACCAATGCCCAGATCTATTTTGTTTTCTTCTCGTATCTTTTTTATATAACCTTTTGTTTTTTCTCCACGAGACATGTCGCGAAAAATCTCATTAAAATGCAGGACTCCAGTGTGTTTACTATTAACGATCATCTTATAGCCTATGTCGGTTTGTTGCCAGGCTATTAAATCCACCTCATCTCCTTCTTTAACGGTCAGTTGTTCATTGTTTAGAAAACGTTGTAGTTTTTCAGAAGCAGTAACTCGTCCGGTCATAGCATCAATGTATAAGGCAACTAAATAACTTTCACCTTCGTGCATTCGAGCAATCATGTTGGACAAGGGAACAAATACATCTTTCATAATGCCCCATTCAAGAAAGGCTCCATGAGCAGTTTTGCCAACACATTTCAACATAGTAATATCACCAACAGCAGCCAAGGGCCTTTGGGTAGTGGCAATCAGACGTTCTTCATTGTCATGATAAATGAAAACTTCAAGCTCATCACCTTGTGATAAACCATCAGGCACATAGCGTTTGGGTAATAATATTTCTGTTCCTTCTGCATCTAAATACCAGCCAAAATCTACTTGTTTGACTGCTCGAAGTGTGTAATAATGTCCCGGTATAATCACTTGTTGTGTGTTACTTTTATTAGTCGTTATTTCTTGAGCGTATTTCGTTCTTCGTTAGTCAGGCTATTGATGCCTTTCTTGTTGATCTTGTCTAATATCCTGTCTATCTCTTCGTCTTCACGATGCTTGGAAAGGTGATAACGATCGTCAATGGTTAATTGCTTTTCTTGTGTGTCTTTGTCAATGAGAATGAGGTCTGGTTTCTTTATCATAATGAACAAAAGAACTATGCCGGGAAGTAAAATGCCCAACAACGGAAGTAAATTGTTTTGCAAAGTATGTGGAAATAATAGAATTGCAACGATCATACCAATCAAAGCTCCTCCCAAATGAGCCGCATGACCTACATCTGTTCTTCTGCTACGAATAGCATACAAGGTATAAAAAACATACGCTATTCCGAAAACCCAAGCAGGCAGGAAAAAGATTTGTAATCCTGGAGTCAAAGCAATAGATGAAAACACAAGCCCGGCAATAGCTCCACTAGCTCCTACTGATGTATAACCGTCATGGTGCAAATGAATAATCAGAGCAAGAAGATTACCACCTATCATACTGGAAAAATAAATCAATATAAAGGGTAAAATTCCAATGGAAACTTCTAACCCGCTACCAAAAGCCCATAGCACAAACATGTTGACGATTAAATGTAGCCAATTGATGTGTAAGAAGCCGGAGGAAACGAAACGATAATATTGTTGTGGTGTGGTTATTTGTTTTACGGAAAAGGCATAACGTTCTATAAAAGAATCATCGTGAAATCCGCGAAATGAAACTAAGCAAGTAATTATGATTAAAGCAAGAGTGACGAACATATTGAGGTTTCGAAATTAACACGAAAAAACGGAATGGTATGCGCTTGTGTTCGGAATGAAAGATCAATTTTAATTCATTCAAAATTTTTATTCCGATGGTTTAAAATGTAGAAATGAATTTGTGTGGTTTGGTGTACTTTTCAAAAACTAATGAATTGATTTTTTCAGATTAAAACTTTAGTATGTCATTGTTCAAAGGTATTTCGCGTACAGTCTGGATTTTGTCTATCGTAAGTTTGCTAACAGATGCCGCCAGTGAAATGCTTTATCCTATCATGCCGATTTACTTAAAGGCTATCGGGTTTTCTGTGATGTTGATAGGCATCTTGGAAGGTGTGGCTGAAGCTACTGCAGGGCTGACTAAGGGCTATTTTGGTAACTTGTCTGATAAGTTTGAAAGACGTGTACCTTTTGTTCAAATCGGTTATGCTTGTAGCGCATTTTCCAAGCCTTTGCTTGCCTTGATGACTTATCCATTATGGGTTTTCTTTGCAAGAACATTAGATCGGTTTGGAAAAGGCATAAGAACTGGCGCACGCGATGCTCTTCTTTCTGATGAATCAACACTTCAAACTAAAGGTAAGATTTTTGGCTTTCATCGTTCTATGGATACATTGGGCGCGGTGCTAGGACCTTTGTTAGCCCTACTTTATTTGTTTTTTTATCCGCAACATTACAAAGCACTTTTTTTCATAGCAATAATACCCGGACTCATGGCTGTGATAGCTTCCTTCTTTCTAAAAGAAAAGTCCATTCAAATAAAGCAAACAATTATTTTCACTAACTTTTTTTCATTCCTTCAGTATTGGAAAACAAGCCCGAAAGCATACAGGAAATTGGTTGTTGGCTTAATAGCTTTTACGCTGTTTAATAGTTCTGATGTTTTTTTATTGTTGCGTGCAAAAGAAGCAGGATTTAATGATGCTTCTGTTATTGGGTTGTATATTTTCTACAATCTTGTTTTTGCAATTTTTGCTTTCCCGGTAGGCGTTTTGGCTGACAAGTTGGGATTGAAGAAAATATTTGTAATAGGGTTAGTGCTTTTTGCTTTTGTATATGCCGGGATGTTGCTAAATGGCGGTCTATACCTCTATGCTTTTTTGTTTTTTTTATACGGGTTGTATGCAGCAGCAACAGATGGAATTTCTAAGGCTTGGATTACCAATATAACGGAAAGGGAAAATAAAGCAACTGCAATAGGAACCTTTGCTGCTTTTCAAAGCATAGGTGCATTAATTGCCAGCTCCCTAACCGGTTTAATTTGGTTTAAATTGGGAGTAGGATTTGCTTTTCTCATAACTGTTTTAGCAACCATTTTTGTCATTGTTTACTTTGTAATTTCAATTCCCAATCCCCACCATTGATACCTCTTTTTCTTAACAAATGCTTCCTTATTTGGCAAAAAGAAAAGCGACAGCTACCGATATGATAAACTGCCGCTTGTCCATGCTATAGTGAATTATAATTTACTAAATCTGGCTTGGAAAAATCGAAGATATTTTGGTTCGTACACCATTTTTAACCCTCTTATTTTTTTTCTATCTTGATATACTCGCTCAACAGATTCTGCAATCACATCCATGTGTGCTTGTGTATATACTCTACGTGGAATCGTGAGTCTTACTAATTCCAATTTCGGATAATAGTGGTCGCCTGTTTTGGCATTTCTACCTGCTGACACAATACCTCGCTCCATTGTGCGTACGCCTGAATCTACATACAATGCTGCTGCTAAAGTTTGTGCTGGAAATTGATCTTGTTTTAAATGCGGTAGAAAGCGTTTCGCATCAATAAAGATACCATGCCCACCAATCGGTAAAACAATAGGAATTTCTGCTTCCTGCATTTTTTCACCAAGATATAGAACTTGACCTATACGGGCTTTCATGTGCTCGTCCTGTACCGATTCTTCAATGCCTATTGCCATAGCCTCCATATCGCGCCCGGCAAGCCCACCATAAGTGTGTAAGCCTTCATACACAACCACCAGATTGCTGGCCTCTTCAAAAATTTCTTGATCATTCACAGCTAAAAAACCACCAATATTGACGAGTGCATCTTTCTTTCCGCTAAATGTAGCTCCATCAGTATAGCTGCATATTTCTTTTACAATAGCTGCAATAGACTTCTTGGAATATCCCTTTTCGTGTTGTTGAATAAAGTAAGCATTTTCAGCAATGCGCGTCATGTCAAGCATGATTTTGATGCCATGCTCTTGTGTCAATGCACGTAGTTCTTTTAGGTTTTGCATGGAAACGGGTTGTCCTCCTGCAAGGTTTACAGTTACGGCAACACATACATAAGGTATCTTTTTAGCACCATGCTTTTTGATTAAAGCTTGTAATTTATTGAGGTCAATATTTCCTTTGAAAGGATGTAAATTTTCAGAATCATGCGCTTCATCAATGATGACATCTACAAAGGTGCCTCCAGCAAGCTCCTGGTGAAGTCGGGTAGTTGTGAAGTACATGTTTCCAGGCACTATATCACCCTTCTTAATCATTACTTGAGAAAGTATGTTTTCTGCTCCACGACCCTGGTGCGTTGGGATAAGATGCTTATATCCGTAGAATTTTTTTACAGCTTTTTCAAGTGTATAAAAGTTCTTGCTACCGGCATAAGCTTCATCGCCTAACATTAACCCAGACCATTGCTGGTCGCTCATTGCAGAGGTTCCACTGTCTGTCAGTAGGTCTATATACACATCTTCCGACTTGAGTAGGAAGGTATTGTGTCCTGCTTCTTTTATAGCTTTTTCTCTTTGCTCAGGTGTTGTCATTTTAAGCAGTTCTACCATTTTGATTTTAAATGGTTCTGCCCACGAACGTTTCGTCAAACTCATGTTGTTGTTTTGGTGTAAAACTGCCAACGAGCAACAATGCAAAACATGATTTTAGTCATGAACTACGATGATTTTTTTACCCTATTTGCATGGCGAAAATCATTCTGTAAAATCTATTTTTCATGTCATTTAAAACCATCATTGAGCCATTTAGAATAAAATCTGTAGAACCAATACACATGTCCACGGACGAACAGCGATTGGCATACATTAAAGAAGCACATTTCAATCCTTTTTTATTGCGTGCTCGTCAAGTAATTATTGATTTACTTACGGATAGTGGTACTTCGGCCATGAGTAGCGAACAGTGGGCAGGTATTTTACGCGGAGATGAATCGTATGCAGGTGCCCAAAGTTGGGAACGATTAGAATATGAAATCAAGGATTTAACTAACTACCCTTATATATTGCCTACCCACCAAGGTCGAGCGGCCGAGCGTATTTTATATGGCTATTTGGGAGGTAATGGAAAGGTGTTTATCAGTAATACCCATTTTGATACAACCCGTGCCAATATTGAGTTTAGCGGCGCAGAAGCAATAGATATTCCTTGCAAAGAAGCATCTGATCATGAATCTAATTTCCCGTTTAAAGGCAATATGGATGTTGTAAAGCTCGACGAATTGATTGAAAAACACGGAGCGGCAAATATTGGTGCTATCATACTAACGGTTACTAATAACACTGGCGGTGGACAGCCGGTTAGCATGGCAAATACTCGTGAAGTTTCTCGTGTCTGCAAAAAGCATGGTGTATTGTTTATTATTGATTGTTGCAGAGTAGCCGAAAATGCTTATTTCATACGTCATAGAGAGCCTGAGTTTTTAAATACGGACTATAGAACAATTGCACAACAAATGTTTGCCTTAGCAGATGGTTGTGTTATGAGTGCAAAAAAAGATGCACTGGTTAATATTGGCGGCTTTTTGGCCTTAAAGAATGAAGAGCTTGCAACAGCATGCACCAATTTACTCATTATCACTGAAGGTTTTACTACCTATGGCGGTTTGTCCGGTCGCGACATGGAAGCGATTGCCATTGGATTGCGAGAAGTGTTTGAAGATGATTATCTGAATTACAGAATCAAAAGTACCGCCTATTTAGGAGAGCGAATTCGAGCAAAAGGTGTGCCTGTACTGTATCCTATTGGAGGTCATGCAGTATATGTAGATGCTGGTTTGTTGTATCCTCATATTCCAGTGCATGAATTTCCAGGTCAAGCACTTGTTTGTGAGTTATACACACGAGGAGGAATTCGAGCAGTGGAAATAGGAACGGTGATGTTTGGCAAGTATGATGAAAATGGAAAAACAGTAGAAGCACCTATGGAGTTGGTACGACTTGCAATTCCTCGTAGGGTTTATACACAAAGCCATATTGATTATGTCATTGAGGTGTTTGATGAAATTATGATGCATAGAAATGAAACTCGTGGATTACGAATCGTAAAAGAACCAAAATTCTTACGACACTTTACAGCACATTTTGAACGCCTCTAAAAACCTCTTAAAACACTTTTGATGAGCGAAAAACAATTGAAACCTAAGTCACCAGCCATTTCTGAAACGATAAAGACGGAGGTAGTCTGCCCTAATGATACCAATCCTATGGGCATTTTACAAGGTGGCAGATTGGTGCAATGGATGGATATTGCTGCAGCTGTTTGTGCTCAAACTCATGCAGATGGAATTTGTGTTACAGCTTCCATTGATACAGTTCGGTTTTATTATTCGGCAAAGGTAGGAGAGATACTTACGATTCGTGCTAAGATAACAAGAGCCTTTACTACTTCAATGGAAATAATGGTTGAAGCTTCTGTGAGAAATGTATTTGATAACACGCCAAGACCCTTAGCTCATGCGTATTTCACCTTTGTAGCTATTGATGACCAAGCACAAAAACGAATAGTTCCGGCTGTGGCCGTTTCCAATAAAGAAGACGAACGGAATTTTAATGAAGCAGGAATTAGAAGACAAAATGCAATACAATAATTCAACAATAAAAGTATCCTTATTATCACCGGCCGGTTCTTTTGAAAGTTTAATGGCTGCTATTCGTGGTGGTGCCAATGCTGTTTATTTTGGCGTGGAACAGCTGAATATGCGTGCTAAGTCAATTAACTCATTTTCTATTGATGACTTACCTGAAATTGCTTCGATTTGTAAATCACACCAAGTAAAGTCATGCTTAACGTTGAATACGGTGATGTATGATCACGATATGCAATTGATTAAACGGATTCTTGAGAGCGTAAAACAAACTGGAATTGATGCGGTAATTGCTTCAGATTTTTCAGTTATAGAAATGTGCCGAACATTATCCATTCCTCTTCATATTTCAACACAAGCAAACGTTAGTAATATAGAAGCTGTAAAATTCTTTGCTCCTTTTTCTGATCTCATTGTTTTAGCTCGTGAATTAAGCCTCAAACAAATAAAGGCAATTACTTCGACTATTCGAAGAGAGGATGTGAGGGGCATATCAGGTAAGTTGATTCAAATTGAAGTATTTGTTCACGGAGCCTTATGTGTAGCGGTGTCCGGAAAGTGTTATATGAGTTTACATGAGCAAAATGCTTCCGCAAATAGAGGAGCATGCACACAAAATTGTCGTCGCCCTTATAAGGTAATTGATTTGGAGACCGGAAATGAATTAGAAATAGATAATGAATACATCATGTCGCCACAAGATTTATGTACAATTCCTATTTTAGATGAGCTGGTAGAGGCAGGTGTAGATGTGTTGAAAATTGAAGGCCGTGGAAAGAGTGCTGATTATGTACAAACGGTAACAAAATGTTATCGGGAAGCACTCGATGCCATTAACTCAAATTCCTTTAATGAAGCTAAAGTTGAAGATTGGATGTTTAGGTTGAAAACGGTTTATAATCGTGGATTTTGGGAAGGTTATTATTTAGGAAGAAAGCTCGGTGCGTGGACAAAAAATCCAGGATCCGCTGCCTCTGAGCGAAAAGCCTTTGTGGGAAAAGGCAGGAATTATTTTAGCAAAATCTCCATAGCAGAATTTGAAATTGAAGCTTCAACCATCAAAAAAGGAGATTCGATATTAGTGATTGGAAGAAATTACGGGGCTGAAAAATTAATACTGGATGAATTTCGGGTGAATGGATTACCTGCAAACGAAGCAAGACGAGGTGATTTAATTACCTTTTCTTTTCCTCATAAAACAATTGCAACAGATAAACTATATAAACTTTCATCTACCCGCTAATGCCTAAGCTTATTCAATATCGTAATCATTGTATCGGATGCGGAATTTGCTATGAACTACAACCTGAAATTTGGCGCATGTCAAAGAAAGATGGTAAAGCAACTTTGGTAAAGGGTATTCCCAAAAAGAATGTTTTTATACTACCTATTTCAGAAGAAGTAGCTTACGAATCTATGGCTACACTTGAAGCTTGCCCCGCAAAGGTGATTAAACTTGGTTAGTTCTTAAATTTAGAAAATAGTCAATAACTAACAAAAGTCATCCCAAAAAATAGCTTTGGTCATAAGTCTTGCTATTCAATTGACCGTACTTTTGCGCCTGTTTACAAAGTTCATCTTGTGTATTCTTTTTAAACTGGTTTTTCTTTTAAAAAAATAAATAAAACATACACCAATGCTTTCACGCTTTTATTCACTTTTATTTCTGTCTTTTTTAGGGTTGATTTCGTTTTCTTCTTGCAAAAAAGAAACCTCAACGATAATGCCCGTTAATGAATTAGATGGGCTTCAATTGGCATCAACTTTTACAGATAGCTTGAGCGGAAATACCATTTCTCTTTTTACTCCTTCCGGAAAGTTTCAAACGGGCTATAATGATGTGTTTCTTCAAATAAAAGACAAGAGCGGAAATCTTATAAATAATGCTACCATTACATGGTCTCCAACTATGGTTATGACTTCCTCAAGTCATGGCTGCCCGGCTTCCGGCATTACTAAAAAAGCAAACGCCTTGTTTACCTATCAGGGTTATCTTGCTTTTCAGATGGCAAGCAATAGCTCAGAATATTGGAAACTGGCTATTCAATACAACATTAACGGTCAAAGTTTTACAACAAACGGAGTTATTAATGTTGTTTCCTCAACGGCTCGCACACTTCAAAGTTTTGTGGGTAATGATGGAATGCGTTATGTAGTTGCCTTGGCAGAACCGCAAACGCCCAAAGCCGGCATTAACGATAT
>JAFDXP010000012.1 GCA_018267875.1 Bacteroidota bacterium | reverse complement strand
ATTTTGTTATCCATATCGTTTATGCAGCTTGATTAGACAAACTTGCAAGCATAAAATTAAGAAAATCTTTAGGAGAAAAACAAATTTTTGGGGAAGTTTTTTTTAGATGAAAAGCAGGTTGTTTTTTTTGCTATGGTGAACAAACCGTAGATGTCCAAAAACAAAAAAAAACGAACAGCCTGGCCATTCGTTTTCTGAATTTTAGTTTGGAGGTCGAGAGCGGATTCGAACCGCTGTACGAGCTTTTGCAGAGCTCTGCCTAGCCACTCGGCCACCCGACCTTTTCGTTTAAAGGACTGCAAAGGTAGGTGTTTTTTTTCTTTAACAAGTCTTTTTTTCTTTTCCCTCTTTCCTAAGGCACTTGAGCACCTATAAAGTACACACTCCGAGAGTGTTTTTGCAGTAGGTTTGCCGGCTAATCAAACTCACCACATTACCTCGTTTATGGATCAGGTCGCAATATTGCAACAAAGACAGCAAGCCGCCCTTTTGGGTGGTGGCACCAAACGCATAGAAAGCCAACACAAGAAAGGAAAGCTCACCGCACGCGAACGTTTACAATTGTTACTTGATGATGGCAGCTTTGAAGAAATCGGGATGATGGTAACACATCGTTGTCGTGATTTTGATATGGAAAAAGAGATCTATGCCGGCGATGGTGTAGTTACGGGTTATGGACGCATCAATGGACGATTGGTGTATGTATTTTCGCAAGACTTTACTGTATTTGGGGGTAGCCTTTCTGAAACCCATGCCGAAAAAATATGTAAAATCATGGATTTAGCCATACAAAATGGCGCACCCGTTATAGGGTTGAATGACAGTGGTGGGGCACGTATTCAAGAAGGGGTTGTATCGTTGGGCGGTTATGCTGATATCTTTTATCGAAACGTAAAATCATCAGGTGTTATTCCGCAAATTTCTGCCATCATGGGGCCATGTGCCGGCGGTGCTGTCTATTCCCCGGCCATCACCGATTTTATTTTGATGGTAGAGCATACTTCTTACATGTTTGTTACTGGACCCAATGTGGTGAAAACCGTTACGCACGAAACCGTTACGAGCGAGGAATTAGGCGGAGCTAATACCCATGCTTCTAAGAGTGGTGTTACGCATTTTTCCGCAGCAAATGAAGTAGCGTGTATAGAGCGCATCAAGCAATTGCTAAGCTATATGCCACAAAATTGTGAAGAAGATGCCCCTATTTATCCGTATGAAGAAGGACATGAATTGCGCCCAAAGCTCAACAACATGATACCGGACAATCCCAATCAGCCTTACGACATCAAGGAGGTGATAGAAGAAGTAGCTGATGAAAACAGTTTTTTAGAAGTACATAAAGATTATGCAGAAAATATAGTAGTTGGTTTTGCTCGATTGGGCGGAAGAAGCATAGGCATTGTAGCCAATCAACCCGCAAGCCTTGCGGGCGTGCTGGATATTAATTCCAGCAAGAAAGCAGCCCGTTTCACCCGTTTTTGTGATGCGTTCAATATTCCTTTATTAGTATTGGTAGATGTACCGGGATTTTTGCCCGGCACCGATCAAGAATGGAACGGCATCATTACCAACGGTGCCAAACTGCTTTATGCACTCAGTGAAGCTACCGTGCCTAAAGTAACGGTTATTACCAGAAAGGCCTATGGTGGAGCTTATGATGTGATGAACTCGAAACATATTGGTGCAGACCTGAATTTTGCTTGGCCCAGTGCAGAAATTGCAGTGATGGGAGCCAAGGGAGCAGCAGAAATCATTTTTAAAAAGCAAATTTCTGAAGCATCCAATCAGGAAGAAAAACTGAAAGAAAAAGAAGCGGAATATGCCGAAAAGTTTGCCAATCCTTATGGTGCTGCTGCTCGTGGTTTTGTAGATGAAATAATACTTCCCGAAACCACTCGTCAAAAGCTTATTAGAGCCTTTACCATGCTGGAAAACAAAGTGGCAACAATGCCCAAAAGAAAACACGGAAATATTCCTTTGTAAAAAAATGAAATAAGCATTTTCCACGCAAGCCGACGTTCATTTGTCGGCTTTTGCCTTTTGTAATTTTACAACTTCAATAAAGGAACGCTTCGCCGTCCGTTCCCCTTAAACACAGTAAGACAATATATTCCCGATGCCCAATTTTCTGTGTTTATTTTACTCATAAAATTATTTTCAACAAGTTGTTTTGTGGACTGATACACTTCTTGACCGGCACTGTTTCTGATCGAAACAATATAATCTCCAATAGTAGCATTTTTAAGGTTTAAAACAACGAAATCCTTTGCCGGATTAGGATATAAACTGACTGAAGTATTTTCATTCAGGTCGTTTATGCCGGCAGGTATTGGTGTAAACATTCTTTGATAATTATTTGAATAGTCGCCGGAAGGCAAAAAATTGCCATTAGCCACTAAGGCAGTAGCATACATAATAACCCTACCCCAAGAAAGCTGTGCGGGAGCTTGCCAATAAAAAGAATCGGAATAGGCATTTAAAGTTCCAGTTGCGGTTGTGTTGATTGGACTGTTAGGCTCTACAATAATAGCTTGTCCTACCGTAGTGCTATGTTGGTTGGTAACGGTGGTAAATGTGCCTCCATTAAAACTAAACTCTGAGGTGGTAGTAAATTGATAACTTGCTTTGGGTAGATAGGCTCCTGTTTTATATCCAGAAACAATAATTCTATAAAATGCATTGGGTACAATAGTGCTGTTATTAACTGCATTTCCGGTGGCCAGATCTTTTACAGTAATATTCACTACTACATTTGCATCATTTGACGTATCGTGGCAACCCGATCCGCCACAAGAATTTGGCGAACCATAAGAACCGGTACAATTTAAATTGGCATATTGTGCTGCACCATTGCTATATGCAGAACCAACAATATAGATAAATGCACAAACCAAGACAACGATAATATTCCTTTTCATACGGATGTTTTTCTTAGGGTTACTATGTGATTAAACAAGGATAAAATACCCTAAATTAATATTAGCGATAAAATTACGGACTGCAGATGAGGATATAAAATAAACATGCTTGGTTGCTGATCCCAATGAATTACTCTGCGAAAGTACATGATAGAAAAAGCTTTAGACCTTATTATATTTGTGTCTTTTTCTATTTTTATTTTGAATATACTAAGTCTTCTACATTCTTTTACCAAGACCTTACTGTGTAACAATCATTAGTCAATTGTACTAAGAAAACTTTCTACAAAAATAGGAACGGTGAATTTTTTTTATGAAAAACACCATTGAATACAAAAATATCATAACTTTGCCGTCCCAAAATACGACCGGCTGCCCGAAAGGGTATCCAAAGTTGTGCCGGAAGTGCGGGACATATTTTTTAACAACCAAAGTTTTTATGGCAACAAACAATTTGCAGAACTATGAGTTGATGATCATTTTTACGCCGGTATTGGCTGAAGATGATTACAAATCAGCTCAAAAGAAGTTTTCAGACTTCATCACCACAAACGGTGGCACTATTTCACACACCCATCCTTGGGGTCTTCGTTCGTTGGCTTATCCCATCGAGAAAAAGACAACCGGATTGTATTGGGTATTGGAATACTCGGCTCCAACCGATGTTAACCACAAGCTGGAAGTGCAGATGAATCGTGACGAAAACGTGATGCGTCACATGATCACCAGCCTCGATAAGTATGCGGTGCAATACAACAATCGTAAGCGAAACAAAGCTACGGAAACAGAAGCTGTTAACTCCTAAAAACATTCAACAATGGCTAAGCAAAACGATATCAAGTTTCTTACCTCCACAAGAGTAGAAAAGCGTCAAAAAAAATATTGTCGCTTCAAAAAAATGGGCATCCGCTATATTGATTACAAAGACGCGGAATTTTTGAAAAAATTTGTGAACGATCAAGGTAAAATGTTGCCTCGCCGCATTACCGGAAACTCACTGAAGTTTCAACGCAAAGTGGCACAAGCTGTTAAAAAAGCACGCCAAATGGCATTGTTGCCTTATGTAACCGACCTATTGAAATAGGGTTGAAATTGTTCATGCTCAAAACTAAAATGCAATGCAAGTTATTTTGATAAAAGACGTAGATAATCTCGGTGCGGCAAACGAAATGGTATCTGTTCGCCCCGGCTACGCACGAAACTACCTCATTCCACAAAAATATGCCATCGAAGCCAGCGAAGGTAATAGAAAGGTATTGGAAGAACGCCAAAAACAACTGAAAAAGCGCGAAGAAAAATTGATGGCAGAAATCAATAAAGTGCGTCAGGTATTGGCAGAAGGACCGGTTAAAATTGGTGCAAAAATTGGTACCAGTGGTAAAATATTCGGTTCTGTAACCGCTATTCAATTAGCCCGCGCTATTCGTGAGCAAAAAGGCTACGAAATTGATCGCCGTCGCATTACCCTTATGGACGAAGTGAAAGAAGCGGGTAGCTATAAAGCTCAAATAGACTTTGGCAAAGACAACATCGTAGAGATGGAGTTTGAAGTAGCCGGTGAATAATTGACTTTCTTTTATTTGAAAAGGGGGAATTGTAATCAACAATCCCCCTTTTTTTATTGAATTAATTTCTAAAAACTCATTAGGTCTAAGTTTCGCTCTAATAACTATCATTTTGAAGCGTCTGCTTCATTTACAAGCTATTTATTCTACTTGTGAATTTCCCTTATGTCTGCTTCATTTCTTGACTTGTCCCATCAATCTTTTTATAGGATTTTGATTTTTGAAAAAAGCAGAATAAATTAGATGCATGTTTAATTGTGTATTAACAAGTATTTACTATCATTGAAGTATAATTAAAACTAATTAACGAATTGTAATTCAGTATAATAAAGAATAAATAATTATATTATAATTATAGAGAAGCCCTTAACAATTATATTTAAACAAAAAAATTAACTACTTTTGAAAATATTACTTCAAAAATAAGTCAACACTCAACTTAAAACAGGGAAAGAAACAAATAAGAATATTTATGACAACCAAACAAAAGATTAAACAACTAATTTTAAAATTAACCGGCAAAGTTAGCCATATAAAAGTAAGCGTAAAATTGAACCATGTTTGGTATGGTAACACTTATGGTGGATTTTATCTTTGCCCTGAATTAATAAATGAAAACTCTGTCGTTTATTCTTTTGGGATTGGTGAAGATATTTCTTTTGACAATGAAATAATAAAAAAGCATGGTTGTCAAGTTTTTGGTTTTGACCCAACCCCAAAATCAATAAATTGGATTAAAAGCCAAAATTTACATGAAAAATTTCATTTTTATGAATTGGGAATTAGTACTAAAAGTGGACCTTTTGATTTTTATCTGCCTTTAAACCCTGATTATGTATCTGGTAGTTTAATCAAACAGAAAAATGTCGATACAATGAATAAAATTAGTGTTGACATGAAAACACTAAAAGATATCATGAATGAATTAGGTCATAAACATATTGATGTTCTGAAAATGGATATTGAAGGCTCGGAATATGATGTACTTGATGACATATTAAATTCAGACATATCAATTACGCAAATTTTAATTGAATTTCATGATAGATTTTTTAAAGAGGGTACTATCAAATCTAAAAAAACCATTGAGACAATGAAACTTTATGGGTATGACATATTTGCAATTTCAGATACATTTGAAGAGCTATCTTTTATTAAAAAGACATCTTTAAATATTAACATATTGTAACACTTTTCTTACCACAAACTATTATCTTTTTGCATTCACTGTTTGATATAATCAATCCCTGTGTTTCAGTTGTGTAGTGATATTATGTGAAGCGTATAAAATCCAATTACTAAAGTAATATTTATACACATAAAAATATCATAAAATAAAAATTTTCCTAAAACAGGTATTGACACTTAAAAAGTTGCTTATTTTTGGGTAAATATATATATATAATATATATATATTCTGTCATTGACCAATTGTACAATTCGTCTATACAGTATTTTAAACAATGTCCATTACGCTTTAAAATCTATCTGTAACAAAAATATTATCTTGTAGGTTACGAGAGTAGAATTCATTATGTATTACATTTTGCTATTCGAGCATTCCCAAAGAATGTTACACTCAAGCAGAGATATATGTAAAGATTGTAACTTGCAAAACTGCTTCTATTCCTGAGTTCCAATTTGTAAATGAAAATTTAAATAACGAATCATTTTAAATACATTAAATTACAAACTGTATTATGTTTAGTTTTCGTTGAATCATCTGGAATAAGTAAATTAAATATAATGTTTTATAAATATCCAATATAGTGTAAGGTGAAAAGCAAACCATGTTAAGGATTAATTGTTAGTACGACAAAATATTTTATAAATATGAATTCCTGTCTCCAACAAGTATCTATTTCAAAATGAATTGAGAAATTTAGTTTTTTGTGAATAGAAGCTAAACTAAAAATGAGCTGCCTTGTTTTAGGCAACTCATTTTGTTGGTTTAAAAAAAAGATAAAAAATTTATCGTGCTTGCTTGCTGATATATTTTCCTAACGACTTACCGGCTTTTTCATAAGATTCAGATAAACGAGCACCGGTGTCAAAATCATATCCGCCAAATGAGCTTCCCGGAATATCATCCATAGTAATGCGGGCTAAAACTTTATCAGGATTAGCAGATTCTACCACTAACGCTTCGGCATCTATATAAGCATTGCGGCGAGAGATACCAATGTTATAGCCAGTTTCGGTGTGTGTAGTATGAAAAATAAGGGTGTATTTTTCACTGCCATTTGGCTCAAGTGTTATGTCAGATTGTTTTTCGAACATTTCTCTGAATTTAGGTGCGTAACGATTTTCGCGATCTGTCACCCAACCTTCAGCCCAATGGTCTCCTTTTCCAGCCTCTTTTTTGTTATACTCTTCCTTTTTATTGCTTATAAATTCAGTTTCCGGAATGTCTTTAGTCGTACAAGTCATATTGCTATAATCATACTTGATATTCATTTTCTTAACACCTTTCAGCATATCCAAATTTCCCTCTTTCATTTTTATTCGCTGTGCTATTGCTGAAGAGGAGAGAAGCAATGCTGCTAATGCAATAGTGATTTTTAGTGATTTCATATTTGTGAATTATTTGGATAAAATTACTACTTAATTGGGAGCCATAAAATACCCACCAGCACTTATTTTATTCGAAGGTTTACACCTAATTTTAAAATAGCAACATCATATCCCACTTCTGCAAAAGCGGCAAACATCGGAGTGAAATAATAGCGTGCACCCACAAAAAGCCCAACTGTTGGATAGACAGTATTGTATGATTCATTATATCGGGTGTCATTATAATTCATTACACGCATTCCCAATGAAGCACCGCCGTATGGGTCAAAATGATTGTTTTTTTCCTTTAGAATGGTCAGGTGATAGGTGCCACGAATACCAAAATAAAAATTAGTCCAACTGGCTTTATCACCATTCCCGTATTTGTATTGCGTTTGTTGCCAGGCTACCATGCCACCAATGCCAATGTTTCCGGGGCCTACTTTGTCTATTAATCCTTGATCGTAGGTAAGAGCTAATGCTGGTAAAACGCTATAACTATAACTGTGAGAACCATAGTAAGTGTAAACGGTACCAACACCTAATCCTACACCAAACACTTTGTCGCCACGCTCAAAAGCAGCGCCTGATCCGCCTTTTTGTCCTTGAGCATGTGCAATAGTTGTCAATAAAGTAAGTAAAAATGCGCCTAAAATTGCTGTTATCTTTTTCATGTTATTCAACGTTAGAATGATAGGCAAAGATACAAAGTGGTTCTCTTTCTACTTGTGATCAACGACATTAGAACCATTGCGTTGGTATAATTTTTACATTTGCACCCTTTCGTAATAAGCCAGATGGAAGACCAACAATTTGAAGAGAAGGGAAAGGGTAGTGTGCATATTCATGATATGTACAAAAGCTGGTTTCTCGACTATGCCAGTTATGTCATTTTGGAGCGGGCTGTGCCTGCCATTGCTGATGGATTGAAGCCTGTGCAACGTCGAATCCTTCATGCGATGAAGGAAATGGATGATGGTAGGTTTAATAAGGTAGCTAACATTATCGGACAAACCATGCAATATCACCCTCACGGTGATGCCTCTATCAGTGATGCAATTGTCAATATCGGACAACGAGATTTGATGATTGAAACTCAGGGAAATTGGGGTGATGTGCGCACCGGCGATCCTGCTGCGGCTGCTCGATATATTGAAGCTCGCTTATCAAAGTTTGCCATAGAAGTTGCCTTTAACGCAAAGACTACCAATTGGCAACTCAGTTATGATGGGCGAAAAAATGAACCGGTAGAATTGCCCATGAAGTTCCCACTGCTTTTGGCGCAAGGGGCAGAGGGCATTGCCGTTGGGCTTTCAACAAAAATATTACCGCACAACTTTTGTGAAATTTTAGAGGCAGCCATCAAACATTTAAAAGGCAAAAAGTTTGAACTATTTCCTGATTTTGGCACGGGAGGAATGATAGACATAAGCAACTATAATGATGGTGCAAGAGGCGGGAAAGTGAGAGTGCGTGCGCATATTGAAGAGGTAGATAAAAAATCTGTTGCCATTCGCGATGTGCCTTATGGAATTACTACTTCACAAATTGTAGATAGTATTTTAAAAGCTAACGACAACGGAAAAATCAAAATTAAAAATGTGGTGGACAACACCGCAAAAGATGTTGAATTATTGGTTACGTTAGCACCAGGCGTAACTACTGATCAAACCATTGATGCTCTTTATGCTTTTACCGATTGTGAAATTTCTATTTCGCCAAATGCTTGTGTAATCATTGATGATAAGCCACATTTTGTTGCCGCAAGCGATTTGTTGAAACACTCGGTTGAACACACAAAAGCACTTTTGCTAAAGGAATTAGAAATAAAATTGGGTGAGCTGGAAGACGATTGGCATTACTCATCTCTTGAAAAGATTTTTATTGAAAAGCGCATCTATCGCGACATTGAAGAGGAAACCACATGGGAAGGTGTACTTTCTGCTATTGATTCAGGGCTCAAGCCTCATGTCACAAAACTTCGTCGCTCAGTTACACGTGAAGACATTATCAGGCTTACAGAAATACGCATCAAGCGAATTTCAAAATTTGACGCATTCAAGGCAGATGAGCACATCCGAGGCGTAGAAACTACTATTTCAGAAGTGCAACACAACATAGAACACCTCACCGAATATGCAATCAAATACTACGAAAACTTGTTGAAGAAATATGGAAGCGGAAGAGAAAGAAAAACAGAAATTCGTCCTTTTGAAACCATCCAAGTAGCTACAGTAGCCATTGCCAACACTAAACTCTATGTAAACTATAAGGAAGGTTTTATTGGCACCTCACTTAAAAAAGATGAGTTTGCTTTCGATTGTTCTGACCTCGACAATATTATCGTGTTTAAAAAAGATGGGAAAATGATTATTACGAAAGTGGCAGAAAAAACCTTTGTGGGAAAGGAAATTATACACCTTGCCATTTTCCAAAAAAATGATGAACGCACTACCTACAACCTAATTTACTTAGATGGAAAGACAGCCATTTCTTACGCCAAACGATTTAACGTTACCGGAATTACTCGCGATAAGGAATATGACCTTACCAAAGGAAACCCCGGTAGTAAAGTGCATTACTTTACTGCCAATAGCAATGGTGAAGCAGAAATCATTACCATAACCCTTTCATCAGGCAGCAAAGCGAGAAACAAAATTTTTGATTTTTATTTTGAAGAGATTGACATAAAGGGTAGAAGCTCACAGGGAAATATTGTGACCAAATATCCCATCAAAAGCATTCGTTTTAAAGAAAAAGGACGCTCCACTTTGTCGGCACAAAAAATATGGTATGATGTGACGGTAGGACGGTTAAACAAAGATGGAAATGGTGTGTTGTTGGGACGTTTTGAGGAAGAAGATCGTATCATTTCTTTTTTCAAAGACGGATCTTACGAAGTTACTGACTTTGAATTGTCCAATCGCTTTGAAACAGAACAAATATTGCTTCTTGAAAAACTCAATATCGAGCGCAACTTTAGTGCCATCTATTTTGATGCAAAATCAGGACTGTATTATGCCAAGCGATTTAAGATTGAAACCATGACATTGAAAAACAAATACTTTTTTATTAAAGAAGGAGAAGGAAATTATTTAGCATTAATTACTTCGGAAGCAGAACCTATAGTCATAGTTCAATCAGGTAAGAAAAAATCAGAGCAGCAAGAGGAAGAGCTGGATCTACAAGAAAAAATTGACATCACTGGTTGGAAAACCGTAGGCACCAAACTTGTTTGGACAGACGTAAAAAATGTTTCGCTAAAAAATCGAAATGATTCAACGACCGCAGAACCCGAAGCACCTACACTTTTTTAATTTTTTTTGAAACAAGTGTACCTAAAAAAAATGTACCTTGCAAGGCAAAATATGTTTGACCGGCGAGCCTAACAATGATGAAAAAGATTGAACTGGAAATTGTAGCATTATCTCACAGTATAACCCAAACACATGCCTATGCTGTGGTTCTCGGCGAAGTCAATGGTTTAAGGAGATTGCCTATCGTAATAGGCGGTTTTGAAGCCCAAGCAATTGCCGTTGCCTTAGAAAGAATGCAACCGTCAAGACCACTTACACACGACCTTTTTGCTAATTTTATGACCACCTTTGGAATTGATTTAAACGAAGTGGTGATCTATAAATTAGAGGACGGAATATTTTTTGCTAGATTAATATGCCAAGGTTTAGATGGTGAACCTGTGGAAATTGACTCCAGAACTTCTGATGCTTTAGCTTTAGCTGTTCGTGCAAACTGTAGAATTTACACCTACGAAAATATATTAGATACGGCGGGACTTTATCTCACCGAAACACAAGATACACATCCCCCAACAGAACCTGCTGAAAAAGCCAAAAGTGCTTCAACTACATCTAAAGTAACCAGTGATAAGGATTTGAAAAGTCTTTCTATTGAAGAGTTGAATACCCTTTTGCAACAAGTGCTTGAACAAGAAGATTATGTTCGCGCTATTACCATTCGAGATGAAATAAACAATAGGAAAAAATAGGTTTTGAATTTTTTATTTCCATTTAAAGGAAAGTAGCAAATGAAAAAGTTGATGATGATGACCCTATTGGGTCTTTGTGGAGTAATGAACACACAAGCACAAGACAAATGTGGAGCACAAATGATTAAGGACGCTATCATTGCCCAAAATCCGTCTAATGCACTTTTGTTAAAGCAACAAGAAGAGCTAATAAAACAACGTGCTGATGCTTTTCAACGAGAAATGGAAGGAGTAAAGATGAAAACCACCAGCACTGTTACGGTACCGGTAGTGTTTCACATAATTCTGACGGCAACCCAACAAACAGCCTTAGGTGGCATTTCGGGTATTGAAGAAAGAGTATATAATCAAATTCAAGTGCTGAATGATGACTATGCCAAATTGAATGCAGATACAACTTTCATTCCCGCACCTTTTAAACCGGTTGCCGGCGGATCGCAAATTCATTTTGGATTAGCACATCGTAAACCAGATGGTTCATCTACGCCGGGTTATGAAATTAGAACGACAACCACAGCCAGTTATTCTTTTCCTGCCTCCGGTGCAAAATATACGAATCAGGGCGGGCTGGATGCTTGGGATCCATCTTTATATCTGAATGTATGGGTCATCAATTTAGGTTCATCAATTTTAGGATTCACGGTTCCTCGTAGTTTGTTGTTTTCATTTCCCTCTCAAGAATTAGGTGTAGTGATTACCCATGGTGCCTTTGGTAAACGAACGGCAGCTACAACGCCCTATTTTATAAATGGCATTGATAAAGGACGAACATTGACTCACGAAGTTGGGCACTATTTTGAATTGGAACATATTTGGGGCGACGACAACGGACTTTGTCCCAATAATGGTGGGCAAGACGATGGTATTGCAGATACACCACCTCAAGCTAATTCAAGTAGTGGCGTGCCCGTATTTCCTAAATATGATGCTTGTTCTCCTACTTATCCGGGCATAATGTTTATGAACTATATGGATTATAGTAATGATACAGCATTGTATATGTTTACCAACGATCAAGTGGCTCGAATGCATAGTAACATACTACCGGTAAATGCTCAAGATTATACATTGGGAATTCACCCCGAATTGCTCGACTGGCCAACCGGTGTAGCAAATATCAAGGCAGATAATAATTTTTTGCTTTACCCTAATCCTTCAACAGGAAAAGTTACTATTTCTTTAGCGGCTGGAACCGGACTTCAACAAATTGAAATTGTCAACCTTTTGGGTAAAACAGTTTTTTCAACACAAGCACAAAACAATCAAACGAATTACAACATTGATCTTTCTTCGTTGAGCAGAGGGATGTATGTAGTGCGCTGTGTGTTTAAGGATCGCATTCAAACTCAAAAATTGATAGTAGAGTAAAGTAGAATTTTTGAGGAGTATTTCAACTCTTTTTCTGAAGGGTGCTTTACACCTTGTCTGGTTCTCCTTTTATTGCGTTCTTTCAAAGATTTCAGCTTAATACAGAAAGGACTTTTTACAGAAGCTATTTTATCAAAAATTGTTTTTGGCTGAGTATATTTATGTCCATATCGTGCTATGTTTATTGAACCACACAGACAACCCGAAAGCAAAGGCTGGATTGAAGTAATCTGCGGATCCATGTTTTCTGGAAAAACAGAAGAATTGATCCGACGGCTGAAAAGAGCACAAATTGCACATCAAAAGGTGGAGATTTTTAAACCAGCTATTGACAAACGTTATGATGAATATGATATCGTTTCTCACGATGATAAACGAATCCATTCTACACCGGTAGATAATGCGTATAATATTTTGCTGCTTACGAGTGAGGTGGATGTCGTTGGTATAGATGAAGCGCAATTTTTTGATAATACACTATCTGATGTGGTAGAACAGTTGGCAGCTAAGGGTATAAGGGTGATAGCAGCGGGTTTGGATATGGATTTTACGGGAAAACCTTTTGGTGCTATACCAGCTTTGCTTGCCAAAGCTGAATACATTACGAAGCTTCATGCAATCTGTATGCAATGTGGTGATATTGCTAACTTTTCTTTTCGAAGAGCAAAGGTGGAAGATCAAATTTTATTAGGTGAAAAAGATGTGTATGAACCAAGATGTCGTGCTTGTTTTCATAAACCATAAAAAAGGTTTTAATTTTCAGATAAGTCGGATGGCTGAGGGATAGTAGCGAAAAGCCCACAGTGAGGTACGAGCGAGGACTTGCAGCGGATAGCCCGACCCAAAGGGGCAGCCCCAATTTTTATTTTGAAAAAAATCGGGGTGAAGATAGAAAACAAATTTTTAACCGGATTGCCTCCTTGAAATGTTGTTTCTTTACGGTTGAAATATCCCAATTCATGCAACAAACTATAGGCGAATCAGAGTTGATCTTAACCGACCGTGGAACTATTTATCATCTTGATTTAGCACCTCACCAAATTGCAGATACAATCATTACAGTAGGAGATCCGGATCGGGTGGGGCAGGTGTCAAAATATTTTGATTCGGTAGAACATAAAGCGCAACACAGAGAGTTTGTAACGCACACAGGGCGAATAGGAAATAAGCGAATTTCTGTTGTAGGAACGGGAATAGGACCAGATAATATTGATATAGTTTTGAACGAATTAGATGCACTTGTCAATATAGATTTTAGTACTCGAACACCCTTTGCACTGCCGCAATCGCTAAATGTGATACGGATGGGAACTTGTGGATCTTTGCAAGCAGATGTGCCGGTTGATAGTTTGGTAGTTTCAACTCATGGAATTGGCTTAGACAATTTAATGCACTACTATCAAAGAGATTCATCAGAGAAAGAGGTTGAATTATTGAAAAAGTTTGTTAGCCACACGGGCTTGGAAAATTCGAAGGTGGTACCCTATTTGGCAACAGGGTCGCAAAAATTACTAACTCAATTTACGGATGGGTATGTTTCCGGAATAACGGTTACTTGTCCGGGTTTTTATGGACCACAAGGTCGTGTGTTGCGTGGTGGTGTTGCGTTTCCAAAATTAATTGATCAATTGTCAACCTTTACAGATGGTGTGCATAGAGTTACGAATTTTGAAATGGAAACATCGGCTATTTATGGGCTTGGTGGTTTGTTGGGGCATCAGTGTTTGAGCATTAATACGGTGGTTGCAAATCGCATTCAAAAAAGTTTTTCAAAGGATGGAGCAAAGGCTGTTGAAGGGATGATTAGGAAATCTTTAGAAATTATTTCTGGGCTTTAGTTGAGTTGCCATTTTGATTGTTGAATTTTGAGATTGAACTGAATATTTTCTTCTACTTTTATTAATAACATGTACCCTGATTTTCATTATTTATTACGAAGCCTTTTAGGCATAGAAGTTCCTGAATGGTTAAGCTTGTTTAAGACTTTTGGGTTGTTTGTGGCACTTGCTTTTTTGGCGGGTTCTTATGTGTTGATGCAAGACATTAAAGGCAAGGAAGCAAAGGGGTTGTTGTTGCCCACGTTTTCCACTATTGTAGTAGGTAAGCCGGCAAGTGCAAATGAGTTGGGTTGGTCTGCCTTTTGGGGTTTTTTATTAGGCTTTAAGGTAGGCGGCTTTTTTGGGCATTGGCAAGACATAGCTCCCAATCCAATGGGCTATGTTTTTTCGGCGCAGGGGAATTTTATTGCAGGCATAATAGGTGCTTTGTTGATGGGCTATTTAAAATATGCTGAGAAACGAAAGGCACAATTACCGGAACCGCAAGAACATCGAGTGGCTACCTATCCACACCAGCGAATTACAGAATTTGTAGTTATAGCGATGGTAGCCGGTTTAGCAGGTGCCAAGGTATTTAATGCTTTTGAAACTTGGGATGATTTTATTCGAAATCCAGTTGAGAGTTTATTGTCATCTTCGGGGCTTACTTATTATGGGGGGTTGATTACGGCGGCTGTGGCAATTTCTTTTTATGCAAGAAAGCATCAAATTTCAATTGCTCATTTAGCTGATTGTTTTGCGCCGGCCTTGATGTTGGCATACGGCATTGGGCGGTTGGGTTGTCACTTTGCCGGCGATGGAGATTGGGGAATTTTTAATAGTGCTTATGTTACTCAATTGGATGGTAGTTTGCTACATGCCGCACCCGGTGAATTTGTCAAAGCTATTCATAGTGATCAGAATTTTTTAGGCAGAATGATTGCTGAATTTGGCGGAGCAGACCATATACCACATTTATATCGTTCAGCTCCTTCATGGTTGCCCGATTGGATGTTTGGTATGAACTATGCACACAATGTGAATAATGAAGGTGTGCCTATTGCCAATTGTTTTGGACAGTATTGTTCAGTGTTGCCGGTCAGTGTTTTTCCTACGGCTTTGTATGAGGCCTTTACATGCACATTGTTATTTTTCGTATTGTGGAAGGTGCGCTTAAAGATGAAGTATGCACTTCAAATTTCTGGCGTGTATTTGATATTAAATGGACTGGAGCGGTTTCTGGTGGAAAAAATTCGAGTTAACTACAAATATGATTGGGGCTTTTTGCACCCGACTCAGGCAGAAATTATTTCTTCTTTGCTCATTGTGTTTGGAATAGTTCTATATTTTATGGCAGCAAGCAGAAAAAAGAATCCCATCTAAAGATATTGCGTACAAATATAAAAGCCAACGGATATCTTCCCTTGGCTTTTATATTTTTAAGATGAAATTATCTTACACCAACATGGTAACCGGATTTTCGAGAAATGATTTGAGTGTTTGCAGGAATGCAGCGCCCACAGCACCATCCACCGTGCGATGGTCGCAACTGAGTGTGAGTTTTAAAATTTGACGAACAACCACTTGCCCCTCTTCAACTACTGGTGTTGGGCTTATTTTTCCAACGGCAAGAATGCAACTGTCGGGTGGATTAATGATAGCTGTAAATTCATCAATATCCATCATGCCAAGGTTGGAAATGGTAAATGTATTACCCGTAAATTCTGGCGGTTGTAGCTTCTTCGTTCTTGCTTTTTCAACTAAACTTTTTGCTTCACCTGCAATTTGAGCTAATGATTTTTGATCTGCAAATTTGATTACCGGTACGATTAATCCATCCTCAATGGCAACGGCAGTTCCAATATGGACATGCTCGTTTTGACGTACAAAATCGTTCATCCATGAGCTGTTGACTGAAGGATGCTTGCGAAGGGACATAGCTACTGCTTTGATGATAAGATCGTTAAACGACACTTTCACCGGTGAAATGTCATTGATGGCTTTACGAGCCGAAGCGGCATTATCCATCGTAACGCTCATTCGCAAATAGAAATGCGGGGCACTGAATTTGCTTTCTGCTAAGCGTTGAGCAATTACCTTGCGCATTTGCGTTAGTGGAATGTCGGTATATCTTTCTTGCCCAATTGTTGCGGTTGCAAATGGAGTAGATACAATAGATTTTGTGTCAGAAACAGTAGTTGAATTGGGTTGATAATTGTCCACATCACGTTTAATGATTCGACCATTATCTCCGGAACCTTTTATTTGATGGATGTCAATCCCTTTATCTAAGGCCAATTTTCGGGCTAAAGGAGATGCTTTCAACCGATCGGTATCTTTTTGTGCTTCTTGATTAAGTGCATTGTTGTTTGCTACAACTGGGGTAGCCCCGGACGCTGCTGCTGCGGTGCTGTTATCAGTGGACGTTTGTGAAGAAGAGGTTAGGTATGGGGAAATATCAGTACCCGCTTTGCCTACAATAGCAATAATATCGTTCACCTTAGCTGCTTCTCCTGTTTCTACGCCTACGTAAAGCAAAATTCCATCCACATAAGGCATTACTTCCATGGTGGCTTTGTCGGTTTCAACATCAGCCAGCACATCATCACTTTTTATTTTGTCGCCAATTTGTTTGTGCCAAGCAACAATTTTCCCTTCTTTCATGGTGTCGCTCAACAGAGGCATTCTAATCACAGTTGCATCACCCGGTTTGGGCAGTGTAGTAGAAGCAGTAGAAGCTACGGGAGCCTGTGTGTCTGTGGCAGCAGATGAAGTTGTTGTATTGGAGTCTAAAAGCGAACTATAGTCTTCACCTTCCTTTCCGATAATTGCGATGATGTCGTTTACTTTGGCTGCCTTTCCTTTTTCAACACCTACATAAAGCAAAGTGCCGTCCACATAGGGCATTACTTCCATGGTGGCTTTGTCGGTTTCAACATCAGCCAGAACATCATCACTTTTTATTTTGTCGCCTACCTTTTTGTGCCAGGCAGCTATCACTCCTTCTTTCATCGTATCGCTCAGCAAGGGCATTCGTATCGCTTCGGCCATAAGTAACTTTCTATCTTTAAAAGTTGAGGCTCAAAAGTAAATAATTCCTCGTTGTTAAACCAGTACGTCTCTTTTTATACTTTTTGAAACGAAATGCTGTGACTTTAGTGCAGGGGTTGAGGTGTGTTTATAGATTTTGTTGCCGGATTCATTCCTGAACGCCTTTCATTCAAGCGAATTCATGGAAAAGCGGTATTCAGGTTGTTAACTTTGTTTATTCAAGGGCAGCCCACTATATTTGCACTCCTTTAGCTCTTTTTAAGTTAATAGCCCGGGTGGCGAAATTGGTAGACGCACTGTGTTCAGGTCGCAGCATTCGCAAGGGTGTGCTGGTTCGAATCCGGTCCCGGGCACTTAACTACGTTATAGATACTGGCAGAAATATTACACTCCGCGCCTACATTGCCTAAAATCTCATAATTGGAATCGGACATCCAAAAGCCTTCATTATTGTCCACCGCCATACGTATGCCTCTAAGGTGCTGCATTTGCAAAGCTGTCAGAACAAATACGCGACCAATTGGTCGAAGGTTCTATACTCATGGCAGTATTTACCAGACTTGTGATGATTGACGCACTCCTACAAAATCTACATGTATATTAAATACATAGTTTGACAGATTAGCAGCTTGATGTTATTTTTGGTGCGGCGAAAAGACTCATAGCTATTTAAGCGTTGTAACTCAAATTTCTATCTTTTTGGACTTTCTCTTCTGAAAAAAAACTTTCGGATAGTAGTGATCTTCGATTATTTTGAAACTGTAGTTTTCAGGCGTTTAACTTTAAAAGCAAATTTTTTCTCAATGATGAATTCACAGCTTTCCGATAGTGAAATAGAAGGTTTACTAAAAGTATTAAAAGCTCGTTTTGACAAAAATAAGCATAGACATAATGGTATTGAATGGAAGTATGTGGAAGCTCGATTGGTAACGCAGCCTACTAAGTTATGGTCTATCAATGAAATGGAAATCACAGGAGGAGAGCCAGATATAATAGGCTTCGATAAGAAAGAAAATGTGTTTGTTTTTTGCGATTGTGCTGCTGAAAGCCCGAAAGGAAGAAGAAGCATTTGTTATGACCATGAAGCATTAGAATCCAGAAAAGAACATAAACCCAAAAATAGTGCTGTAAATATGGCGGAAGAAATGGGAATCGAGCTGTTAGATGAATTTCAATACGGTCATTTGCAATCTATTGAGCAGGTTGACACTAAAACTTCGAGTTGGCTAAAGTCTCCCGAAAGTGTAAGGAAACTTGGCGGCGCCATTTTTGGCGACTTTCGATTTGGGCGCATATTTTACTACCACAATGGAGCAGAGTCTTATTATGCCGGAAGGGGATTTCGAGGGCTATTGAAAGTATAACTCAATGTATAGCCGGATATGTAGGCTTGTTTGGGAAGCCAGTCCAAATGTCAAGTTGGTTGTCTCAAAGACTAACTATTAAAGTTGTTTGTGTATCTAATAAAATCAATCTTTTTGCTGCATTAAATAGTAGCTTATTTTGAGAAAAAGTAAGCTTGCGTTCAATGATCCCTATATGTTTGTTTTATGAAAAATTCACTTTCCCCACTTGATTATTTCGATGCCGTTTTTAAAGGAATCGGTCAAATCATGCTTCAGGAAAATCGTTGGACGGGCATTTTGTTTTTTTTGGGTTTGTTGGTGGGAAGTTGGCAATGTGCTGTCGCTTGTTTATTGGCTTCAGTTGTAGGTTTAGCAACTGCTTTGTTATGTCGCTTTAATGAATTGGAAATAAAGTCCGGCTTATATGGCTTTAGCCCATCTTTGGTGGGTGTTGCGCTTACCTTTTTCTTTCAGTCCACGAGCTCAATCTGGCTTTTGGTTGTGATCGGTTCTATCATTGCTGCCATACTTCAACACTTTTTTTTAAAACGCAAAATTCCAGTTTTTACGTTTCCTTTTATCATAGTGAGTTGGAGCATGATTTTTATAATTACTAAATGGACAAAAACACCTACCTCCGCTTTATTTCTAACGCCTATTCCGTCTGCTTTTTATAATCAATATTTGATACCGTTAAGAGGCTTCGGTCAAGTAATTTTTCAAGGAAATATTTTGTCTGGTGCCTTTTTTGTGATGGGTGTGTTCCTCAATCGCCCTTTTGCAGCGTTGTATGGCTTATTAGGAGCTTTATTAGGGGCAGGAATAGCTTGGGGTCTTGGACAAAACCTTGAATTTATTTATGCCGGACTATTTAGTTTTAATTCTGTGCTTACAGCAATTGTATTTTCAGGAAATAAAAAGAGCAATATAGTTTGGGCGATGATAAGTGTCATTTTGACGATATGGATGCAGTATTTTTTTATGCAGACTCATCTGTTAGTTAAAGTTGGCGGCGTGTTGACATTTCCATTTGTTGCGGGTACCTGGATAACCCTTTCCATACAACGTTTACTTGATAAAAAGTTTTAGAAAAGAGTAAATTTTATTTCTTTTTTTTCGAGTTAAAAATCTTCCACCCAAAATTTAAAGCTTAGAAATCAGGAAAAAGTTTTGCTAAGAACATCTATTTTACGTGTACCTTTGCGAAAATTTTCAAAAGCAGCCTATGCGCCGTTCATGGTGGAAAGTGCTTTGTGTGCTTTTTTTGGGTTACAGCATAGTGGCGGGTTTACTCTCTCCGGTTCCTGCACTTAATATTGTCAACGAAACCATTCGTAACCTATACTTCCACGTTCCGATGTGGTTTACCATGATTTTGTTGTTTTTTGTTTCCTTTATTTATGCCTTAAAATATTTGCGAACTGGACGGATAGAAGACGATATTTTTTCTAGTGAGCTTACCAAAGTCGGCATTTTATTTAGCATTCTGGGAATGATAACCGGAATGGAGTGGGCAAATTTTACTTGGGGTGAGCCTTGGAGCAATGATCCCAAACAATTAGGTACGGCAATCAGTATGTTGATTTATTTTGCCTATCTCGTTTTGCGTGGTGGCATGAAAGATGAAGAAAAGCGAGCAAGAATCAGTGCCGTTTATAACGTTTTTGCTTTTGCCCTTATGATTCCATTGATATGGGTGTTGCCTCGAATGGTTGACTCTCTTCATCCAGGTAGTGGTGGCAATCCAGGCTTCAATACCTATGATTTAGATAGCAATATGCGCTTGGTGTTTTATCCGGCTGTGTTAGGTTGGATGCTGATGGGTGTATGGATTACATCATTAAGAATTCGCTTGTCTCTATTGGTGAACCACCATGAAAATAAAATGGTAACTTCTTAAACAAACTTTAGAAAACAATGCTCAAAAATATATTGTTTACCATTTGCTTTTCCTTGTTTTCAAACCTGCTTTTTGCAGCTGAAACTCAATCGCCTGAAATGGCAAATACATTGCGATCGGATGGCAAAATTTACGTCGTTGTTTTAGTACTCGCTACTATCTTTGCAGGGATTATCGCCTTCTTAATTCGCTTAGAAAGAAAAATTTCCAAACTCGAAAAAAATAAGTAATCACAAATTTTAATTTTTAAACATTATGGTAGAAACAACCACTGCCAAAAACGCAAAGCCACAAGAGCATTATAGCTTCTTTCATGGCGTAGAACGCAACTTTGATAAAGCTGCAAAATTCACTCGTTTTGAACCCGGAATACTGGAGCAGATCAAAGCCTGCAACTCGGTTTACAAAATGAAATTTCCTGTTCGCATTGGCGAGAAAATTGAAGTTATCGAAGCCTATCGTGTACAACACTCTCATCACAAACTACCGTGTAAAGGCGGCATACGCTACAACATTGATGTAAACCAAGACGAAGTAATGGCTTTGGCTGCATTGATGACGTATAAATGTGCTATCGTAAACGTTCCATTTGGTGGTGGTAAGGGTGGCATAAAAATCAATCCTAAGAACTATACGGTGTATGAATTAGAAAAAATAACACGCCGCTATACATCTGAATTGGTTAAAAAGAACTTTATCGGTGCAGGTATTGATGTGCCGGCTCCTGACTATGGCACTGGTGCAAGAGAAATGAGCTGGATAGCAGATACTTACGCTTCATTAAACCCGGGTGATGTAAACGCCTTAGCTTGCGTTACGGGTAAACCGGTTAGCCAGGGCGGGGTGCGCGGCCGCACAGAAGCCACGGGATTGGGCGTTTTTTATGGCATTCGTGAAGTAGTGAATGTGAAAGAAGACATGGATCGCATTGGATTGTCAACCGGCATTCAAGGTAAGCGTGTAATAGTTCAGGGCTTAGGCAATGTGGGTTATCATGCTGCAAAATTCTTCTTTGAAGGAGGTGCAACCATTGTTGGTATTGCAGAATATGAAGGTGGTGTATATAATGCAAACGGAATAGATCTGAATGCTTTAGTTGCACACCGAAAATCAACAGGTTCTATTTTGGGCTTCCCCGGTGCTAAAGAATTCAAAATAAGTGGTGAAGTAATGGAGCAAGAATGTGATATTCTTATTCCAGCAGCCCTTGAAAATGTTATCAATGCTTCCAATGCTGATCGTATCAAAGCAAAAATTATCGGTGAAGGTGCTAACGGTCCTTTAACTCCCGAAGCTGATGAGATATTGAATGCAAAAGGCATCATCGTTGTACCTGACATGTATCTGAATGCGGGTGGCGTAACGGTTTCTTATTTTGAGTGGCTGAAAAACTTGAGCCACGTTCGCTTCGGACGCATGGATAAGCGTTTTAGTGAAAATCAAAATACTCAAATTTTAAAAACGGTTGAAAACCTTACCGGTCGCGCTGTTTCAAATCTTGAGCGTGAACAAATTATGCATGGGCCTGATGAAGTGGACTTGGTTTATTCCGGATTGGAAGACACTATGATTGGTTCTTATCACGAAATCCGTGATACTATGTTGAGCCTTAATATTCCCGATATGCGTACAGCGGCATTTGTCGTTGCCATAAACAAAGTGGGTGTTGCTTACGAAGAATTAGGCATCTTCCCATAGTCAGTATAATTTTACTAAAGAACCGCTTCCCAAAAGGAGGCGGTTTTTCAATTACTTACAATTTTGTGAACCTAATCTCCACCAGGCATTAGGCAGCTGTATTCCTTAATTTTTGTCCTGTTAATCTTTTTTTTTCCGACTTTTAGGTAGATGGAAAATCATACACAATCAGGCTGCCATTGGCCGGGTGAAGATACTTTAATGCTTGCCTATCATGATCAGGAGTGGGGTGTACCTTTGCATGACGATCGAAAGCTTTTTGAGTTTTTAGTTTTAGATGCTTTTCAAGCTGGGTTAAGTTGGAAAACCATCTTACATAAACGGAAAAATTTTGAGCAAGCTTTTGCAAAATTTGATCCTAATAAAGTTGCAAAGTTTTCAATGGAAAAAGTTGAAACGCTCATGCAGAATGCAGGAATTATACGTAACAGACTAAAAATAACCGGTACTATTTCCAATGCACAATGCTTTCTTGATGTGCAAAAAGAATTTGGCAGCTTCGATCAATATATTTGGCAATTTGTGCATCACCAGCCCATCAGCAACAAATGGGAATCCGGCACTCAAATTCCGACAAAAAGTCCGGAGTCGGATGCCATGAGTAAAGACTTGAGAATGCGAGGTTTCAAGTTTGTTGGTAGCACTATTTGCTATGCGTTTATGCAAGCAGCCGGTATGATAAACGATCATTTAATTGGATGCCCAAGGCATGCAGCTATTAACAAACATTTTAGTAAATAAGTGTAGATTCAAACCTTGGACAAATCAAAGCATCACGACTGTCCTTATTACGTAGGAAAAAGCCACGACTAAATAAAGAAATCTCGTAACCACCTGCTTGGTTGATGTACATTCTTTTCCCGCTTGAGTTTACATCATAGGACAAGACAAGACCCCAATTTTTGTATTCTAATTTTAAAGTAGGAATAATAGCATCTTGCCAACGATAGTAGCATCCGGCTGAAAGAGTTAAGGTTGTATGCTTTTCTATGTCTCGGCTGCTAAAGGACAACATTCCCCCTCCTATTATTTCTTGATAAGGATCTTGCCATTGTGCATATCCATGCAAGACCAAATGAATACTTTCATTTAATGCTGTGCTAAGACCAAGGCTGCCTGTCCAACGAGTATTGAGCCGAACAAAATTTCCATCATCATTAAATGATTGTTTTGGCTTCTGAACATGATAACCGGCAATGCCAATATAGTATTGAGTTCTGTTTCCAGAGCCTATCGAACTGTTTACGCTTACCCCAGCTCCAACATCAAAATTGTAAAGGTGATTGTTGGATATATTTTGAGATCCAACAGAATTGTTGAAATTGCCAGCTACATATTGATTGCCAAAAGTCATTTTACTTACATCAATAGAGCGTTGAAGATAGCCACCCGCAAGTCCTACAGATAAAAACGTATGGTGTTCATCATCCAATGCTTTGCTATAATTGAGTGCCAGATATGTAGCCAAACTATTGAAATTTATAGTTCCTGCTTTGTCATAGTAGGCGCACAAGCCTACGCTCAACACATCGCCACCATCGTTACGAATAGGAATTTTTGTTTCAGCATTTATCAAAGTTGTATTAAAGGCAGTTGCAAAACTGCTCCATTGGTTACGATAGTTTACCGTAACACGATAGTCACCCGTAAAGATGCCTGTCAGTGAAGGGTTTCGCAATATGGCGTTTTCGTAAAACTGAGAAAAGTGAACATCTTGTGCTTTAGTCCAGTTATTTCCTAAAATTGAAAGGACTAAAATTATTTTATAAATGGATGGTTTCATTGTGTTCATTTTTTAGGAGTAATTGAAAATGAAGGATTTTGTAGTTTATCTAATTAAAGCAACATCGCCCTTTATAACAGCTCGTTCACCTGTTGCACATTCCGCTTCAACAACATAAATAAATACGTCTGGTTTTACGGCAACATTATTGACGGTGCCATTCCATCCAAAGTGAAAATCATTAGCCGGAATGTTTGCTGCTTGAAACACGATTTCACCCCAACGGTTATAGATCATAAACCGGCTGATTGTGTTGATCCCTTTCCCTTGAGGGAATAGAAAATCATTTTCT
Organism: Bacteroidota bacterium; assembly: GCA_018267875.1. Lineage (GTDB taxonomy): Bacteria > Bacteroidota > Bacteroidia > Chitinophagales > Chitinophagaceae > JAFIGV01. The sequence goes on along the minus strand of JAFDXP010000012.1, from coordinate 28,822 downwards.
CCATCAGCATCGGGGGTAAAGGTATTAGGCATATAAAACACGCTGCCATCGCACATCGAAGTGATCGTTATGTCGTCAGATGCACTACAACCAGCTTCGTTGCGAACAGTAGCGGTATAGGTGATTGTTTGCCCAATAGTAGCAGTAGTCTTATAGCAATCTGTGCAACTTAACCCATTTACAGGTGTCCAAGTAATACTATGACTTCTAATTGCATCAGCTTCAATTTCAACATTTGATCCTGGAATAGCTTTGAAATCGGGTGGCAGCGTTATAGTAGGGGCTTCAAGCACGCGAACTGTTTGATAAAGTGTATCAGTAAAACATTGATTTTGGATTACTAAAACTTGGTATCGGGTATCTGTTTTTGGGAAGGCTTTCGGGTTGGAAATTGTTGGATCGTTCAAGTTTTGTATTGGAGACCACATGTATTGTACACCGCCTGATGCTATAAGTTGAGCTGAATCTCCTAAACAAATCTTTTGTTCGTCACCTATTTTAGAGAGACCATGTTTAATCACATTTATAATAACGAAAGCAGAATCAAGACAATTATTTTTATCAGTTCCTGAAACCAAATACACAATTGTGTCTGTAGCACTTACACGTGGAGAGGCGCATTGAGTGCAGCTTAACCAAGTGGCTGGTGTCCAATGATAATTTATGCCACCAGTAGCGTTTAATTGTAGTGTTTGTCCGTTACAGAGTATTCTATCCGGACCTGCATCTACCAAGTTGTTGGGATAATTGCTTATGAAAATTTGATTTGAAGTAGAACAATTTTTTGCATCGGTAAGGGTGATGGTATAATTCCCATTTCCTAACCCTTTTACAGTATCAGAATTTTGAACCGGATTAGTACTCCATGAATATTGATAAGGCGGTGTTCCGTTTGATGCAATTGCATAAGCAATACCATCTTTTTCCCATGTGCAGGAATTCCTAACGATTTGAGTGCTAAGTGTTAGTTGGGTAGGTTGGTTGATGGTAGCTTGGGAAGTTTTTACACAACCTGCAGAGTCGGTAATGGTAACTGTATAAGTTCCGGCTTTGAGCGATGATGCGATTGCCGTATTTTGTACTGGTATAGTATTCCAAGAGAAAGTGTAGGGTGGTATTCCACCGGTAGCAGTTGCTTGTGCACTTCCATTTTGTCCGTTGAAGCATGACACATGAGCTGAGACACTTGCAGAAGATTGAAGTAGTGTTGCCGGTTGAGTAATCGTTACTGAATTTGTTTTTGAGCATCCTAAACTATCAACAATCGTTACAGTGTAGATTCCGGCAGATAATCCGGTTGCAGTAGCTGTATTTTGTACGGGTGTTGTATTCCAAGTATAGGTGTAGGGAGAATGACCTAATGAAGGCAAAGCAGTAGCTGAACCGTTATTATCTCCTTTACATGGTACGTTTTGCTTGTTGAAATTTACTATCGGGCCAACGGCAACAGTAACGCTATCTGTTTTGCTACATCCATTGGGGTCGGTAACGGTAATGAAATATTTGGTTGATGCAGTAGGCGAGGCAACTGGTCCTAAACAATTATTACAAGTTAAATTTGTGTTTGGTGTCCAAGTGTACGTTACAGGAGTTGCGGCACTGGTTACAATAGGATTTAGTTGAGTGCTTCCACCTGGACATACAAAGGTGTCATTTGGTGCTTTTAGCGAAATGTTTGAAATTGAAACGGTCGTGTGCAATGTATCCGGACATCCATAGCCTGTATAGGGTGTAAGAATGACATGAAATACGGTTGAAGAAGCTGGAGTAGGTATCGTGATTGTTTGCCCAGTGCCAATGGAGTTATATCCAGCATCTGTCCAAGTGTAGGTCATGAATCCAGGAGGGGCATTTAAGGTAGTATTCGGTGCACCATTGCAGTTAACGTTTTGAATGGCAAAAAGCCCACAGCCCATATCTACATATCCATATCCAAAATGCCCACCCAAGGCACAATCGCCACTGGCAAAGTCCACAGCAATAGTTTTTCCCGCCATGCCGGACAGATTTAGGCTTGCTGTAGTCCATGTTTTAAACCAAACTCCACCATTGCTTGATTGGGTAAATCCGGGTAAAGAAGAGCCGGCAACATAAGTATATTGCGCGCAAGCTATGGGTACATTTGTGCTTGAGTCGAATGCTTTAACTTCAAATCGCGGTTGCTGTGAGGCTGTATGTTGTGGATCTTCAAAAACTACAGCATATCTATAAATTAAGCTATAATTGTTGACATTGTTGGGTACGTGGATATAATATCTTGCTCGTTCTGCTTCGGAATTTACATTAGAGTTCCCAAGCATTAAGGAATAATTACCTCCACCCGGAGCAACAGTCGGAAAATTACCATACGGATCTAAAGTTGATAATGAGCTTTGCAATGTATGCCGACCAGATATGGGTGCTGTTAAGGTTGGCGTATTAATTGGGCAACAAGAACCAATATAAAAGTTCCAGTAATTCAAATTGCCTAATTCAAAGTCCAAATTGGGCGGACATGATAGTTGAGAAAATGCTGATGCAAATAGGCATACCGATGCCGAGGTAAGTAGCAGACGTTTCATTGTTGGGGGGTAATTTGCTATAAATGTATCAATGTCATTTGTGAAAGTCAATAGGCGAAAATAAAAATCCGTAGAAATTCGTAAAAAAAAGCTGCTTTTTCATAAAGCAGCTTTTCAAAAGGAAATTGTAGAAGAAATTATCTTCTACCAAAAATATTGGGGCATTTTGTTTGCCAGTAATTAGCCAGATTGCCAAATGCGTCGAAATATATAGCAACAGAAATTCCTCCAAACCAATACCAATCATTTGACTTGCTGTCACCACGTTGATATTTATAGTCGGGATAATTTCCATCCCAGCCACGAACCTCATTTCCTCTGAAAGATAAGTCCACAGCTTGTTTGCTACGGTAAGCCATCAAAGTGTCCATGTTTACATAGCTGCGACTAACATCATCAAGATAATCTGTGGTAGTGTAGCGGAAGCCAATTTCAGTTGTAATCATTAAGGTTTTACCAATAAAAAATTTCAGACCTCCACCAATTGGAAAACATGCATTCACTAAGCTATATTGTTTTCGATCGGGATAGTTTGGTAACCCTTGTCCTTCTGTACTAAGCGGGCGTAGATATACTTTTTCTCCGTTTAAACCATCGGTAAAAGAATTGTAGTAAAACACACCTATGCCGGCAAATATATACGGGCTAATCTTTGCACGATCAATATCTACAGCAAACAAATTTACTTCTAACCCACCATGTACTTCAAATAGTCCGGTTTCGAAACGTAGGTTACGCGCACGTTTTGCAGGAATATCACTTAAGCTGTCAGCAGCAGTAAGGCGTGTATAGTTTGCACCAAATCGCACGCCTACTCGCGGGTGCATAAAGTACTTGTAAACGATACCCATGTTTGGTTTGTAGCCATAGCTAGGAAACCACTTGTCTTGCAAATCGCCGTGATAGTTACTCACACCGGCAAATAACCCGATTTCGTGGTGGCTTTGCGCACTTACAAAAAGCGGCAACATCATCAGTAAACAGCCTAAAATTCGTTTCAACTTTGTATAGTTTTATGGACGATAGCGAAAGATAGCAACAATTTCAGAAAAACAAGAAAGAGGACAAATATTTCCTTTGTTTTTTTGAGCGATAAACAAATTTATACATCATTTTGAAGCTATCGCATGATATACATTTTCCCATAGCCGTTTTTGAAAAACTTGTCCACATTGTTTGTTCCGCGTTGCGAATTGCCATCCATGTTTTCTCGATGCTCTATATCATTTCCATTGATGGACGTTACTACTCGGTATAAATACACTCCATTACCCAACAATTGCCCATATTGATCTTTTCCATCCCATTTATATTCGGTAATGTTTCTACCAATATGGATTGGACCTATTTCCTGACGAGTGATTTCCCGAACAACTTTACCCGTAACAGTCAATATTTGAATTTTGAATTGTGTTGGAATTGCAGATCCGGTAAGTGTAAATAAAAAGGCAGTTGATGTAGAAAATGGATTGGGATAATTCAATACGTTTGTAATGGTTGATTTTTGAATAACTTCAAATGCAACTTGATAATCCGACGGTCCTGCTTCGTTGCCACTTTTATCTTTGCCATAAACGAAGAGTTCATAAATTCCTTCCTCCGGTAAATTAGGTCGATATTCAATGGTGGCTTCATTGTTTTTAGATCCGGGTGAAGCAGGAATAAATCGAGTTATATTGTTATCAAACGGAATAGTTCGGGTGGTGCCTACATCACTTGGATAGCGAATGCGCAATTTGATCAATCCAGTATCATCAAGCTTTAAGAATTTGTTTTCATCCCTCATTACGATTTTGATAAATGGTTTAGACGAAACAATGTCCCTATCTAAAATGTGAACACCGTCAAAAGTGACATCTATCAGGGGATTTCGTAAATCTGCTTGTACTTTAAATGGCAAATAGCCAAGATTGTTTGGGTGATATTGTTCAGGCTGATCGTTATCTGGGTTTGCCTCAATAAAAAAAATATTGTTTCCGGTATATATCTGCGGGTTGAAGTTTAAGTTGGCATGTATGGTGTCATTTGCCGGCAAAGGACGATACCTTTTATTTGAAATTAGATGGGTATTGTTTGCGGCATCTATCAATTTGTAGCGAACTAACATGCTGTCCATAGGAATGTCTGATAGATTTTCAATGGCCACTCCAAAATTGAAAGGCTGCCCTACTTGAATACTGTCAGATACTACAACAAATGCGTTTGGATTTAAGGCAGCTTCTGGAACGGGACTATATAACACACGCCAGTAGCGGAGTTGCGGACTAGTAAGTGTAATAGAATCCAAACTATGCCATACCATTTTAATGTTGGGATATTGTGTTGCATTGATGAACGATAGACTAGTGTCTTGAGCTCGACCATTATACAGTTGAGTACTTTGGTTATTTTGGTCAATTCCCCAAATGATGATAGAGGGGATATCGTTTTGCGGTTTGTTGTCAGTGCTAAAACTCCACTTTAGTTGCTGCCATTGTTTTGCAGGACCAATCACAACACTATTCATGTCACCATGTGGGCGAAGAGTAGGGAGTAGAAAATCTCGAACAATTGTGTCTCGCATGTTTTTACCAATGTATTGTCGTACTGTGGCTGCATCTCCTTTTTTTGCAAAAAACACAAAGGGTCGAATACTGGTAAATGAATCAATCAGACTAAACCCTAAGCCCATTAATTTTTGATAGAGATTTTGCCCGGCATCTAATTTCCATTTATTGACAAAAGATGTGTCATACTTTCCTAAGTTGATAATATTACGTACTAACACAAAATTCCCTGCCGGAATGCTGTCTAAGAAATGAGCTGCATTTGCTCGCCCTTGTGCTGTATTTACCGGAAATTCAAAAGTGTAATAATTTCGAGTATCAAGACAAACGGGATAAGCTCCTGATGTACCGTTTAAGGAATCGTTTTTCCAAGGTGTGTTTGTCAGCGAATCAAATACATTGATTTGTAGAGTTCCGTCCCAAGGATAACACCCCAACCGTTGAATATCGAATCCATTAATCATCACTTTTACAAAGTCTGCATTACTCCAAGGCCAGTTAGGAATTAAATCAGCATATATTGCGTTAGATGCGGTTACAACATTATAGCCTACCGGATAGCGAAACAAACGTGTTGAATCGTATAGCAGTCCGGTAAACGTGTTTCGCATGTATTGAAAATAATGACTTTGATTCCAACCGGGAGTGCCATTTGCTAAATAAATAAATGAACTGTTTGCCCATTGATAAGTTCCATTAACAGCACTATCATAAGATGTACGCCAATAGTAAACAGTGCTATCCATAAAAGGAATAGAAGGAGTCCATTTGATTACACCTCCGCCACTAACTATAGTAGTTTGTTGCTTTAATAAACTATTAAAAAACTGTGTAGTGTCTATTTCAATTTTATATTTCCCGATCGGACGAAAAGGGTTTAGGGTAGAGGCTTTCAGGGTTACTGATGGTGTATTTACAATGCTAAATTCTTTGGGATAAACCGGTATTAGATTGTCAGAATAAACAAAGATTTCAAGGGTAGCAACATTATTTGCTTCGCTAACTTCATCAAACTTGTTTTTGTCATCAATGGTAACAGTATATTTATTTAAACCTACATCAGTTATTTTATTAACCGATAAATTGGTAAATATTGTATCACTGTACATCAACTTCGAGATAAAAAGATATTTCAGTGTGGTAGTGCTTCCTGCAGGATTGGTATGCTCTATTTTTATGCGCACTGTGTCATCAATTGCTTTAGCCAAATTAAAAGCAACAAGTTTCAACTTAAAAGAATCCAACGTGTTCGTTACGTTTGAAGGAATGGTGGATAAACGATTAGATGCAACATGAAAATCTGGTTTAGGCAATCCATAAAATGGTAATGCAGGATCGCCTTGTAGTAAAAGACTTTCGAGCTGATAAAATGTACCTTCAGATTGGTCAATGCTCAACATACTATCATAGGCCTCCATTTGATGGGTGCCGATAGTTGAGCCATAGTTTTTTCGGGTAATGCTATTAGCAACAGTTGGTAAATAGGTTCGATGAAATTCTTGGTATTGAAGATTGTTACTTGCCAGCACAGAAATTGAACCACCAATTGCCGTAAGCAAGTATCGTTCGCTTAATGTACGTATAGTAGAATTGAGGTTAAATATTTGTGCAACGTCACATCCTAATGCAATGAAATGAGGAAATTTAGCAACCGTTGAATAAGTCTCTGGATCTTTAATGCTAAAGTCAAACCCTGTAGAAGTGGCGTGTCCGTTGAAGTCAATAAGTGATAGTCCAGTATTGACTAAGCTATCTATGGATTTGTTGTTGACCATAGAAAGTGGATCTGTAGTGCTTTTGCTGATAGTGGTAACTTGTGCACCTAATGATGTGTCTTTAAAAATATCGGCTGCAATATTGAGTGTGCCTAAGAGGTATTGTTGTTCTCCCGTGTTTCGACCTCCGCCAATATGCAACACTTGTTTTTTCCAGCCATCATTTTCATGTGTAGGAATTCCTGTAGGTTTCAAAGCTGACTCATAAGTTTTTACTTTTTCTAAATAATTTCCAACTTCTTGACCATTCCAAGCATTGAATCTTCCAACTTTCATAGCTTGTATTTTGTTTGGCAAAAAATTCACAAAATCATTGTCGGAGCCAAGATCTCCGTATGTGGGAACAATGCCTGAATAGGGAAATTGATTAAGGCTGTTTTGATAAGTTCGGTATTTGTGATACAACAAACCTTTACCTATAAAGAAAGCGTAAGTAGGACGAACAGCAAAGCTATCAAAAGCATATTTTAAGAACCGACGAATAGCCAAAGGATGAATGTCGTGTCCATAAGCAAACTGATCATACAATTCACGTACATCTACTATGGTTGCGTTATAGCCGCCACCGGTTGTTGAGGAACGATAGTTTTTGTAATCAGTAACATAGTTGTGTCCATTCACTGAAGCATCATAAGCTCCATGTGTAAGAATAATGTAATTGCCTTGATTAGCAATCGTTCTAAAATTTTTAAATAAAATAGACTGAGTTTGTGAAATGGTAGATAGATCACTACTACCCTCTGCATATATCACTAAGTCTGTAGTAGCCAAAGAAGGGTCTAAATAAAAACGAATCTTCCCGGATATGGCATTGTTGCCGGCATACCATTTTTTGTTGGTTAAATCATACAAGCGTGGATTGGTTCCTGTGCTGAAGTTGGTTAATTCAAGATAGGTTGAAGAGTTGTTGGGAGGCAGTGAAAATTGAAAAAAGGATGTGCTGTTAAAGTTAAAGTCACGTGGATATTTTAATTCCCAAAACGACACACCGTATTGATCAAATTGGGTGCCACCTGTCAGCGCAATAAACTGAAGATTATTGCTGTTAGAAACAAGGGAAGCGGAAAAAGGTATCGTAAAATGTTTGGTGGCATCTTGTGGTAAAGCAGAATCTGCAATTTGTTGATTGTTGAAATAAATTTTGATGTTGTCAGGTGCTACATAATAAGAACCACGCAGTACTGAACTATTCAAAACAGCATTTAAGGGGGCGGCAACGGCATTTGGGGCATTAAATGTATAATTAATTGGTGCACCAACCGGAACAATGGAGTCTATATATCCTTCCGCATTATCAAAGAGAGACATGGGGATATTTTGCCCGGTATAAACCGTTCGTCCAGAATTGAAATTTCGTGTAAAATCAGTACGTACAGTAGCTATGCAAAAGGGCTGAGGTGTAGGTGGGTTGTTCGGGATATTGTTCGGGATATTGGTATATCTCAAATGGTTGGATTGTGCATCTGCTGTAAGAAAATATACAGCAGTATCACTAAACAAACTGATGCCATCATTAGGCTGATATTCAGGCTTAATGTAAAGAGATTTGTCTAATTGACCGTCTGCTTTTTTTCCATAAAATTCTATATAGTCGCTTGTGCTAAATACACCATTTGTAGTGGTGAATATAGGCTGCTCAACACCATCTAAATAAAGAATGAAATTGTTCCCATTTACGGTTGGCGAAATTCCAGTTAAGGCAGAAAGCGGAACACGAAATATTCCATTTTTGCCCACTTTTATTTTCCAATAGGTTTTGCTGTAGTCTATCCACTCATTGCCTATTTGTGCATGAGCATGATATTGCCCTAATAGTACCAACAATAAGATAAGCGTACGTTTTATTCGGTTCATTTGTCTGCTTTTTTTAGTGATGAGTACGCGATGAGGCAGATTTATTCTTTTGCTTTTTCAACTCTTGGTTGTCGAGCAAAACTCGTAGGGAAATTATATGCGTAAACAAAGGGTTGGATTGAGTTTGTAAACTGGTAAAAGCATAATCAATCATCAACTTGCTGACCTTAACACCTAATCCAATAGAAGGTTGGAAAATCATCCTTTTCTTTTGGTTCAAGGTGTCTTTATCATCTAAGACATATTGAAAATTGCCGACACCTGCACGAAGAAATATGGCATGTTTATAGCTGGCTTCTACCCCTAATCTGGGATCTATACTGAAAGTGCTGCTTGCTAACAATGTATTTCGACGACCATCAGTTGTCAAGTCAAAACCCGCTTCTGCCAGTAGTTGTATTGGTTTCCCGGACTTTATAAGTTGCCGTGCAATTCCGAAATTAAATCGGGGCAACATCACCTCATAAGATTTAACCGGAATGTCGTTTCCAGTTTGATAGAATACTCGCTTTTCTTCATCAGTTAAATGAAAACTCCAAGCCGTGTAGGTAGTCGTTATGTCTTTTGCCATGATGCCGAATAACCATTGCTTATATCGAGCTTGGATGCCTAAGTCAATTCCAAATCCCCAAGCATTTGCCATCGTTCCTAAATTTCGATAAATAATTTTCGCATTGCCACCAATATTGGTTTGTATGTTTTTATTTTTAAAAATTTTCAACCCCTGAGCATAAGAAAGCAGAAAGGCATAATCCGCTGCAGACATTGATTTGAGCTTGCTTTCATCGAAAGATCCGTCCGGTTGCACATAGTCAATAGTATTGGGAATATCATCAATAGCGAAGCGTAATATAGAAATACCAACTACTCGTTTCTTATCTTTTAAGGGCTTTACAATTGAACCATAGTCATACTTTGCATTGCCTGAAAAATATTCAGCGTGCATCAATCCTATTTCCAAATCACTGGTTATGTGCATAAGCCCAGCGGGATTCCAGTATCCCGAAGTAATGTCATTGGTTGTTGCGGCTTGTGCCCCTGCCATAGCCAATCCTCTTCCGCCAACCCCAATATTGAGGTATTCATTTACATAAATACGGCTTTGCCCCTTCGATTGACTAATCGAAAAACAGAGCAAAACCAACAGAATGGAATTAATTCGTTTCATTCAAAATGAAAAAGTGGGTAAAAGCGTTTAAAAATAAGAGATATTAAGCAGTTAGTTGTCCCTCTATAATCAAATTTTCCTATAACGCAACAAATCTGGCAATATTGCCTCAATGAATCAAACCCCATTCAACGTGGATACTTACATTTGCAACATTTCATAAAATTATTTCGGATGAACCTGATTGAGGATTTGAGAGCTCGCAACCTGATACATGATATAATGCCCGGTACGGAAGAACAGTTAGCGAAAGAAATGACCTCCGGTTATATTGGGTTTGATCCTACTGCCGATAGCTTACATGTCGGAAGTATGCTGCAAATTACCCTCTTGCGCCGACTTCAACTTGCTGGACATAAACCGTATGCCTTGCTGGGCGGGGCTACCGGCATGATAGGCGACCCTTCAGGAAAATCAGCAGAACGAAATTTACAAGATCGTGAAACCATCGAAAAAAATATTGCAGGACAAAAAAAGCAACTGGAAAAATTTTTAGACTTCAACCCCAAAAACCCCAATGCTGCTGTTTTAGTAAATAATTATGATTGGCTACATGATTATAGCTTTCTCGACTTTATTCGAGATGTAGGAAAGCATATTACTGTTGGCTACATGATGTCAAAAGATTCTGTCCAAAAACGACTGGAAACGGGACTTTCTTTTACCGAATTTTCTTATCAACTCATTCAGGGCTATGATTTTTGGTATCTCTATAACAAACAAAATGTAAAGCTTCAAATGGGCGGTGCCGATCAGTGGGGTAACATTGTTACCGGCACAGAACTTATCCGTAGAAAAGGTAGTGGAGAAGCATTTGCCATGACCAGTCCATTGATTACAAAAGCAGATGGCAGTAAGTTTGGTAAAACAGAAAGTGGAACCATTTGGTTAGATGCTGAAAAAACTTCGCCGTATCAATTTTATCAGTATTGGCTTAAACTTTCTGATGCCGACGCTGAAAAATCTGCCTTGTCGTTTTCGTTTAAGCCGATTCCCGAAATTCAAACTTTAATTGATGAACACCGTGCTGCTCCTCATCTTCGCAAATTACAAAAGGCAATTGCAGAAGAAATGACTACCCTGTTGCATGGTGCAGAAGAATTGTCATTTGCCCAAAAAGCATCAGATATTTTATTTGCCCAAACTGCGGTGGACACTCTTCGTGCTTTAACTGAAAAACAATTGTTAGAAGTGATGGATGGAGTACCTCAAGTGGCAGGTGTAAAGCAAACTTTGGATGGCGAGGGGCTAGATTTACTAACCTTTTTAGCCGATTCTAAAATATTCCCATCAAAAGGAGAAGCCAGAAAATTGATTCAAAACGGAGGATTAAGCATCAATAAAGTAAAAGTAACAACTCCCGATTTGCATATAAAGCCAGACATGCTTTTAAATGACTGCTATTTACTGATTCAAAAAGGAAAAGCAAACTATACTTTGGCAATTTTTCGGTAAGCAAATTCGGCAATTTATTGATTTCTTTGAGTGTGCCATATAACCGGCAAATTGATCAATTGGTTTATTGAGCCATTAAACGATGAAAAAAAAACAGGCTGTCTTTGTTTTGGCAGGTGCATTGATGTTGATTGCCATGATTTGTACCTTTTGTAATCAACCCCAAAAGAGCAAATCGGAATTGTCTTCACAATGGCGAAATGTTTATGACTCATCTGCTCATTATGTAGGGATGAATGTGTGCGCATCTTGCCATGCTGATATTTATGCCAGTTTTATGAAAACCGGTATGGGGCAATCGTTTGGATATGCTACACGAAGTAAATCATCTGCCGATTTTGGTGATCATGCTTTGGTCTATGATTCAACTTCAGACTTCTACTACAAACCCCTTTGGCAGAAAGATAGCCTTTATATCATGGAATATAGGCTTAAAGGGAATGATACAGTCCATAAATTGGTGCAGCATATAGATTTTATAGTAGGTTCAGGGCAACATACTAATTCTCATATCTTTTCTCAAAACGGCTATCTCTATCAAGCGCCCATCACTTTCTACACCCAAAAAAGAAAATGGGATTTAGCTCCGGGCTTTGAACGTGGCAACAATAAGCGGTTTTCACGAATGATAGAAAGCGAGTGCATGACTTGTCATAATGCTTATCCAGATTTTGTAACCGGAAGCCAAAATAAATTCTTGCATATAAAGACAGGAATTGATTGTGAGCGATGTCATGGTCCAGGTAGTATTCATGTAGCCGAAAAGCAAGCCGGACACATCATTGACACATCTAAGGCTCCCGATTATTCAATTGTAAATCCACGACGATTATCAACAGAATTACAAAACAATGTTTGTCAACGATGTCATCTGCAAGGTGTAGCAGTGTTGAATGATGGTAAAAACTTTTTTGATTTTCGTCCCGGTATGAAATTGAGCGAGGTGATGAACGTTTTTATGCCGGAATATGAAGGCGGAACCGATAAGATGATTATGGCCAGCCATGTGGAGCGAATGAAAAAAAGCAAATGCTATATAAATAGTGGTAAAATGAGCTGTATTACCTGTCACAATCCACATGTAAGCATCAAGTTTACACCCAGAGAGCAATTTTTAAATGCTTGTTTTGGTTGTCATCAACCCATCAATCAAATGGATAGAAATCCTTTGATGGATTCACATGGTTGCACCGAAACAGAAATGGCACGAGCTACCCAAAATAACGATTGTATTACTTGTCACATGCCTCGTAATGGCAGTATTGATATTCCACATGTAGCGGTGACAGATCATTACATTCGTAAACGCCCATTAAGTGAAGCAGAACAACGGGGTATTACAGCTTTTTTAGGCTTGAAATCATTTAATAACAACCAACCCGATGCCCTAACCACAGCACGAGCCTATATGGAATTTTTTGAGCGATATAACCCGAATATTGGATTACTTGATTCGGCTTTGTTTTATATAGCTAAGCAACAAAACGTAGAGCTAAATGATGAACACAATCGGGATAACATGCGTGCCTATTTTTTGTTGCACAATTATTCAAAAGTGATTGAGTATGCAACTCCTATCCAATCTTCGGATATACAGGATGCTTGGGCAGCATATAGAGTAGGAGAATCTTATTTCCAAACTGGAGCAAATATTAAAGCAGAAATCTGGTATAAGCGTGCCATTGAAATATGGCCTTATTCGTTAGACTTTCAATCGAAATATTCAGTTTGTTTGTTGGCACAGCAAAAAATGAAAGAGGCACAAAAAGTTTGTGAATATATTCTGTCAGAAAATACCAATCACATAGATGCAAATACCAATCTGGGATTCATTTTTATGCAAGAAGGGAATAATGGACAAGCTTACAAATTTATGCAAAGAGCAATGCTTTTAGACCCGGATAACGAACAAAATTTGATTAATATGGCTGTTTGGTTTCATGGTAACCATCAATTGTTACTTGCAAAACAAACATTACAACAACTTTTGCAAAAGCACCCACAAAACCAACAAGCACAAGCCATGTTAGCGGAGTTGTAAATGAGAAAAAGCTCGGTGTGCTTATTTGCGATGGTTACTTTCGTCAATTAAACGATGGTAATATGCAGACATATCGCTTACCAATCGTTGATAAGAGAATTTACTTTGTACAAAGTCTTTTCCAAAAGCACCAAAATCAGCTCGCAATCCGTCATCTTGAACAAGCTTCAAAAGCGCCTCTGCAAAAAGTTCCGCATTGGCCGGAGGAGTAACAAATCCACATTTCCCGTCCATAACCATATCCGCAACACCACCTACATGGGTTGATACAACCGGACGAGAAGATGCTTGTGCTTCAATTAAAGAAACAGGAGTGCCTTCATTGTGTGAGGTTAGTGCAACAATATCTAACCCTGCCAACACTTCATCAATTTGTGTGAGCCAAGAAGTGCAAAAGGCTGTGGCTTTTCTTTTTTGTTCGGGATAATAGGTGTAATCAATGCCTGCCGCTTGAAAAGATGCTTCCATAGAAGGTCGCATATCGCCATCGCCCACTATTACAAAACGAAGCCGCTTTTGGCTGGCATCTAATACTTTTTTAGCCGAGGCAACAAATAGATCGTGATTTTTTACAGGTACTATACGCCCAATAATGCCAATGGCTATTTCATCATCTTCAATTTGATACCGGCTTCGAAATATCGCTCTTTTTTCATCTTGCCGTTGATGGAATTTGTCAAGGTCTAAGCCCAAAGGAATGACTTCCAATTTTTCTTTTGGACAGATTTTATACACGTTTGCCAACTCCTCTTTTTGGCTTTGGCTGATAGCCACAATGCCACTTGATTTGCGAGCCAGATATCGTTCAATATGAATAAACATTTTTGTTTGCCAAGGGCTGAAATAGCTATGGAAAACATGCCCGTGAAAGGTGTGTACAATTACTGGAACTTTACAAGCATCTGCTGCCAAACGCCCAATTACACCTGATTTTGCTGCATGGGTATGAACTACATCAGGCTTGAATTTTTGAATAATTTCCTTTATTTTTTTATAGGCAATTCCATCTTGGCGGGGGTGAATATTACGGCGCATTTCATTCACCACAATGGGCTCAATTCCTAAGTCGCGAGTTAAATGTATAGCATCTTGTTCATGCGCATCCTTTCCCCCAATGACAAGCATGGTTTCAAATTCCGGTGACATATACCGTGTCAAATAGGTTACATTTATAGCAGGACCACCTATGATGAGGCGATTATGAATTCGTAAAACGCGAGGCATGGAATAGTGTAGTAGTGATTCAAATGTATAAACAATTCAGTTTTGTAGTGAAATTAATTCATGTATCGTTTCCACCAGTGTTGAAAAACAATCAATGCCCAGATAGTTGCATGGCTATCGCCTGGGTCGTTGCTCCGAAGTTTTTTCTTTAGTAATTCTGTTGCGTGAACATCGAAAATCCCTTGTTGTTGAACAAAATTCTTTTCTAATAAATCTCCATCAATCATGCCCCACAATACATTTTTAAACCATCCAAGCAATGGGATTTCAAAACCATGTTTGGGACGATTGTATAGCTCTTTCGGTAACATTTCTCTAAAGGCATCTTGAACAATTTTCTTTTTCAGTTTAGCATCAATCTTAAATTTGGAAGGAAGCCCAAAGGCAAAATCAACTACTTTGAAATCCAGAAAAGGGCTGCGCACTTCAAGGCTATTAGCCATACTCATCAAGTCCACTTTTACAAGCATGTCGCCGGGTAAAACTAAGTTCATATCTGCAAGCAGTACTTGGTTAAAGTCATCGCTTTTAAATACAGAAAGAATCTTACTTCTTTCTTCTTCTATTTCACTTTTTGAAAGTTTTTGTCGTGTAGCGGAAGTTAATAAGGTATCTGTTGTTTGTGCATCATTATAGGATGCCCATCTCCAATAGCGATCTTGCATGGATAGGTTTGCTCCTTCAGCAAACCGATGTAGTTGACGAAACAAGTTGGTTAATTTGCCGTTTCTGCTTTTGGGTAATAATTCCCACAATGGCAAACCGGCTCTAACCATATTGTTTATAAACGATTTTTGACGAACCTTCCATTCAGCGGCATGTTTATTATAGCCGGCAAATACTTCATCACCACCATCACCACTAAGTGCTACAGTAACGTGCTTGCGGGTATTTTTACAAAGAATATATACCGGAATGGCAGATGAGTCAGCAAAGGGTTCATCAATATAATTCAACACATCATGTACATGCTCTAAAAAATCAGCATTGGAAAGGGAAAAGACGGTGTGGTTTGTTTTGTATTGATTGGCCACTAATTTGGCATAGCTCGTTTCATCAAAAAAAGCATTGTCTTTATACCCAACGGAAAAGGTATTGAGTTGTGATGTGTATTTACTGGCAAGTGCTACAATAATGGATGAGTCAATGCCGCCACTTAAAAAAGCACCCAATGGTACATCTGCTATCATGCGTTCTTGTACCGCAGTGTCCATGTGTGAAACTAAATTTGCCTTAGCTTGTTCATAATTCAACGCTTCATAACGTTCAGGCATTGGTTGCAAACGGTAAAAGGGCTTTTCCTCAATGGCTTTTCCTTCTTTTAGCTTTAAATAATGAGCCGGACGTAATTTTCTAACACCTTTAATCATGCTCTGCGGTTGTGGCACATAGTTTAATTGAAGGTATTGATACAAGGCTTCATTATGAAGTTGACGAGGCATTCCAAACGCAAGCAGAGCTTTCATTTCGGAGGCAAAAGCAAAAAAAAGATCATCATGATATAGAAGTAATGGTTTTTTCCCATATCGGTCACGTGCTAGCAACAATTCATGTGTATGCCGATCATATAAAGCAAAGGCAAAAAAACCGCTCAGCCATGGTAAACAATCTGTGCCATAATGAATAAGCAAATACAGAAGGACTTCAGTGTCGGATGTAGTACGGGGTGCACCAATTTCTTCCCAAACTTTTGACAAATAGCGTTTTGAAAGCTCTTGATAGTTGAAAATCTCTCCGTTGAAAACAAGAATATATCGACCCGAAAAATCACTCATGGGTTGAGATGCACCATTAGAAGTATCTAATATAGACAATCGTCTATGACCTAATGCGCAGGGATAATCTGAGAAAGTATTTCCACAATCAGGTCCGCGCAAGAATAGTTTGTCTGTCGCTTCTTTAATTTTTGCAAGATTAGAATTCGCATTATTGTTAATGGCAAAAATTCCGGTGATTCCGCACATGTAGGGACGATCGTATGTTGAATGAGATGGGATAAAGGTACGCTTGAAATTGGCAACAACAAGTTGTGTGAATTTTGTGGATAACAGATTCTGATTTCAACCCGCAAAATGATATAATTTCAACGCTCGAATAATCATAGGAATTTGACCTCGATGTTGTTTTTAGTTCAATGGAGTCCTGATGAATTGAATAATTTCATCGTACTGTTGGATTACCTGCTGTTACCCTTATATCTCTTTATAATCTTTGTGGCAGCGGATTTTATCAGAGATAACATGTATCCCTTGGGGCATCCTTGGCGACCCTATTTCATGCCGGCACTTTCTGCAAAAATTATTGGTGCCATCTTTATAGGCTTAATTTATCGCTATTATTATGGTGGTGGCGATACTGCCAACTATTTCTTTCATGCTAAAGTAATCAACGGCGCATTTGGTGAGTCTGTCATCAAATGGTTCAACCTGTTGTTGCGGATTCCGCCGTGGTATGATGGAGCTTACTCTGATTATATTTCACAAATGTGGTGGTATGAGGCACCGGCAGAATACACTGTAGCCAGCATTACCGCTATTCTTGGAACCATCACTTTTACTACCTATTTGCCAATAGCTGTTTTATTTAGTGTCATCTCATTTACAGGCGTATGGGCTTTGTTTAGAACCTTTGCCACTAAGTATCCACAATTCACCAAGCAAATTGCATGGTGCACTCTATTTATTCCCAGCACCATTATGTGGGGGTCTGGAATTTTTAAAGATACACTCTGCATGTTCGGATTAGGTTGGCTTACACACAGTGTTTTTCGAATGTTGATGAATAGGGATTATAGTATTGGAAATATCATCATGGCGGTGATCAGCTTTTGGCTTATTTCTTCTGTCAAGCTCTATATATTGTTAGCTTTTATTCCGGCACTTTTGCTTTGGATTTTGTTTACCTATTCACATCGAATTAGAAATGGAATAACCCGTACCGCAGTGAAATTAATGGTCGTTATGGGGTGCTTTGTGGGTTTCTTATTTTTTGCTCAAAAGTTTGCAGCTGAATTGGGAAAATATTCTTTAACCAACATGGCACAAACCTCATACACAACAAGCTCTTACATTGCAGCAGTTTCGTCTGATGGAGGCTCTGCCTATCATTTAGGAAGCGATGACCCTTCCTTGTCGGGGATGTTGAAAAAATTTCCTTTAGCTGTTAATGTTACACTTTTTCGCCCTTATTTATGGGAAACAAGAAAGCCATTTCAATTGTTAAACGCATTTGAAGCAACTATGTTTATGTGGATAACGCTAAAGATTCTATTTACTATAGGATTTAAGAAAGTGCGGAAAACCATTGCAGAGGATCCAACTATTCAGTTCTGTCTGATATTTGCCGTAATTTTTGCTTTTGCTGTCGGGCTTTCGTCAGGCAATTTTGGCGCGCTTTCTCGATATAGAATTCCGTGTCTGCCATTCTACGGAATAGCTTTGGTGTTGATATTCTATAAACACAACCCAATTGAAAAAAATATCTTTTCCTTTAAGCGATAGCTTTATTGAAAAAGTGAGATAAATTTTTTTTCCTGCGATTGTAAACTATAATTTCTAACAATCTTTTCTCTGCCCATTTCGCCCATGGTTTTTCTAAGGTCGGGGTTCATGATTAGCAACATCAGTTTTTCTTTCCATTGTTGCGCATCGGAACATAAAAATCCATTTTTCCCGTCTTCAATAATATCCTTGTTGACACCAACAGGATCAGCTAATGAGGGAATACCACAACTCATGTATTGAATCAGTTTGAAGCCACATTTTCCTTCACTCCATTGATCTGCTTTGAGGGGCATAATCCCAATATCTATTCGCAATAGATCTTCGGCTTCTGTAGCCTCGTTCCATTGAACAAATTGCCAATCTCGCAAGGGTAAATCCGGACATTTATCAGCAATGACAAGAAAGGTAAAATCGTATTCAGTTTGCAAGGCCTGCAAACTCGGCACAAAATCATCCAGATAATAAAGGGTAGAGTGGCTACCTGTCCAGCCAACAATCGGTTTTCCTGCATGGTGTTTTTTTACCTTGTTGTGCTTGTGAACTACATCTACTACGGTAGGCAAAAAAATAGTCGTTTTTGCGCCATTTTGAGTTGCAAATTGATTTAAAAAATTGTTGCCACCGGTAACTATGGTTGCCCAACGACAGAGATATTTTGTTTTTCCAAAGCTTTTGAACCATCGAGCAATTCCGTTTCCTTTGGTTATGCGTGGAATCCAAATGGCATCATCAAAATCGAAAATTATTTTCTTTCTAAACAGATGGACAACTATCCACTCCCACACCGGAGGGCCTAAAGGGGCAGCTTCTCGATGCACAAAAATGTAATCATATTTCAAGCTGTCAAAAAGATGAACTATGCGCCGTCCATATCCTTTAATGATCCCTTTTAGTTTGGCAAAGTGATGACCTGGTTTGAAAATGATTGCCCATGTTGCTTCATCCATGAAAGGAGCAATTCGATATTGAATCCCATTTTCTTGAAGAGCCGGTTCATATAGTTCAATACGAAAACGCTGTGAGGGTGCTCGGTGAATCGGGTAGGGTACAATAAATAAAACAGACTTAGGCATTATGATAGCATGGCATTGAATGAATGAATGAAGGTATCAAGGCTAAATTTTTTTCGTACAAATGTTTTACCGGCCTCTGCGAATTGCTTTCTTAGCGTTTCGTTGTTAGATAATGAAATCATAGCTGTTGCCATTTCTGAAATGTTGGCTTTTTCAACTAAAATACCTGTTAGATTATGCTCAATAATTTCTTCTGGCCCACCACATCGAGTAGCAATCATTGGAGTGCCATAGAAAGATGCCTCCAAGCAGGTCATTGAAAAGGATTCTCCATCGGAAAAGTTGAGCATAATGTCTGCCTCTTTTATGGCAACCTCAACATTTTCAACAAAAGTTTGAAAGGACACTACTTTCGATAACCCTAATTCTTTTGTACGTGCAATAAGCTCTTGCCGATAACCCTCATTTTTTTCAAGTCCCATATTGCTGCCGGCAAAGGTCAATTGTATGTTCGGGTTTTCTTGTAAAGTTTTGGCAAAGGCTTCCAGCGCATAGTTTTGACCTTTTCCTCGAGTGAAATTGGCAAGATATAAGAAGCTTAATTTGTCAAAACTGTGAGGAACATTTACTAATTGTTCAGAAAGATTTACAGGATCGTATAATCTTATGTTTTTGACATTTTTTGGCAATTGGTTTAGCACTGCATCAGATACTGCAACTATTTTATCACTGTATTTTTGGGCGGCAAAAAGCCAAATATATCGAAGAGGAGAAGGAATAGTTTGTGGTAAAAATCGAACATAGGTAAACAGCTTGTTTTTATATCCGAATATTCGTAAAGCCGCGCCCAGTAAGTTGTAGAAGTCATTGACTTGAATTAATTCTACTTGCTCTTTTCGTACCAATTTACGTAAAGCAATTGTATTTTTTATAAGTGCGAATGGATAGATAGCTAATGCTTGAACAGACTTAGAAATTTCGCGAAAGGGAAGCGTATGCACTTGAAAACCTTTTTCCTTGGCCAAGTTTACAACCGGACTACCCGAGGGGAGAACAAAAACAAAGCGATGGTCTTCTTTTAGTGCTAAAGCTTCATTGAGTGCACATTTGAAAGCACCGGTGAATGCAACAGAATTGTCTATGATCAGGATTGTCACGGTTCAAAATCTATTACGTTCTTCCATTTATTAAGCATGGTATCAAGTGTAAATCGTTTTGTTAATTCATCGAAACATTCTTGAGCTATATTGGTTTGTTTCATCCAGTAAGTCATTTCTCCTACCCATAGTTCAATCACTTCATCAGTCGGGTTTTGCAACAAGGGCATTAGGCTTCCCACATGGGTTCTTTTAGCTAAGGTAGTGGGTGTTTGGGGTATTTGAGTTTGGTTGAGTATTTCTCGTGGTCCGGTGTAGCAATCTGTAGAAACAACAGGGATTCTACAAATAAGTGCTTCAGCAAGTACGTTTGGAAAGCCTTCCCATGAAGAGGTTAGTGCAAATAAGGCACTTCGATTATAGAACTTAAAAGCATTGGTTTGAAAGCCCATAAAATACACATCTGCTGTTGTGTTGTTAGCTCTATCTGCTTGCCAGTCGCAGGTTACAAGGTTTAATGAATGGCACAAATGTATCAATATTTCTTTCTTGTTACCATCACCTAAAATCATCAATTTTGACGGTTGGGTTGAGTTTAATTTAGCAAACAAGGTAATTAATTTGTCATATTCTTTTGCCACATGTAGTCTTCCGGATGAAATAATAACTGGCACTGAAAATATTTTTTCTTCTTCGGGAGATAGCGGTTCAGCAGCCAATTCACGAATATGATCTACTTCGTAAAAATTATAAATGGTCTGTAGTTTTTCTTTCTCAATACCAAATTGTTGGTTTAGTTCATGGCATAGTGCATCTGTAACACAAACAATTGAATCAGCCTTACGATAAAGCCAAGGAATAAGAATCCGTTTTCTAATACTGCCCATGATTCCGGAAATTTCTTTGTCATGGAGCTTTGATCCGCGAATACTTAACGTTACTTTTTCTTTTCCTTTCGTGAGTACATTTACATAATCTGGTCCTTCTAAAAAACTAATTGAAATATCAATTCGGTGTTGTTTTTTGAGTGCTTTAATCTGCTTTAAACGATAACGCCAAGCACCTATTTTGCTGAAAATATTTTTAGTTTCAGGGGGATCTATAAATACAACAGAGCGACATGTTTTGTAAAACTTTTCTCTGTCGGTGCCTGAAAGTATGCACAAGGTAACATTGTAAAATGGCTCCAGATAATAGCTGAGCAACGAAATTGAACGCTCGGCTCCACCTTTACCTAATTCCGAACCAATAAGTAATACATTCTTCTTCATGGAGATAGACAAATCTCGTGAATGGCTTTTAATAAGTTGTAAATTTAATTTACTGGCTTCGATATTTATAAATATCAATGTGCATTTTTATTTGCATTTTCAATTTTTTCAGTTGCTTGATATATTGAAAGGTAATTAGAAAGACACTGCTCCATTGAAAATTTCACAACGGCTTGCACTGCATTCTCCGAGCATTTATGATAAAAGTCTGTTTCTTCCATGATGTGCTTCATAGCCTGAAATAAAGGCTCCGTAATAGTTTCAGCGGTATGCTCAGAAATTAACACACCGGCAATTTGCCCTGAATCATCTTCCATCATTTGAGCTATTTCTCCTGCTCTCGTAGCTATTACCGGTTTTTGCAAAGCCATATATTCAATCACTGTTGTAGGCAGGCTTTCTGAAGCATAATAGGTTGGAAGTAAGCCCACATCCATCTGGCTGATGGCTTGTAAAGGATTATTGGTGAATCCGGCAAATGATATTCTGCTATCCTTTTGTTTTAATTTTAAAGAGTCTAAATATTCGCTTTCACCAAAAAATATTAATCGAGTTTCTTTATTTTCTATTTTTGAAAATGCCTGTATGGCTTGCTCCCAGCCCTTTTCAGGAATGCCTCGCGCTATCATTCCAAATGTAAAATTTTCATGCCTGTGATTTGACCTACTATTTTCCGGTAATGGATAGCCATTGTATATCTTCGTACATTTTGTAGCAATAGCTGGGTGTTCTTTAGAAAGGATTCTTTTTTGCTCATCAGAAATCAAAACAACTTCATCAACGATTTGAAGCACTTTTTTTGAAATTTCTATTTTCTTGCGGTTGCCTTTTTTGATGTATTGAATATGGTCGCCATGAATAGTAATGACATGCCTTTTACCAAAAGATTGGTTTGCTTGAATAGTTGTGAAATCTGCGGGTAGTAAATGACTGTGAAGCACATCGGGTTGAAAAGCTTCAATAACGTTGCTTAGGTATCTTTTGTTTATACTTTCAACTGTTGGTTGAAGCTTCACTAATTTTTGCAAGACTCTATCAACCCTAACTGCATTTTTTATCAGCTTTAGCGGTGCATGAAATAAGGGTACTGACTTGAATTGGGTAATCATCCTTTCATCTATCAAGTCAGGACGTAGAATAAATAATTGTACCTCATGTCCAGCACGAATGAAAGCATCTGAAAGTCGTAATACAAACCATTCGGCTCCACCTGTCATCAGTGTTTCGGTAGTCATCAAAATTTTCATATCAAAATCTCTTTTTCTACTGCTTTTTAATTTTTGATAATAGTTCCGACAAGGACTGATAGGTAACTGGAAATTTGGAAACGTGCAACAGGAATTCATGAAGCACATCTTTCATGGTCAATTTGCTATTGTATTTAGTTGGGTAAAAAAATTCGGCATAATGTGTAGATAAAACAAAATCTCCATCAAACCGGCGCACGGCATCAAAGGCAGATATTAAATCCTCCACTTTTGTAGTGGGCTGTAGAGGATAATGATAAGGAATTTCTGTGTGGTTTGAATAGTGGAGCACAAAGGGATAGTTTGTATGCTTGTGCTTCATTTTAAAGACAAGCTGAATAGCCAGATTGTATAAGCCGCGAATGTTTTTTTCTTTTGATAAAAAGCTGAGTCCTCCACCACAAATGTTAAGTCCGGCACGCCTTACAGCTTGATACCCAAGTTTTGAAAGAAGATTTTGAGGAGGTGTAAATACAGAAATTTTGTAGTCGAATATGCTATTTAAATGTGCTACTTCTGAAATGATTTCATGGGTTTTGTCTTCATTCGTATAGAATTCTGCCCCGCGCACATAATTGTTTTCTCGGTCGCTTGGGCGTACAGCATCGCCATTTCGGTGAAACTTTGCATGAAAGCAAAGGTCTAATTTACTTTCTTGCAATTTTTGTTTTAAAAATAAAATGAGAGTTTCATTTTGCTCAATCGGATGAGCAACATCATCTTGTTCCCATCCTTGCCAGTTAGTTTGGTGTCGGTTGTCGTAAATGTGTTGTAGCCAATAGGGCCAATCTCCTTTTACTTTTGAGATAAGCGAAAGAGAGGGTGGAATGGTATCCCAAATATCTCCATAGCAAGCTTCTAATGCTTGAGGGGTAGTGAAATAGTTAGCATCGTCATCGCGAATTGCAAAACGCATAAGCTTAAAATATAGAAAGTAAAAACGTTTAAAATCAAAGTAGCAATTGAGTGAAAAATAGGTTTTCACGGTACGAGTAAAAAAGTGCTAATTTTTGGGCTAAAATAAGCGAATATTCAACGGTGAAACGATGCTTGTATCCTTTTTTTAGGAATTGCTTAAACTGGTTTTTATGACCGAACTATCCTTTACGCATCATTTTTAAAATAACTGTGCCATGCTTTTTTACTATTTCTGCTTCAGCTTGTTTTAATTCCAGCATTTTGCGTTGCAGAAGTGTAATTTTTGCTTCATCGCGCTCATTGCGAAAACGCTCGGTCAGTAAAGCTTGCATTTGAACAATACTTTTTACTTCGAAATAGGTCAGTGCACTTTCAGCTTCGTTGATATAATTAAGGTCGCCGCTTAGTGTTTCTATGCCGTACATGATGCTCCAGTTATGGCTTATCTCATTTCGAGTATGCAATAGGGTTGCCATTTGTTCCGTAATTGCTTTATTGGGAAAGTTGGTAAAATAACCGATAGGTGGAAAAGTGCCTCGTTGTGCTTTAAAAGAAAAATAAGCATTGTAAACTTCTTTCACCATAGTAGATTCTAATAAATCCGGATCTACTCTTTGTTGAATTAAATCGGCAACATTTTCAAAACCTTCAAATGATTTCTCACCATGTTCAATCAACACGCGAATCAATTCCCATTCTTGTGCAAAGTTTTTTTCTCTGCTACTTTCTACTTGTGATTCTTCTGTAGCTTCGGGTGTAATGGCAGCCTCCGGTAGCGTTTCCTCGCGTGAGGCATGACGGCGATCTTGTTCAATTCTATCCCGTATAAACTTGTTGACAAGGTTTATAAGGCCGGCTTCTTCTACATCCAGTTTACGAGCAGTTTCTCGGATATAATAATCTTGAAGAGAAAAATCTTCTGCTTTATTTATTTTGGAAATACTCTCGGCTAATTCATTAACTAACTTTGATTTTGCAACCGGATCATTTCCTATTTCTTTAAGACCTACTTGCAACCGGAAAGAAATAACATCTTGCTTTCTTTCTTTTACATATTCATGAAACTTTGTCGCACCCGATTTTTGAATAAAGCTATCCGGATCTTCTCCTTCGGGTAGTAAAACCAATTTTACATTAAAGCTTTGCGCCAATGCCATGTCCAAGCCGCGTAAGGCAGCTTTGATACCGGCGGCATCACCATCATAAAGAATAGTAAGATTTTTGGTCAGCTGACCAATAGCACGAAGTTGTTCTTCGGTTAGGGAAGTTCCACTACTGGCTACTACGTTTTCTACGCCACCTTGATGCAGTGAAATGACATCGGTATAGCCTTCAACCAAAAAGCACTCATCTAATTTTCCAATGGCTTGTCGAGATTGATATATGCCGTAGAGAACACGACTTTTTATGTACAACTCGTTTTCGGGTGTATTGATGTATTTGGGCGAACGTTCGTTAGTTTTTAGAATGCGAGCACCAAATCCTAACACGCGACCTGTCATATTTTGAATAGGGAAAATGACTCGACCTCGATATACATCGTAATGGCTTCCGTTGCGATTTTTGACTAATCCGGCTTTCTCCATTAAGTCTGCCTGATAGCCTGATTGTGTTGCCTTTTTAAAGAAAGCTTCGCCTGCTTCTGAACAATATCCAAGTAGAAACTTTTCAAGCGTTTCTTTTCGAAAGCCCCTCTGTTTGAAATAAGGTAATCCGATTGAAATACCCTCTTCTTGTTCTAATAAAAATGATTGAAAATATTTAGCTGCAAATTCATTCAGAATACGCAGGCTCTCTTCTGTTTTTTGTTGTTGAGCTTGTTCCGGTGATCGCTCGGTTTCTTCAAGAGCGATCTTGTAAAAATCTGCCAACCAACGGATGGCTTCTGGATAAGTTAGCTTTTCATGTTCTTGAATAAAGGTAACTACATTCCCACCTTTGCCACAGCCAAAGCATTTATAGATGCCCTTGCTTCCGGAAACATAAAATGAAGGAGTCTTTTCCGAATGAAAAGGACAGTTAGCAATATGATTGGCACCACGTCTTTTTAAACGTACAAACTGACCAACTATTTCAAGAATGTCGGCACGGTTCAATACTTCTTGTATAGACTGAGGCGCAATCACAGATTGTGTGTTTAGTTACTAATCAGAAAATTTTATAAAAAAAATTAGTAGGCATAGTCACTCAAGTATTCATAGTGTTCGGTTAATTGTCCGTTTGAGCAAATAGTTGCCCTTTCGATAATGTCGCTTTTGTTTGATGACAAAAGTTCTGCTAAAATGAACTTGAGAATATGTTGCCCGAAATGTCGTGAAGCGTCTTGGGGTAATTCATTGGGTAAATTATCCACCGCCATAACATCCACCACATCTGTCCTATTTTGAAAAGGAGCTACCTTTTGAAATGTTTTTTTGTCCACACCATAAACCGGATCAGCAATGGTGCTTGACCCTAAATTAATAGGAACGGAACCGTCCATATCACAGGTAATGTCGGCTATCACATTCATTTTGTAGGAAGGATGTTGGATGGCTTCTTTTTCAAAAAGGCGAGGTACGTTTTTATCCCAATAAATGCCATTCATTAAAATGTCGGTAACGGGTAAAAATCGTTTAAAGGAGCATTGATAATCTTGGGGGAAATGATGAAAATCATCTCGATGATAAGTTCCATTATCCTTGCGTACGTATAATGAGTTTCCTTTTAGATGAGTGTAAACAGGATAATTAAAATGCTTTTCCAGATAATCTTCAGGCTCTACAAATTCTATGTCAAAGCGATCCATAATGTCCACAATGCCGGAAGCTACTTTTCCCGATCCTGTAACTGCAATTTTGATGGGCGGTAAATATACATCCTTGTATTGTTCTGCCATGTCTTCTAGACTGCCGGATTGATGAGCAGGAGTCAATTGGAATTTAGCAAACTTTTTTCCGTAAGTCAATAGTCCGTTATGTGCACCGATAACGCCGGCAAAGAAACCAAAACCAAGAATTCGTTGTCCATCCGTATGGGTTAGACATTCATAATCAATCAGACGGATACGCTTTTGGATGAGCGCGTGCATGAGTTTTTGGTTATAGGGTTGTTTCTTTTTGGTGTGAGAAAAAAACAAGTAAGTTCTTCCTTCAATAAGTTTGTCAATAGGCACTTCTTTAATTCCTATCAATATATCGCAATCTGATAAGTCTATTTTCAATTCTATTCCAGCATCAGCATAAGCACTGTCCGGAAAGCATCTATTGGGCGAAGGCTCAACAAAAATTTTTATGCCGAACAATCGTTGTGCTTCAACACATTGTTTTGGTGTAAGTGCTACACGAGTATCTGGTGGTGTCTTTTCTTCTCTTATCAAACCAATGCGAATCATCTTCCTGATTTTTTTTTGCAAGCAAAGATAATGTACCCACCTTTGCGGCATGGTCAACTATTTTGAAATCTTCGGTTTGCCAATCAGTTTTCATCCACCTCAAGAATTAGTTCGTAAAAAGTATTATGAATTGTGCCGAAAACACCATCCTGATCGTTTTACACAAGATTCTAATAATGCTGCTATAAACGCGCTCCAGATGAGTGCTTTGATCAATGAAGGCTATAAAATTTTGAAAGATGCCGATGCTACATTAGAATATGTATTGCGTTTAGAAAATACGTTAGGAACAGATGAAAAGTATTCTTTGCCTCAAAGCTTTTTGATGGAAATGATGGATTTAAACGAGGCTGTCAGTGAATATGAAATGGACCGAACAGAGGAAGCAAAACAAATGTCTTTAGCTACTCTTGAGGAACAAAACGCTGTCTTGAATAATGAAATAAATAAGCTTTTGAATAGCTACGATACAGGAAATCGTACACCGGAATTATTAGTTCAAATAAAAGATTGTTTTTTTCGGAAGAAATATCTGTTGCGAATTCAAAAACGAATTGCTACCTTTGCGTCCCCGTAGGGAAAAAGCCCAGATGGCGGAATTGGTAGACGCGCTAGACTCAAAATCTGGTTTTCGCAAGGGAGTGCAGGTTCGATTCCTGTTCTGGGCACTAAAAAGGGACTGTCAGTTTTAAATACGGACAGTCCCTTTTCTTTTTTCTACTACACCTTTGATATTGCAGTATGTGTGAAAAATAGCTTCATTCATAAGATTGGTTTCATTATATCAATTTTCATCTGTTGGAGATGACATTGCTAATCTATAGTGTTATTATGCCAAGCATAGGAAGATCCAAATTAGTACAAGATATGGCTGTTAAAACTCTGTGATAAATCACCTGTCGCATTTATTGCAAGAAGTGATTCATCACCTGTCGGAACCTTTTGGAATTAGCGTTAGAGTAAAAACAAACATTAAAAAATTGTTTTATTTTTTTTGCTTATTTTTTGCCTAAGCAGACTTCATACTGTAAGGGAAAATAATTATAAAATTACATTTGAAATCAAATTATACTTCTATATGACGTGAGCCAAGGGAAAAGAGGAACAATTGGTGATTAAAAGCAGACTGCGTATTTTGAATATCCATAAATTTCGCATTTTGAATATCCCAAAGGTAATAAATTAGTTATCTCATTGAAAATAAATGCAGTAAGTTTTTTTGAGAATTGGTGGAGTTTCGTATATTTGCGAGTTGATACGAAATTGTTTACCCAAGCAACTGATAAATAGTTCCGACTATAGTTGACATTTGTAAAAAAGGTCAAGGTACTGACCTTCAAAGCTTGCAAATGAGATTTGCTGAAAACTCGTTTTCAAAGCGAATCGCTTAAAAGCTTTGTCAAAGGTACAAGAAAAAAATGACAAAGTCAAATTTTTATTTTGTACTGATTTTACAAATGGGAAAATTTCGGAACTATCCTTTTAAAAGACTTCGGAAATCTTAGATTTACGCAATATTTTGAAAGGTATTTATCAAGTTCTTTTGGGAACAACTATCGTACAACTGGCAGTTTTGCAAAATTCGCCTGCCGCAGGCGCAACACAGGCAAACTTCGCAAAGCTGCTGGACGTTATGCACAATGCTACGAGCTGTCCCGTCCTAAAATAGGTTGACCAAAAATTAAACAAAAACGGTCAACAATGGACAAAGAGAATTTAACAGACTGCCCAAAAAAGGACGGCAAACAAACCTCATTTGAGTTCAAGATTTTCGTT
>JAFDXP010000011.1 GCA_018267875.1 Bacteroidota bacterium | reverse complement strand
GCAAGAATATTTGAAGGGACTCAATGATAGACAACTTGAAGCAGTTCAGCATGTGGATGGTGCCATCATGATTGTAGCCGGTGCCGGTAGCGGAAAAACAAAAGTGCTGACAACACGAATTGCCCACTTGATGCAGCAAGGCGTAGATGCCTTCAACATTTTAGCACTCACCTTTACCAATAAGGCTGCGGCCGAAATGAAAGAAAGAATTGAACATATTCTTGGCTCAACCGAAGCCCGCAATTTGTATATCGGTACCTTTCACTCTGTTTTTGCAAGGATTTTAAGAGCCGAAGCCAACAAACTTGGCTACCCCAACAACTTCACTATTTATGATACCGATGATGCCAAAAGTGTCATTAAAAGTATTGTCAGCGATATGAAATTGGATGACAAACACTATAAACCTGCTTATGTCTATAATCGAATTTCTGCTGCCAAAAACAGCTTGGTAGATCCGGCTACCTATCAACAAGACTACCATATTCAACAAGAAGATGCCAGAAGCAATCGTCCCTTGATAGGAGCTATTTATGATGCTTACAGCAAACGTTGCTTTAAAAATGGGGCAATGGATTTTGACGATCTGTTGTTTAAAATGTATTTGCTACTTACACATTTTCCCGATGTGTTAGCAAAATACCAGCATCGGTTTCGGTATATTTTGATTGACGAGTATCAGGATACTAATTTGGCGCAATATCAAATTATCAAGATGTTGGGGGCTGTTCATGAAAACATTTGTGTGGTGGGCGATGATGCGCAGAGCATCTATTCTTTCCGTGGCGCAACTGTTCAAAATATTCTTCAGTTTCAAGACGATTATACGGATGTCAAAGTGGTAAAGCTGGAACAGAACTATCGTAGCACTCAATCCATCTTAAACGTTGCCAACACCATCATTTCCAAAAACCAAAATCAGATTCCCAAAGAACTGTGGACAAGCAATGAAGAAGGCGAAAAACTAAAATTAGTACGCACGTTGACAGACAATGATGAGGGGCGCTTTGTTGCAGATGCCATCACAGAAATGAAGCTCAGAAATCATTACAAAAACAAAGACTTTGCTATTCTCTATCGCACCAATGCCCAATCGCGTTCGTTTGAAGAAAGCCTAAGACGAATGAATATAACCTACAAACTGTTTGGTGGCGTGTCTTTCTATCAACGGAAAGAAATTAAAGATTTTCTTGCCTACCTACGCATCGTAGTAAACACACGCGATGAAGAAAACTTTAAACGCATCATTAACTATCCTGCACGAAGCATTGGTAAAACCAGCGTGGACAAGCTTTTGATTGCTGCTAATCAACAAGACAAAACTTTTTGGGAAGTACTTCAATTTCCTGAAATGACCGGACTGCGCGGTGCTTCGGCTACTGCTGTTGAAAATTTTGTGTTGATGATACAAGGCTTCCAAACCATGATAGAAACCCACAACGCTTATGACCTTGCTTTTGCAGTCGGGAAAAGAACCGGCTTAGTGGCCGAACTTTATAATGACAAGTCGGTAGAAGGTTTAGCACGCTATGAAAACATTCAAGAGCTGCTAAACTCTATAAAAGAATTTACAGAAACACCGGATGAAGAGGGTGAGTTACGGGACAAAAGTTTAGGTAGCTATCTTCAACAAATTACCTTATTGACCGATGCTGACCAAGATAAAGAAGGGGATACCGATGCCGTAAAACTGATGACTATTCATGCTGCCAAAGGATTGGAATTTCCATGTGTTTTCAATGTTGGCTTAGAAGAAAATCTATTTCCCAGTTCCATGAGTTTGTATGATCGTGCCGACCTTGAAGAGGAACGTCGCTTGTTTTATGTTGCCATTACCCGTGCCAAAGAAAGACTTTGGATAACGTTTGCCGGTAGCCGTTATCGGTTTGGAAGCTTGGTGCAAAATGACCCCAGTCGTTTCATTGATGAAATTCCGGAATTGTATCTGGATAAAACTTTTACGGGCATCAACCATAGAACTGCCGGTGCGCCAACCGGTTTTGGAAATTTGCTGAATCCTACTTTTGATAAAGTTCCTTCACTAAAAAAATTAGCCGATAAACTGCAAAAACAAAAGGCTGCAACTCCACATACTCCTTCCATTAATTTTCAGCCTGAAGATCCAAACAATTTGGAAGTGGGTATGAAAGTAGAACATCAAAAATTTGGTTTCGGGAAAATATTAAGCGTTGAAGGGGGCATTCACAACCGTGTTGCAACGATTGAATTTGATGGACAAGGAGCCAAAAAAATCATGTTAAACTATGCTAAACTGCGT
The DNA here is from genome assembly GCA_018267875.1 of Bacteroidota bacterium. GTDB lineage: Bacteria > Bacteroidota > Bacteroidia > Chitinophagales > Chitinophagaceae > JAFIGV01. Next base: position 1,442 of record JAFDXP010000011.1, on the reverse strand, counting down.
ATTGTAAACGGATAAAAAACAGAAAAAAACAGGAAATCCCAAATTATTAATTCTGACAAAATAATCTCTATTTTTCAATTCTAATTTCTTGAATTACATATCCATTCTCAGTGTGGCGAATGGTAAAAAAAGTTCGAAAAGTGCCATTGGAGGTAACAAGTGTACCAATGGCAAAACTGCTACCATTGCTATTTCCGGTGCGATCTGCCTGAAACGACCGTGCTGCATTTTTACCAAAAAAGTCGCGCAATACCATTTCTGCCTGTGAGCGACTGTAGGTTGACTGACTTCCGGACACGGTCATGGAAACGGCATTATCAAAATAACGCGAAATACCTGCTACGTTTCCCGACCCAATTGAACTACCTACTTGTTCTGTAATGCCTTGCGCCCATGCACTTTGTATGAAAAGAGCAAATGATAATGTTAGAAATAATCGTTTGAGGTAAGCTTTCATTTTATGTAATAATCCCAATTCAAATACACATTTAATGATCGAGCAAGAAACATGCCAGTCCCTCAGCTTTATATATTGACCCATTTTTAACTAAAGTCCGAAATGTAATTACAAGGTTCAAATGTAATCTAAAAATGAAACGAGTGTCAATGTAATGTGAAAAAATATTGCCCTTCTAATAAGGTCTTGTGAGAGATTAAATAAGCAATGAATTAATAAACTTTAAGGGCACCTCTAAAAAACCCTTTGCCAAATGCAGCTTCATTGTATTAGATTCATGCTGAAAAAAGATGGCCTCTATTCAAATATTCCTATTGAATGGAAAACAAAAGCAATTATTGATTCCCTTAGTGTTACCGTGCTTGATGACAACATACAGAAGTTGGTTGCCTTAATAAAGAAATACGGATATCCGGGTCAGCACCGTGTTGGCATAAAAGACTTTGTATATGATGGGTGTTGTGATAGCTCTATATTTATAGACTTTTGTGGTGTTGCCAATCGTATTTTCTATCATCATGGATGTGGTTTTTTTCTTTTGGAAAAAGAACTTAAAGATGCCCTCTATCAAGGCGAACTACACCCCAGAGAATATGCCACTATATATACATTCTCCTTCAACTGGTTTGACCCCAATAGAAAATATGTGGGTTATAAAAATGTTTTTGCTCCACTATACAAAACTGTGTGTAAACCCACGAAAGCAACAAAGTTGTACGATGTTATTCATTTAGACCCCGTAAAATCTGTTGATACCGTCTTTGTAAACGCTTGTCGGGAAGAAATTGGCATGGCTACCATACAGCACGACCTTGCCAAAAAAGAATTTGCCCGCCTAAATAACCTAATCCTGTTTTTTGGAATATTTAATAATATCTAAGTGGATAAAAGTTTTAAAAAAGGGAATAACTTTAACAATTTATAAACATAATTTTAACATAATTAATTTGGAAATACCCCCCCCCCCCCCCAATTTATCTTTGTT
>JAFDXP010000010.1 GCA_018267875.1 Bacteroidota bacterium | reverse complement strand
TTGCCGCCTGCTGCCTTCAGATTCCATCTCACGATGGACACCCTTGCCCTTGGCTAACGATAAGTACTGCAACTCTCGTTCGGGACTTGCACCCTATAGATAAAGAACATGCCTGACACACATAATTGGGGTCTTGAAAAGTTAGATTTTCAAGACCCCAGTTATTTTTATCGGTTTATTTTTTTTCTACCAATTTTATTTCTGGAGTCGGTTTTACGGCATGTCTGGGCGTTAAAGCAAATTGAGCACCCATCACACAAAAAAGCAGAATTGAAGTAACAATAGTATTTGTCCGTGTTTCTGCACGTCTGATTCCAGTAAAAAAATACATGGGTAAGAAACCAAAAAGCGATAAGGATAATGTTGCAATCCATAGTGGACGTGCACCCGGGAAATGAAATAGCAGAAATAGTACCGATAAAAAATATCCACATCCTACTAAAACCCCTAAGGCAAGAACCCATTTATCGCGTCGCTCCGGAATTTCTTTGATCTTAACAATAGCCAAGAGCGGAAGAAAGAACAAACTAACACAAATAATGCCTAATAAAATAAACAGGCTTGCACCTGGAAGGAATAACATTTTCAAAGATGCACCAATGGCTAAGAAAATGGTTGAAAGTACCCCTGCATAAATCATTGCTTTTTTCATCTTGTAATAATTTTTAAATGTTAACAAAATGGCTAATTCTTCTTCTATCTCTTTTAAGCTTACCTCGTAAAATGAAGATATTGCCTGCTGATAAAAGGTCTCGAAGTCGCCATTTTCTTCGAGATTTTGCTCAATAATACAGCATACATGATCTAGTAAATTGTTTTGTAAACTTTCATCCTCAATCCCGCGCGACTGGATATCATTAAGGATAAATTCAATCTGCTGATCATTTAAAGTGTACATTAGGCATTCAAAGTTTTTAAGTCTAACAATAAGGTAATTGTATTTATAAAGTCGGCTAACTCTGACGTTTTTTGATTACTTGTTTCAATACCTGCTTTACTGATGTGATAATATTTTCGTACTCGTTTCCCAATATATTCAATATTAGTGGTCAGCAATCCCTCTTTTTCTAATGCATGTAATGTAGGGTACAATGCACCTTCTGTGATTTGAATTTTTCCTCCGGTAATTTCCTTTACCATTTGCGTTAACTCATAGCCATAAAGTCTATCATTGTTTGAAAGCAATTTTAAAATTATGGTTCTGAGTGTGCCTTTAATTAATTCTGTTGAAAATGACATTGATTTATTTTTTACCAAAGACAAAGATACATAAGTTTTCGAGGTATCAAAATTTATTTTGAAAAACATAAAAATTCGTTTACTCAATTTTTGCAAATTCACCTCCTCATATATCGCTTGTTTGATTCAGAAACTTTAATTTTCTGAAATAGAATTGCATTTGAAATCAACACGCTATCGCTAAAACGAATGAAACTCCGGCAGACATCCCATTGCATCCATTATATTTGCCCTCTACAATTACCTTATAGTTTATGCTTTCTATTCATTTGCTACGGCAAGAAAAAGAACGAGTGTTGAGCGGTCTTCAAAAAAAGAATTTTAAAGAGCCGGAATTGGTTGATAAAATATTGACTATTGATGAACACCGAAGGAAAATACAGTCTGAAAATGATGCCCTTGCTGCAATGGTAAATAGTGCTTCCAAAAACATTGGCCAGCTCATGGCTCAAGGTAAAAAAGAAGAGACCGAAACACTGAAAGCTACAGTTGCTCAACACAAAGAACAAAGTAAAGATCTAACAACACAATTGACTGAATTAGAAAATTCGCTTCAAGAAATGTTGGTTCGGTTGCCCAATTTGCCACACTCTTCGGTGCCTAAAGGATGTACTCCGGAAGAAAATGAAATAGTTCATCAAGGAGGAAAAACACCTGACTTATCCGCACAAAAATTAGCCCATTGGGATTTAGCTGCTAAATATGAATTGATAGATTTTGAGTTGGGCAATAAGCTTACGGGTAGTGGGTTTCCGGTGTATATTGGTAAGGGAGCTAAGCTACAGCGTGCTTTAATCAGCTATTTTCTCGATTACAATATAGCTGCTGGATATAAGGAATATTATCCGCCATATATGGTGAATGAAGCATCTGCTTTTGGAACAGGTCAACTTCCCGATAAAGAGGGTCAAATGTATCATGCTCAAACTGATGGCTTTTTCTTAATTCCTACCGCCGAGGTTCCGGTTACTAATATTTATAGAGATGAGATTATTCAAGAAGCATCCTTACCCATCAAGATGACGGCTTATAGTCCTTGTTTCAGACGTGAGGCTGGATCTTATGGAAAAGATGTAAGAGGACTGAATCGAGTTCATCAATTTGATAAAGTGGAAGTAGTGCAATTGGCACACCCCAGCAATAGCTATGAAGTGTTGGATGACATGGTGGCACATGTTGAAAAGCTGCTTCAGTCGCTTGATTTACAATATCGAATTCTTCGGCTTTGTGGTGGCGACATGAGTTTTGCCTCGGCTCTTACTTATGATTTTGAAGTGTATAGTGCAGCTCAAGAACGCTGGTTAGAAGTAAGCTCTGTTTCAAACTTTGAAACTTTTCAAACGAACAGAATGAAAATTCGCTTTAAAGACAGTAGTGGCAAAACACAATTAGCACATTCGTTAAATGGAAGTTCATTAGCACTTCCTCGCATTGTAGCTTGTCTTCTTGAAAATCATCAAACACCGGATGGAATCTACATGCCGGAATCTCTACAACCTTATTTTGGAAATAAGATTCTCAAATAATGTTCACTTTTATAATCTTCTTAGAAAACAATAAAACAATCTACTGTTTATGATACAGCGAATACAAACACTCTGGTTTTTTCTCGCTTCACTACTTAGTGCTAGCATGTTACTAGATTGGTACACAGGCTATGTGTATAAAGCAGATATTCCGGAAGGTTTTGGTTTAACTGTTAAGCGCTTAACTATTGTTGAACATTTTCCCAGTTTGATCATTGTTGTGGTAATGATAGTAGTTCCGTTAATTGCAATCTTTTCATTCCGAAACCGCCGCCGGCAGCGCAATTTAGCAAGTATGGGCATGTTTGTCAACATTGCTTTTTTATCTGTTAACTTGATGCGGATAAATGCCTTTACGGTATCTACTGCCCCCACACCCATTAATGGAAGTTATCAGCTTGGATCTGTTATTCCTGTGATTGTTCTTTTCATTTTATTTATGGCTGCTAGAGCAGTATATAAAGACGAAAAATTAGTGAAGTCTATGGATAGACTTCGATAATAAATTATGTTTTCAACATGAGAAACGGTGTGCATGAATTATTAAACCAGCACACCGTTTTTTATTTATTCATTACTCTTATTTTTTCTTACCTGCTCGCATAGCAGCTTCAATTTCATCCGTAGTCATGGCTATCCCTTTAAATAGGTCAATATTTCCTGATTTTGTTAGCCAATAGTTGTTTTCGATACGAATACCCATTTGTTCCTCTTCTACATAAATTCCGGGTTCTATGGTGAAAAGCATTCCTTCTTTTACCGGTTCATTTCTGGTACCTACATCATGCACATCTAAACCTAAATGATGTCCAATACCATGATAAAAGTATTTGCGGTATGCCGGATTTGACGGGTCTTGGTTTTTGATATCTGCTTTAGTCAATAGACCAATCTTCAAAAGTTGTTTTTCCATTTCAAGGTTCACTTTCTCTATATAATCTGCATAATTGATGCCTGGTTTTAGAATTGATGCACAGTAGAGATGAACAGCAAGGCAAGCATCATAAACTTCTTTTTGTCGCTTGGTAAATTTTCCATTAACGGGTATGGTTCGGGTTAAGTCTGCATTATAATTTCCATATTCTGCACCAAAATCCATCAATAGAAGATCGCCATCTTTACACGGTCTGTTGTTTTCTACATAGTGTAGCACTCTTGCACTGTCACCCGAAGCTATGATGCAGCCATAAGCATGACGGGTAGCTCTGTTGCACAAAAATTCATGTGTGATTTCTGCTTCAATCTCATATTCCATCACACCAGGTTTCACAAATTGCAACACTCTATTCAATGCTTTGTGGGTAATATCAATTGCAACATTTGTTATTTCAATTTCTTCTTTCGTCTTAATGGCTCTTAGTTCTTTCATAATTCGTGCTGCACGATCATAGCGATGAAGCGGATATTGTTGCATAAAACGATGAACAAACAATAAATCTAAACGTGGATTCTCTAAGTTTAGGCGATCGTTTTCATTCGTGTTTAAATACACACGGTCTGCATAGTGCATCCACACATGCAACAGTGCATCAATACTATCCACATATTGCACATTGGCAATACCTGAAATAGCCGTAGCCTCATCTTTTCTCAACAAATGACCATTCCACTTTTCCATGTGTTCGTTGGGTCGTTGAATCACCAATATTTCACGTGCATTTTCATCTGCATTATCGGGATAAAGAATGACCATTGTTTTCTCTTGCACTACGCCAGAAAGCCATACAACATCAGAGTTTGCTTTATAAGAATATACAGCGTCGCCATTTTCCGGAAAAACAGGATTAGCTGTAAAAATGGCTATGCTATTCGATTTCATTTTTTTGATGAACCGCTGTCTGTTTTGTGTGAACAATTTCGAAGTGATTGGTAAGTATTTCATGCTAAACGTTTGTTTCTTTTTAAAAATCAGGGCTAGTCAATAACAAAAACGATGTTTAATTGACCGCTTTCTGCTCTATTTCTTTTTAGAAGTGTGAAGGTAGGAAGTTAATAGAAGAGATCTTACATCACAATACACAACATTAATTTTCGACAAATCAAGCAGCAATCAAAAAACAATCCAGCAAAAATGGCAATTCATTGATAGTTATGACAGAAAGTAGAACCTCTTTTTCTGCCATTCTTACTTTGGTAGCTTCTTTGCTGGAAAGAATGATATAGGTTTTTCTATTTTTTTAAACTTTCAATTGAAACATGGGGGGATATTTTTTGTTAGCGGGTATTCTATTTTTAATAGGCATGGTCGTTAATAATAGGCTGAAAAGTAAGTTTTCAGAATACAGTCAAATACCGCTTGCTAATGGTATGAGTGGTAAAGAAGTGGCTGAAAAAATGCTACATGAAAACGGAATTTATGATGTGCAAGTAATTTCAGTTCCGGGCTTTTTATCAGATCACTATAATCCAAGCGACAAAACAGTTAACCTTAGTCCGGACGTATTTGAGGGTCGTAGTATTTCCTCGGCTGCAGTAGCGGCTCATGAATGTGGACATGCCGTTCAACATGCTACTGCCTATAATATGCTTATGTTACGAAGTCGTTTAGTTCCTGTTGTGCAAATTAGTAGCAACTTTTCACAATGGATTATTCTTGCCGGTCTGGGTTGGATGGGTTTTGGTGGCGGTAGTCAAATGTTGCTTCTTATTGGTATTACTTTATTTGCAGCATCTACTGTGTTTTCTATCATTACTTTACCCGTAGAATATGATGCCAGCGCCAGAGCTTTAAGATGGATGGAAACTGCACACATCACTACGATACAAGAACACGACCAAGCAGCTGATGCCTTAAAATGGGCAGCCAGAACTTATGTGGTAGCAGCTGTTTCATCTATTGCCACATTAGTCTATTATATTATGATCTTCATGAATCGTAGAGATGATTAGCATTGTCAAAAGCCTAACTTTGTACTTTAATTTTTTTTGAACCTGATGGATATTCAACAGCTATATACAAACTGCCTTAGCGAAGCCGCCTATTTTATTTCAAGTGATGGTGAAGCCGCCGTCATTGATCCGCTTCGTGATGTGGATGTGTATCTTAAAATGGCAGCCGAAAAAGGAGTACATATAAAGTACATTTTTGAAACTCATTTTCATGCAGATTTTGTGAGTGGCCACTTAGAGCTTGCCCAAAAAACCGGCGCACCTATCATTTATGGACCCACCACTAAAGCCTCATTTCCCATTCATGAAGCTAAAGACGGAGAGATTTTTCAGATAGGAAAATTACAGTTGAAAGCCATACACACGCCCGGACATACATTAGAAAGTACAAGCTATTTATTGTTTAATGAATCCGGTGAACCTCACTGTATTTTTACCGGTGATACCCTTTTTGTAGGCGATGTTGGACGACCTGATTTATTTTCCGGTAACTTAAGCAAAGAAGAGCTTGCTGGATATTTATTTGACTCGTTGCAATCAAAAATTAAAACGCTTCCTGGTCATGTAATCGTATATCCTGCACATGGACCCGGATCTGCTTGCGGTAAAAATTTAGGGAAAGAAACCTTCAGCACTATTGACGAACAAAAACAAACCAATTATGCTTTGCAAGACCTTTCCAAAGATGAATTTATTACAGCCGTAACAACCGGACTAACTACACCACCGGCCTATTTCCCTATAAACGCCAGAATAAACAAAGAAGGTTATGATTCGCTTGATAAAGTATTAGAAACGGCAAAAGCCTTATCTGTTGCAGAATTTAAACAAAAGATTGATTATGGAGCTTGGATTCTCGACACAAGAGCTTCAACTATTTTCACCGGTTCTTTTATTCCCGGATCTATTAATATTGGGTTAGATGGTCGCTTCGCCGAATGGGCAGGCAGCTTGCTACCGTTCAATCAACCTCTTATTTTAGTAACAGAAAAAGGGCAGGAAAAGGAAAGTATTATTCGCTTAGCTCGCGTGGGAATTGATAATGTGCAGGGCTATTTGAATGGCGGATATGAAACTTGGACTTCAGCTAAAGAACCTATTGACCTGATCATAGATGTTGAAGCAGATGAATTAGCTATGGACATACCTCACGATAAAAAATTAGAAGTGATAGATGTTCGTAAATGTAGTGAGTTTGATAATGGGCATATTCAAGGTGCTATAAACATTCCTTTAAGTACTTTAACCGACACCCTGACAGTTGCCAGCATTGAAGATGATAAAAACCTGTATATACATTGTGCCGGTGGATATCGTTCCGTAATAGCAGCATCCATATTGAAGCGACATGGATTTCACAACCTAAGGAATGTTTTAGGCGGATGGTCTCAAATAAAATCAGTAAAAAATATGCCCATCGTTTTGCCAACTCAAGAAAATGTCTAATAACTAAAGAAACAATAAAAGTTACGCCCTACCACAAAATTGTGTAGGGCGTTTTTATGTTGGAGAGTGGATAAATATCACTTAAAAATGTTACTAAATTCAATTATGAGGCAACAGCTAAATAAGGTTGCGGTTGGCGTAATGTAATCAACATATTTAGGATGTCTTTTTTCACCACCAAGCTTCTACTTGCGCCAAATCCAGCCATCAGAAAACTGGTTAAATCTGATAGATTGGTCATTTTTCTAAGTGCTTTTTGTCTGTTTAGGTATGTTTTATTTCTATTTGTCATTTTGATGTTTTTGAGTGTTTAAACCGTCATTATTCAATATAAAAGACCATGCCAAATTTTTTTAGGAACGCTTCTTTTTGTTTTATTTAACTATCTTTTCTGTTCGTAAGAATGCCTTTTTTAAGCAAGAATCAGTTTTGTATTTTTGACTGGATATTTTACAAAAAAAAGTGTGCTGATTGTTTTTTAAAAACAATCTTTCGGCAAAACGGTAGAAAACATTTATGACAAACCATAAGTCAATCTTTTTGGCAAAGAGTGCAGTCAAAGCACACGACCTTGAACATAAGCGAAAGCTTTCCTTTAATATAGAAAAATATAATCAAGCTTTAGATCGGGGAATGCAACAGTTTTCCGACCTTGAATTAGCACGCCGTCGTGCTAAAAATGTGAAATGGAAAGCTATCGAACACTTGGATCGCTATTTAGAAGAGTTTGAAAGAAACTTTACGGCACGAGGTGGAAAAGTGATTTGGGCAGAATCAAAGGAAGACGCGCTGGAGGCTGTTTTACAGATATGCAAAGCTAAGAATACCAAACAAGTCGTGAAGAGCAAGAGCATGGTAACCGAAGAGCTTCATCTGAATGATTTTTTAGCAAAACACAACATTGAATCCGTAGAAACAGACCTTGGTGAATACATTCAACAATTAGACGGCGAACCTCCTTATCACATTGTTACGCCTGCCATGCACAAAAGCAAAGAAGATGTTGCCAAACTATTTCATGAAAAATTAGGCGTTCCTCCCAATTTAACACCTTCACAGCTTACGCAGGTTGCACGAAAAAACCTCCGTGAAAAATACATTAGTTCCGAGGTAGGCATTACCGGAGGAAACTTTTTGATTGCAGATATTGGAGGCGTTGCTGTAAGCGAAAACGAAGGAAATGGTCGTTTGTCAACTGCTTTTCCCAAAACACATATCGCCATTGTAGGGATTGAAAAAATTCTTCCATCTATACATGATCTTCATCTTTTTTGGCCCTTGCTTGCTACTTATGGCACCGGACAAAAAGTTACTGTTTACAATACAATTTTTACGGGTGGACGACAAGCCGGAGAGTCTGATGGACCAGATGAGATGTACGTAATTCTCTTAGACAACGGAAGAACGAATTTGATAAAAACGCCCGAAGTTAGAGAAAGCATGTATTGTATTCGGTGTGGCAGTTGTCTAAACGCTTGTCCGGTGTATAAAACTATTGGTGGACACGCTTATGGCACTACTTATAGTGGGCCAATAGGCTCTGTTATTTCGCCTCACCTAAATGAAATGAGTGATTTCAAACACTTGAGTTATGCATCTAGTCTTTGCGGAAAATGTTCTGAAGTGTGTCCGGTAAAAATTAATATCCACGGACTCTTATTAGAAAACCGCCATTTAACTACTAAGGCAAACCTCAATGAATTTAGTGAAAATATTAGTTGGAAACTGTGGAAAAGAGCCATGCTTAACCGTTCTATGATGAACATAGTAGGCGGGAATTTAAAAGGTGTTGTAATAAATAAACTATTTCAAAAATCTTGGGGTGAGCATCGAGGAAAGTTAGAATTTGCTGAAAAATCGTTTAACCAGCTTTGGAAAGAGAACAACAAAAAAAGACAATAGCTACTCTTACTGTGTATTGTAAGGATCATTCACCTCGTTTGGTGTATGTGCTTGATTGGCTACTGAAAGAAGTATTTCAAATAGATTATCAAATTGTTGTTGATGACCTTATTGAAAAGCCGGATATTCCGTCTATTTCTTATGGAAAAAACATTCCCGGATGTATTGCTATTCCGGACAATGGGCTTTTGTGGCAAAAGGGTATAAATTCTTTTACTTGTAGTGAGGGTGAGTGGCAAAGTATTCCTATCTTCTTTCTTCAAAATTCAGACTACTCTATTCCTTTCGATTTGTTTTCTGCTCTTTTTTTCTTTCTCAGTCGTTATGAAGAGTATCTTCCATTTATGCCAGATAAACATGGTCGTTTTCCAGCAGAAGAATCTTTATGTTTCAAGCGAAATATACTGGAACGGCCAATTATAGATGAATGGATAAAGGCCTTTAGCACCATCCTTCAAGCTAATGGTTTAACGATTCCTAAACGTCGTTTCCGCTTTTACCCAAGTTATGATATTGATATTGCTTACTCATTTCTACACAAGGGGTTCAAGCGGTCTTTGGGTGCTTTGGGAAAAGATATCTTGTTTGGAAACTTCTCTTCTTTCTTATCTCGTTTATCTGTTCTAATTCATAAAACTAAAGATCCTTTTGATTGTTTTGATTGGTTGGATTTCATTCATAAAAAGTTTGAACTTAATCCATTGTTTTTCGTCCTTACCTCACTTCATACAACCCAATTTGACAAAAACAATTCACCTAAGAATTATACGTTAAAACAGCTTATCCGTCATTTTTCAACTGTAGGAATTTTAGGTATTCATCCTTCCTATTTTTCAACTTCTAATAGTGTGTTTCAAAACGAAAAATCAATTTTAGAAACTGTATCAAAAAATAAGATTACTCAATCCCGCCAACATTATCTACGCATGTCTTTACCTCAAACTTATCGTAGATTACTTTCTCATGGAATTACAGATGATTGGACAATGGGTTATGGCAGTCAATTAGGTTTTAGAGCAGGCACAGGAAGATCTTTTCTTTGGTATGATTTGGAAAAAGAAGCAGTTACCCGACTCAGGATACACCCCTTTTGTTTTATGGACAGTACAGCACACTGGGAACTAAAACTTACTGTTGATGAAGCATTTGAGCGATTAGAAAAAATGAAACAATATTTGATAAACACCCAAAGTGAATTCGTAACTGTTTTTCACAATTTTTCTTTAGGAACCGACCTGCAATGGAAGGGTTGGTCGGAATCTTATCTAAAGTTTTTAGAAGGATTAATTAGAGCTTAGCTATTTGTGATTTCAGTTCCCTGACAATTATAACTTTTGTGCCTTTACCAACAATAGTAAATAGTTCTTCAATATCCTTGTTTTTTAAAGCTACACATCCATCAGTCCATCCAACGCCCAATTCGATCATATCATCGCCACCAGGCCAAATACCGTGAATACCAATATCGCCACCAATTTTGGCTGTTTTAGGAATACTACCAGCATCTTTTAGTTTATTGAACTTAGCTTTTGCTGCATCATTTGGATAATTAAGCAATAAAAATTTATTGTATCGAGAATGGGGATTTAAGTTAGCAATTTGAAAATCGCCTTCCGGTGTGCAGCGATCACCTTCCATACATTTATCAAGCATTGGTGAAGGCCCAAAAGTTGCCTTATACACTCGAATCAATCTCCTTCGATAATATACCATCAAACACCGCTTAGATTTATCTACCACCAATCGAACAGAATCTTTAACCAAAGTATCAGCCCTAAATTTAAAATTCGTATTTCCAAATGGAAGTACTTTTGGCGTAATAGTCGTTTCTGTTATGCGCATCATACCTTGGTTATATTGCACAACTCGAACAATATTTCCTTTTCCATCCGGTTCCTCACTCAAGACTTTTAAATTACGAATAGGTGGCATTTTCTTTTCTTCAGGTTGTGCTGAATCAGAAAATACACAAAATAAAAAACATCCTACGAATAGGCTACGCAATGTAAGGTTGTGAAAAAAAGATTGGGTAAACATGGTAGCTTTTAGGAAAAAACGAAGCTAACATCTTTTTCACTAAACTACTATTAAAATTTATTAGCGTCGTTTAAATATCGGAACCGTAGAACAGGGTTCACCATACATCAATGATTTGACAAACGGGCGTAGCTTGGCAGTTATTTCTACATATGCTTCATCAGGAATAGGCGTTTCGCCGCAACCTTTTATGACCACTCTTTTATCTAAAAATTCTTGTGTTTCTATGTTACGCAGATTTTCTAGTAATTTTTCCTTTTTCAAAGAATCCGTAGTCCCTAAAAAAATTGACGTTGAAACAGATTGTAAGTAAGAAGCTACCAACATGTAAGCCCATATAGGAATAATGGCATCTACACTACAAAAAATAGCAACTTGTTTTTCTGAATATTGTTGCCAATCAAAGGATAATAGTGCTGCCCGAAAATCTTTTTCTCGAAGAATCATTTCTTTGAATAAAAACGGTTTTAGGTCAAAAGCTCCTATCTTCTCATCTTTAGGAATGTATTGCGAAAGATCAAGCGTTATAATTCCACTCTCTGCAACTTTATTTACAATCATTTCCATAGAGCAAAGTTAAGTGCATTGTTTGAAGCCAAAAAAAAACAGCCTAAATGTTCAGGCTGCTTTTTTCAATAGTTGCGTAAGAATTATCAATACAGGTTTTTGGCACTGTATTTTATGTCTGCATTTCGTTTAATTGATTCCTGCAATGAGCTCATAATGGCATTTTTAAGCTGAGAGTTTTGCATGGCCATTTGTTGTTGCATCATTGGGTCTTGAGTTGCCTGACGAGTAAATTTTTCTTTCAAAGAAATATAAAATACCCCATCTTGTCCTTGAATACCGGGCGACATTGTATTTGGTTTGAACCCATCATAAAAGGTATATCCAACTACTTTCGGTTCATATCCTAAATTAGGAAGGTAGGCACTGGCTGCATTAAAGGAATCAACATTTTGTATTTGCTGAGCACTTCCTTGTGCAATAGCTGCTAATGCGGTTGCAGATTTGTATTTGTTCTTTATTATTTCCGCTTTCTTTTCCGCTTTCACCATATTTTCGAACATTGGTTTGTTGTTGTCATCAATTTGAAGCAACCCTTTTTCCTGAATATTGGTCAGACGAGCAATTACATAACGACCATCCAAGTTAAAAACCGGAGATACATCGCCAACCTTAGCTTCATACATCCAACGAATAATATCGCGTGCAGAACCTAATCCCTGCATTACAAAATCATTCAGTTTCACATTTTGTGCTTGTAGTTTGTTAAGTCCTTGCTTTTTCACTGCTTCATCAAAAGCCTTTCCAGTTGTGTTTTTTCCAGCAAATTCATTTGCTTTTGCAAAGCTGGTTTGGTCTGTTTCTTGGCTTGGTTCTAACTCTTTAGTTATGATGGCAATTTTTGCTGCGGGAGAAAAATTGCGTTGCTCTTTTACTTTAATGATGTGGTAACCAAATTGTGTTTTTACTTCTTTCACATCTCCTGAGTTACCTAAGAAAGCGGCATCATTAAATTCATGAACCATAGCTCCATAAGGGAAAAAACCAAGATCTCCTCCTTTTGTTTTACTTCCTGGATCATCCGAAAATTTTACGGCTAAAGAATCAAAATTTACACCTGATTTCACGGCTGCTAAAATGCTGTCAGCTGTCTTTTTGGCTGCACTATCATCACGTGTTTGGTTGATAGCTATAAGGATGTGTTGTGCACTTACAGAATCCGGTAATGAACGCTTTTCAAGTACACGAGCCATTTTGTAAGAACCGTTTTCAAAAAAAGGTCCATAAACAGCACCAACGGATAAATTAAACAATGAATCTGCAAACTGTGACTGATAGGTCTTTTTAGTTAAAAATATATCACGATATTGATCGTCAGAATTTTTATTTACAAAACTTTCTGCATCGTTTGTAGTTGTAAACTCGTTTTTCAATTGGTTCAAACTATTTAACACCGTTGCCGTATCAGCAGAAGAAGGATGTACATCAAATGATACATAGTCCATACTACGGTTTGGCTCATCAATGGTATATTGAGCTTTGTGTTTTTCTATGTACGCTTTCAAATCAGCATCTGTAACTTTTACATCATTATCATTTATAGAAGTAAAAGGCACTTTTACATAACTAATGCTGCCCAAAGTATTCTGATCCTTAATAGTACGTTCAGTAATAAACTTAGGTGTGTAAGCCATACCAGCAAAGAGATTCATGTATTTTTGAGAAACACGCGAACGAATTACATAGTGCTTCAATTCTTGCCATTGCTCCATTGCTTTTTGTGCTTCCGGGCGAGAAAGGTCTAATTGATTCTTTTCAAATTGCATTAAATAATTGGGATCAAACTGACCGGTTTCTTGATTTTTAAAATAAGGAAACTGCATCACTAATGGATCGGGGTTTGGTCCACTAATCATTTCTTTTTCCTCTTCTTTTGTTACACTGATTCCTAATTTTTCTGCATCATTTTCAATCAGATTTTCAAAAATCATTTCACGCAATACTTGATCATGAATTTGTGCACGTGTATTGTCATCAATAGACTTGTTGTTATTCATCAACGAGTATAGAGATTCGTATTCCTGTACACGTTCTGTGTAGTCTTTGTAATCTATTTTGTCACCATTAACTTTTGCAATGCTGGTATCGCGACCAAAAAGTTCACCAAACCTACCACTGGCAGCATCCATAAGAATGAATCCTACTAGTGCTAAAGCAATAACAAAGCCTGCGAGTTTCGCGTATTTATCTCTGATTTTCTGAATTACAGCCATGAGCGGTTGTGTATTGATTTTTCTAAGGTTGGCAAATTTATCAGAAAAATTGTGATTGCAAATACTTTATTGCCTTATTAATTAAAATCAAAATATATTTTATTCACTGCTCTTTAATTTTTTATTGTTGTTAGATGAGTGTGAATTAATGTTAGAAAGGTTTGTGAAAGTCGTATTTAGTTCACATTTCTACAATTAATTTTCTTTTTCAGTTCCTCTATCCCATTTCAATGCTTGTTTATACCCATCGTTTCCAAAAATCAACAGCCTAAAAGTTTTACAATTTTAGTTTATCCACTTACTCACAATTTTATGTTAGTTGCGCATCCGGCCTATACACTTACATGTGTACTAAGCAATGTTTTGATGGGAGGGAATGTTTTGATGTACATTTGCAATGTGGAAAGCAGTTTTCTTTCCCCAAGTTCACAAGGCTAATAGTGATAGCTTTTTTTTAAAAAACTCTTTTTATTTTTATTAAAATGAATGTGGAATTCGAAAGTGCAAAAACACGATTAAACGAAATAGGATATCTTGACTTAGCAATTGATCCAACTTTAGATTTATTTGAAGAAATACAAAAGCTAAAAAAGGATAAGAATGCCATTTTATTAGCACATTATTATCAAGAACCAGATATTCAAGATGTAGCTGATTTTATTGGTGATAGTTTAGGGTTAGCTCAACAAGCTCAAAAAACCAAAGCAGACATGATTGTTTTTGCCGGTGTACATTTTATGGCAGAAACAGCAAAAATATTGAACCCTCATAAGAAAGTACTATTACCTGATCTAAAAGCAGGTTGTTCACTCAGTGACAGTTGTCCGCCCCCTCTTTTTAAAAAATTTAAAGAAAAACACCCAAATCATATTGTTATTACATATATAAATTGTTCTGCAGGAATGAAAGCATTTAGTGATATTATTTGTACTTCCTCAAATGCAATGAAAATTGTTGAAAGCTTACCAATTGATCAGGAAATTATATTTGCACCAGATAAAAATTTAGGAAATTATATAAATAAGAGAACTGGTAGAAATATGCTTTTATGGAATGGAGCTTGTATTGTGCATGAATTATTTTCAATGGAAAAAATAATGCGTTTAAAAGAACGTCATCCTGAAGCTAAATTTATTGCTCATCCTGAATGTGAGGAAGCTGTATTAAGATTAGCAGATTTTGTTGGTTCTACTTCACAACTAATTAAGTTTGTATCAGAAGATATTGGGCAAACTTTTATTGTAGGAACAGAAGCAGGTATTATATACAAAATGCAACAAATTGCTCCTGGTAAGACATTAATACCTGCACCACCAGATAATGCTTGTGCCTGCAATGATTGTCCACACATGAAATTAAATACTTTAGAAAAATTGTATTTATGTATGAAATATGAATTACCTGAGATAACTATGGAAGAACATTTGCGGGTAGCTGCTAAACGTCCCATTGATAAAATGCTTGAATTAAGTGCTAAATTTGGTTTGTAGATTTTCAAACTAAAGTAAAATTTTTTAAAAAATTTGTTATTTAAAATAAGAACGCTAAATTCGTCCTATTCTTTTAAGTTAAAAACTATAAAAAGTATGTTGAAATCAACCTTTACACGACTAAGTGCCGTGGCAGTAATGCTTTTCAATTTTGGAACATCCACTGCTCAAACTAATGCATCTATTTTAGGTGCACGCTTGATTGTCGAATCACCATCTTCTATTTCAGGTCAAAAAGATTTTACCTATTCCAGCAATGGTACTAGTGCTTGGGGAGGAGCAATAACCGCTCGAACACATGAAGAAGTAGCTAAATTTTCCGATTCATTAGGTTGTAGCACAATTACAGGAGTAACTGGAAAATGGGCCTTAGTATATAGAGGAAATTGTGAATTTGGTCAAAAGGCTCTAAATGCACAAAATGCCGGTGCTATTGGAGTTATTATTTGGAATCATACAGATAATGAATTGATTAATATGGCTGCTGGATCAGTTGGTAACAATGTAACTATTCCTGTATTGTTTGTTACTAAGAAAGATGGAACAGATATGAATAATCAATTAAACAATGGTCAACAAGTTTTTATATCTCTTACTAATTGGGGATTTGGTTATGCAAATGATTTAGCTATTATTTTAGGCACCACTGCAGCTTCACCCGGTATGGCTGTTCCTTTAAATCAACTTTCTGGAGCAACTTCTGCTGCTTATCGTGGATATGTTGGTGCTGCTATAGCCAACACTGGAACACAAACTCAAAACAATGTAAAGTTATCTTGTAAAGTTAATTTTACACCTACATCTGGTGGTACTTCTACTCCCTTTTATTCTGATTCGGCAATCCTTGCAACATTTGCACCCGGTGATTCAATTGATTTAATTAGTTCACCGCGTAGTTTTAATTTTATGCCAACTCAAACGGGTACTTACAATTTTCAGTACAATGTTTCTGCAGCAGCTACAGATCAATTTTTATTCGATAATAATGATCAGTTTTCTTTTGCTGTAACTAACAATGTATTTTCTCGTAGTCGTTACGATATGGTAAATCAAATGCCAGTTGTAACCGGGTATTCAAGGGTTAATAGTACAAGTATTCCTTGGACTTGGGGTCCTATGATTTATGTTCGTAAAGGTGGATATACTATGCAAACACTTCAATTTGCTTTATCGGATCAAGATACTTCTAAACATTCATTAGCCACAAGTGCTGCTGGTCAATTTATAGATGCCTATGTTTTTAAGTGGAAAGATCTGAATAATGATGGGTTAATGGAAAAGAATGAATTGTCTTTGAAAGCAGGAGCTTTTAAAACTTTTACCACTTCTGATTCTGTAAAGAAGATGATGAATGTTCAAATTGGTGATACTATTGGAAATAGTTTACAAGTTTTGACTGAAGATTCAAGTTATTACTGGATAGCTGTAAATTTAGGTACTCAGTTTAATCTAAGTAATGATGGTTCTCAAAACTACTATATGCGAGCATATTCAGCTAAACACAACTCAAATTCTAGTAATGATTTTTGGGCACCTGGAGTATTGATTAGGAAAGAAGACTTATCTCCTTCAGATACAATTAAAGCTATACCATTTGGTGTTAGTACACCAAATTCAAGTAATATTGATTCAGCTTCTTTTGACCAACAAAGTGCTGTACCTTCTTTAGCTTTTATTACCAGTATGTGGGCTGCAAGTGTTAAACCAGTATCTAACGATCAATATGTTCAATTATACCCTAATCCTGCAATTAATAATCTTAATGTTCAAATTGCTTTAGACAAAGAAGAAGATGTTTTTGTTAAGGTTATGGATGCGATGGGAAAACAAGTAATGTTAGAACATATCGGTAAGACTAAAAATTCAAATATCAATGTAAATATTTCTTCTTTGGCAAATGGAAACTATTATTTAGTTATTATTGGTGAAAATAGAGGCATTATTAAGTCTTTTATAAAGACTAATTAAAATCTCTTTGAAATTTTTTATGCCGCTCATTAAATGTGAGCGGCATTTTTGTTTCACGTGGAACAACTTAATAATTTTGCAAAATGTTTTCTAATTATCATACTATAGTTGTTGGTGCTGGACACGCCGGATGTGAAGCTGCATTTGCTGCTGCAAAAATGGGATCTCGAGTATTGTTAATTACCATGAATATGCAAACTATAGCGCAAATGAGTTGTAATCCTGCAATGGGAGGAATTGCCAAAGGGCAAATCGTTCGTGAAATAGATGCTTTAGGTGGCATGAGTGGAATTATTAGTGATAAGAGTATGATTCAATTTAGAATGCTTAATAAGTCCAAAGGTCCCGGCATGTGGAGTCCTCGAACACAAAATGACCGAACACTATTTGCTAATTTTTGGAGAGAAGCAATTGAGAATAACCTCAATATTGATATTTGGCAAGATATGGTTACTGGAATAATTGTTTCACGTGGAACAGTGATTGGTGTTAAGACAGGGATGGGGCAAGAGATTTATAGTAAAACAGTAGTATTGACTAATGGAACATTTCTAAATGGAGTTATACATATAGGTGAAAAACAGTTTGGCGGAGGAAGAATAGGAGAAAGCAAGGCAACAGGAATTACTGAGCAATTAGTTTCTCTTGGATTTGAAAGCGCTAGATTAAAAACAGGAACACCACCTCGAATAGATGGAAGAAGCCTTGATTATTCGAAGATGGAAATTCAAGAAGGAGATTTGGAAATTGTAGGATTTTCTTACATGCCCTATGATAGGTTAAAGCCTGAACAACAAAAAAATTGTTGGATTACATATACCAGTCAAGCAGTTCATGACATACTTCGTACAGGCTTTGAGAAATCTCCTATGTACCAAGGACGAATAAAAGGTAGCGGCCCAAGATATTGCCCAAGTATTGAAGACAAGATAAACCGATTTGCTGAAAAAGATAGACATCAATTGTTTGTTGAACCTGAAGGATGGAATACTGTTGAGATTTACGTAAATGGATTTAGTACATCATTACCAGAAGATGTTCAATTTAAGGCTTTATCAGCTGTTCCGGGTTTTGAAAACTGTAAGTTTTTCAGGCCGGGATATGCTATTGAATACGATTACTTTCCACCTACACAACTACATTTTACCTTAGAGACAAAACAGATAGCAAATCTATTTTTTGCAGGACAAATAAATGGCACTACCGGATATGAAGAAGCAGCTTGCCAGGGAATTGTTGCCGGTATAAATGCTCACCAAAAGGCACATGAAAAAGAACCCTTTACCCTTTCCAGAAATGAAGCGTATATTGGTGTTCTAATTGATGATTTAATCAATAAAGGGACTGATGAACCTTATAGAATGTTCACCAGCAGGGCAGAGTATAGAACCCTGCTGCGACAAGATAATGCAGACCTTCGACTAACTTCAATCGGATACAAACTCGGTCTCGCCTCGGAAGAAAGAATGGATTTAACTCGAAAAAAAATGGTTGCAATTGAAGCAATTAAAGAAGCAGTAAAACAAATATCTGCTTCGACCGATGAAATTCAACCATTATTCGATATAAAAGGAATTAACAAACCCCTTGAAAGAACTAAAATTTCAAAATTACTATTACGCCCTGATATTGGAATTCATGAATTAATTGATCAATTACCGGCTTTATCACCGCTAAATAAGTTTACAAAACTTGAATTGGAACAAGCTGAAATCCAAATTAAGTATGATGTCTATATTGAAAAGGAAAGAGAGTTGGTTAAAAAAATGGCTACATTAGAAGATCAAATAATTCCAGATCGTTTTGATTATCACAAACTTAGTTCATTAAGCATAGAAGCACGTCAAAAATTAGACAAAATTAGACCCAGAACTTTAGGTCAAGCCAGTAGAATTAGTGGTGTAAACCCAAGTGATGTGCAAATTCTTATGGTTTATATGGGACGTTAGGCATACAATTTATGGATGTTCGATTAGCAATTAAATATTTCTGTAATTATCAGGAACGTAGTCATAAAGAAGTAAGGTCAAAGCTTTATGATTTAGGTTGCAGAACGGATCAAGTAAATAATATACTTGCTGAATTAATAGAAATTGATTTACTGAATGAAGACCGCTTTGCTCGTTCATTTGCACGCGGAAAATTTAGAATCAAACAATGGGGGCGTACAAAAATTAGGATGCACCTAAAGCAACATCAAATATCTGACTACTGTTTAAAATCAGCCATGCAAGAAATAAATGAAGCTGATTATCTATTTGTGCTGAATAATCTTGCCAAAAAAAGATGGCAGCTATTAAAAGGAGAAAAACACATCCGAATCCGACAAGAAAAAATGTTTAGATTTTTACTTCAACGTGGATTTGAAGCGGAACTGATTAAGGATTGTCTTTCAGAAATTATAAACGCAGAATAATGTTTGTTTAATAAATTCATCGTAAATTTACAATTCTTAATCTCTCCGTCCATGGTACAACAAGTAACTGAAGGCGTTAGCGTTACCGTAGAAACATTTTATCAAGCACATCAATCTAATCCGCTTAGCTCAGAATTTCTTTTTGCTTATCGTGTAGTAATTGAAAACCTTAGCGAATTTCCCATCAAATTATTACGCCGTCATTGGCATATAGTTGATAGTAACGGATCTTATCGTGAAGTAGAAGGTGAAGGAGTTGTAGGACAACAGCCAATTATTGAACCGGGGGGTAATTATCAATACACCTCAGCTGCAAACTTACGCAGTGATATGGGGAAAATGTTTGGATCCTATCAAATGGAAAACCTTTATAACAAACGGTTGCTTACTATTCATATTCCGGAGTTTCAATTAATTGCTCCGTTTAAGAATAATTAGTGCCTATTTACCAATTGTAAAAGATCACTTTCAATTGAAGTCTTTACCGTTTCGACTATTCTTCCCAGCTCTTTACCCTCTTTAAAAACAATTACGGTTGGAACTAATTGAATTCCAAATTTTTGCCGTTCTTTCCCTAATGATTGTTTTTCTCTATCTACACCAATCAGTTCTAATTCTTTGAGGGGAAAATGGCATGATAATAATGTTTTATAAAGCTTGGGTATTAAATAATGGGAATCATCACACCAAGTACCCATCACAACCACCAATTTGCAATCGTTTAGAATTGGAGTAAGTGTCTGAATAATTGTCTTGCTAGGTATATATTCTGAAACGCCCTCCTTAAACCAGTTAAAAGTCGGTTCCTTTATTAGACTATCAAAAGTAAAAGTTCCGCTAAATATTTTACTTCCATTTTGTGAATCTACGGATACAATAAGACTATTTTGTGCGAACATAGCGAATGGTAAGAAAATATAAATACTGTATAATAATAACGATTCCATCTTATTTAAGATGATTTCTAATTTGTGTAAGTTGCTTTTTAAGTTTTCGAAGAGAAAGCTCAAGATTCACTCGTTCTAAAGTTCGTTTTTTGTCTTCTTTGATTTTTGCTTTTGCTCCATTTAATTTATACCCTAATTGTTTTACTAAACGATATATAGATCGAAGTTCAAAGATATTTTCTACCGTGTATAGTCTATTCCCTTTTGCAGTTGTGCGCACTTTAAGTTCAAACTCAATAGTCCAAAATCGAATTAGTGAAACGTTCGCATTAAAAAGAGTGGCAACTTCTCCAATACTATGATATTGCTTATCTGATGTCCAACCCTCTAAAACATCACCATCAACTACTTTAAGCTTTTTTCGAGGCTTTTTGATAATCGGAGATGGAGCCTTTTTAATACGCTCTTTTTTTTCCGATTTAGGTGTATGAGGTATAATATATTCCTCACCAAACAAAGTAAGGACAACCGTTGGCTGCATTATGATACAAAGTAAAATTTATTTCTGAAAATAAAGTAGGTTTTCAATCAAATGTAGCGTAAAATTGTATTACAATTTGCATTCGAACCAAAATATATTATCTTAGTAGCGCGTTATAGTATTTTTAAACAAGACAATTCGACAATGAATAACTTAGTTTGATAGAGTAGTCTTTGTTTTTGCAAGTTTATTCGGTTTGAAAAAAATCACCAAAAAATGAAAAAAATCCTGCTTTCGCT
This sequence comes from Bacteroidota bacterium, assembly GCA_018267875.1. Classification (GTDB taxonomy): domain Bacteria; phylum Bacteroidota; class Bacteroidia; order Chitinophagales; family Chitinophagaceae; genus JAFIGV01. Next base: position 57,362 of record JAFDXP010000010.1, on the reverse strand, counting down.
TAGTCTTTTTGCTATTGCCTTTACTGTATATGCACAGAAATTTGAAGTAGGCCTAAATGCCGGACTGAGCACGACTTCAAAACCCCACAAAAGCCTTTACAAAGGCGGCGATAACGTGTATAATTATGCCACTAATTTCAAGGTTCAATACAACATAAATGAACGTTGGCAAATAGGTGGAGAATTAGGGCTTACTAAATGGCAAAGAAAAGACCAATGGGCATTAGATAATACCAATAATCAGAGCTTGGGCAAGCAAGAAGTTAAACTGTTAATTGCACAAAGTGCAACCAGTTTTTCATTGCAAGCAAACCATGTAATTCCATTCTATGAACGATATGAAGATTTTGTTCGTTCAGCCATTTACCTTGGCGTTTCTGCCGGAGCTGTGATTGTAGGCAATGACGGTAAAGTAAATTATAGTCGAGTGAACCCCAATACACCGGCTGAATATACTTATGCATCTCAATACAATTTTGAATCGGGTTTTGGCATGTTGCTTGGCTTCCAGTTAGGATATAGCTATTATTTCAACTCTCGATTAGGTATAAATTTAGACATTGCTCCAAAAGTTGCTTGGGTACATACGAATGATGCTCGTCAAGGAGGAGCTAACAACTATTATAACCTTTGGTATATTCCTACAACCATCGGAATTCGCTACCGACTTGGCTTTGAGTAATCTTTAACGACACATTTTTCTTTAAGTCGAAAAATGTTTTTTTTCAAGTGAAATGTTTAGGCTTTCTTAAAAAACGCCCATTTTTATATGTGTGTCTTAATATGGCAACTATTCATGCAATAGGGCATAGATATTGATGTACAAAACATTTGAGCGTTCAGAGAAACAGTTCATGTAAATAAAGTTCAACAACTGCGCGTAACTGGGCACATTTATACACTAAAATGTTCTTTGTTATGAAAAAATTACGTTTTGCCTTAGCTTTATTTCTGCTTTCTGGGCTATTTCAATCTTGCAAAACAAATGCTCAACAAACAGCAATAGCACCACCTTCCGATACGGTAACATATCAGCAGTTTTATGATCAACTAAGCCCTTATGGCAGATGGATAGAATATCCAGGTTATGGCTATGTTTGGTCGCCCAATGATGCCGGCTTTATACCATATAGCACGAATGGATATTGGGTATATACAAATTGGGGTTGGGGATGGAATAGCAACTATTCTTGGGGTTGGGCTCCGTTTCACTATGGGCGTTGGTTTTATGAAACCGGTTATGGTTGGTGTTGGGTTCCGGGATATAGTTGGGCTCCTGCATGGGTGATGTGGCGAACCGGTGGAGTATATTATGGTTGGGCTCCTCTACCTCCTGGAATTGGTGTTGGTGTATCGTTTGGAATACCCTTTGAACATTGGTGTTTTGTTGATCATCGCTATTTAGGGGTTAGAAATTTTAGTACATATTTGCTTCCTACCAATCGAATTGAAGAAGTATATAATCACACATCGATCATCAACAATATAAATATCACAGATAGGCGTGTTTCTTTTGCTGCCGGACCATCGCGTACGGAAGTTGAAAAATATTCAGGTCAAGCAATTCATCCAATTACCATTCGCGAAAACCATGTACCTGAAGGAAGCAGATTTGATGAAAATAAGAGTGAGCTTCATTTATATCGTCCAGCTATAACCCAAACACCGGTGCAAAGAGAAATGCAACCCCGAACATCTACAAGATTTCAGGATATTCCTCGCAGCAATGGACAAAGAGGCACATGGAGCGGAATGGAACGAATGGAAAGAGAAACCCCCAGAATGGACTTTAATAGTGGTAGAGGAGGAATGAGGCGCGGTGGACGATAGTCAGAAAAAGTAATTAACATTAAAAGAACTGTTGCTCTATTTGAGTAACAGTTCTTTTGGGGTTAAAATAAACACACTTAGAGTTCTACACAAACGTTTTTGGGTTCTGTAAAAAAGCGAAGAGCCTCCCATCCGCCTTCACGACCCATTCCGCTATTTTTAAAACCGCCAAAAGGAGTACGAAGATCGCGAAGTAACCAACAATTTACCCAAATAATACCACTATGTACATTGGCAGCCATTCTATGAGCACGAGTAAGGTCTTGTGTCCAGATAGTAGCACTTAATCCATAGTCTGATGTGTTAGCCAAAGTCAAAGCTTCTGTTTCGTTTGAAAATCGTTGAAGCGTTACAACAGGACCAAAAATCTCTTCCATATTTGTTCGGCAATTTGCATCCAACCCCTCTATTATAGTAGGTTCAATGAAAAAACCATTCGCACATCGTCCCGAAGTGCGAATCGCTTTCCCCCCAAGCAATATTGTTCCCCCTTCTTGCTTTGCCAATTCTATACAACCTAACACTTTATTAAAATGCAATTCACTAACTATTGCACCTTGTCGGGAAGAGTCATCAAGTGGATCGCCAACTAATAGTTTTTTAGCACGGTTAATAAATTCAGTTTTAAAACGATCGTAAATGCTGTCTTCAATCAAAATTCTTGAACCACAAAGACAAATTTGTCCTTGGTTAGAAAATGAACTTTGTACGGTAGTACGCATCATCTTTTCCCAATCGCAATCAGCAAAAATGATGTTTGGGTTTTTCCCCCCTAATTCAAGTGATGTCTTTTTAAACATGGGAGCTGCAATAGCAGCAATATCTCTACCAGCACGGGTGCTACCCGTAAAGGAAATTGCCTTAATTTTAGGATGCTTTACTATTTCGCTGCCACACGAAATTCCAGTACCATGTAAAATGTTGAGAACACCGTCGGGTAATCCTGCTTTTTGACAAATATGTGCTAAAAGATAACCGGTCATTGGCGTAACCTCGCTTGGCTTTGCTACTACACAATTTCCTGCTGCTAAGGCCGGAGCTATTTTCCAGGTAAATAAATACAAGGGTAAGTTCCAAGGGGATATACAACCAACAATACCTATTGGTTGACGAAGTGTGTAGTTTATTGCTCGACCTTCCATACTGTGGCTGTCGGTGCTAAAGTGCATTAATCCGGTAGCAAAAAATCTAAAATTGCTCGAAGCACGAGGGATATCTACTTTTTTAGACAACCATAATGGCTTTCCATTATCATTTGTTTCGGCTAATGCAAGAGCATCTATATTTTCGTCTATCAATTCAGCAATCCTATTCAACACTTTAAACCTTTCTTCAGAAGGAGTAGAACTCCAACCAGCAAAAGCTTGTTCTGATGCTGTAACAGCAGCTGCTACATCTTGTGCATCGCTGTCGGGGATTTGGCTGTAAACCGCTCCTATTGCTGGGTTTACATTATCTATATACTTGTTGTTTGCTGGAGTGCAAAATTTTCCACCAATAAAATTGGCAATTATTTCCGGAGCTTGAAGATTCATATAAACAAGACTAAGTTTGGAATTAAATACAAACGACTATTTTAAATTGAATTAGCTTTCAGACAAGAGCACTTGCCAAGCCTTTTCTACTTGCCCAATCTCTAAAAGTTCTTTAGCATAGTGATGTTTGGCATTTTGTTTTGCCACAAAATTATCAGCAAACTCTTGAATGATTTTGTTCAGACGATCATCATACAAAACATCTCCAATAACGGGTACAAAAGTAGAGTTTGCCAACATACCTAAGTTGTTTCCAGATAAAATGGAGCTGTAACGTATATCTTTAGGAAGTGCATCCATACCTATGCCAAGTTGAATATTGGGTTTAGGAACTTCAAACACGGCATTACCTGAAGCACGACAATAAAAATCGCCACCCATTCGTGCAACAAGGTCTATTTTATGTGGGTTTATTTTTCCGTCTTCATCCAAAATTTGTTCGTTTATATGTACACAAAGCACTTCACAAATAATTAGATTTCCGGCACCACCTTCTTGACCCGTTTCTATCACTTCATTCACTCGACACTCGATATTAACCGGCGATTCTTTCACGCGAAAAGGTTTCACCATATCTGAGGCGATGGGGGTAAACCCTGATTTTTCAAACTCATTTACACCTTGAGGATATTCGCAACTGGCAAGGCTGGTTTGCTGCACCATGGCATAGTTTACTACATTGATGACCACTTCTTTTGTTGCCTTTACGTTTTCTAACGTGTGCTTAATAGTGTTGTCGCGAACTCTTCGGGCAGGTGAAAAAATACAAATGGGCGGCTTACTTCCAAAAACATTAAAAAAGCTGAAGGGAGAAAGATTAGGGTTGCCATTTTCATCTATAGTGCTGGCAAAACAAATCGGTCTTGGGGCAATAGATCCTAATAAATAACTGTGAAGCAAAGCTGTTTTAACTTCACCAGGAACAATTTTCATGTACACAAAAAATTTCGTGGGTGCAAATTAAGGCTTTTAAAATGCCTAACTAAACCCTAATTGAATACAATTCCTTTTAGATGAAATACCCACCTCAAATATGCATATCGTATCTTCGCGCCAATTTTCAAAAAATTCATTCATGGATCGCAAAATTGAGTCCGCGTTGATTTCTGTTTTTTATAAAGATGGCTTGGAGCCTATTGTTCGTCAGCTTCATCATGAAGGGGCAACAATTTATTCAACTGGAGGAACACAAGCATTTATTGAAACATTGGGTATTCCATGTGTACCTGTTGAAAATATTACCGGATATCCTTCTATCCTTGGCGGACGCGTTAAGACATTGCATCCGAAAGTATTTGGCGGAATCCTTGCTCGTAGAGAGTTTGGGGAAGATCAGCAACATGTGGCGGAATATGAAATTCCATTGTTTGATTTAGTGATTGTGGATTTATATCCATTTGAAGAAACTGTTAGAAGTACGAATGATGAGAAAAAAATTATTGAAAAAATAGACATCGGTGGGCCTTCGATGATTCGTGCAGCAGCCAAAAATCATAATGATGTGGCCGTTATTTCATCAAAAGATGATTATGCTGAATTGGTACAACTTTTAACCCAACAAAAGGGGGTATTAAGTTTGGTACAACGTCGAAAATTTGCTGCAAAAGCCTTTGATGTAGTGGCTCATTATGATGTGGTCATTGCTGCATATTTTAAAAAAGATTTGGAAGAAAGCTCTTTTCAAATTTCATTGGGAAATAAACAATCGTTACGCTATGGAGAAAATCCACATCAACCGGGAGCTTTTTATGGATCGCTTGATGAATTGTTTGAAAAGCTGAATGGCAAAGAACTTTCCTATAATAATTTGGTGGATGTAGATGCAGCATGTCAAATCGTTTCTGAATTTGATCAGCCGGTATTTGCCATCATAAAGCATACAAATGTTTGTGGAATTGCCCTTGGTACAAGCGTAGCAGATACTTGGAAAAAAGCATTGTCGGGTGATCCGGAAAGTGCTTTTGGCGGTGTATTGATTACAAACCAAACAATTAACTTAGAAGTAGCTGAAAAAATAAACGAGCTTTTCTTTGAGGTATTGATTGCACCTGCATTTGAACCAGATGCTTTGGCTTTGCTCAAAACCAAAAAGAATCGCATTTTATTGAAACAAACCCAAACTTTTGTTCCTAAACAGGAATATAAGCGAATATTAAACGGTGCATTGGTGCAAGAATCTGATATCCTCAACTTTATAGAATGGAAAGAGCAAGGCGCACGCGAAAGTTCAACGGAAGAAAGAGAAAACTTATTATTTGCCAATCTTGTTTGCAAGCATTTAAAGTCAAATGCCATAGCATTAGTTAAAGATAAAAAGCTGATCGGTAAGGGTTGTGGACAAACAAGCCGAATTGATGCCTTGCGACAAGCTATAGAAAAAGCAAACCAATTTGGTTTTGATCTAAAAGGTGCTGTATTGGCTTCCGATGCATTTTTCCCTTTTGATGATTGTGCTAAGATGGCACATCAGGTTGGCATATCTGCTATTATTCAACCTGGTGGGTCTGTTCGAGATAATGACACTATTTCTTATTGTAAAGATAATGGTATAGCCTTAGTTTTTACAGGCGTAAGGCATTTTAAACATTGATTGAAGAATAGCAGGGACGAAATTCTCTTTGTTTCTATATAGTTGCAGCTTATTTTGTGCTGATTCATGCTCAAACTTTCTGTTGACGAACAATTGCAATTGCGAACTTACACAAGTGAGGACGCACCGGCATTGTTTAGTGTAATCAATGAAAACCGTTCTCATCTTCGTCGCTGGTTTTATTGGGTAGATAGCACGACTAAAGAAAAACATTCCTTAGCATTTATCCAGCAAGCTCAGGCAGCATTAGATGCCCAAGAAGGTATAGTTTTAGGTATTTTTTTCAATAATACATTGATTGGCGGTGTGGGGATGCTTGATTGGAAAAAGGACTTAAAAAAAGCACAAGTAGGCTATTGGATTGCTAAACAACAGGAAGGGAAAGGCATTGTTTCGCTTTGTTTGCAAGTGTTTATTTCTTATCTATTCCAATCATTAGATTTAAACAAAATAGAAATTCAATTTATTGCTGAAAATAAAAAAAGTGCAGCCGTAGCACAACGTATTGGCGCTCGCATTGAAGGTGTTTTACGTGAAAGTTATTGGATGAACGGGCGTTTGGAAGATTTAGTTATTGCAGGAATATTAAAAAGAGAATGGACAAATAAATTTCAATTGAAATAAAGAAATTGTAAAAAAAGAATTAATTTACATTCGCCTATCACTATCCGTAATTTCTTTTTTACATTAAGGGATATGAATAGAGCTTTTGCGCAATCCTTGTTAGTGATTGTGTTCTTTTGGGTGGGCGAATCACTAAACGTTTCAGCACAAACATTATTATTAAATTCCGGCAAAGACACAACATTGCCATGTGGCGTAAATTGCTTAAATCTTTCAGCAACCCTGAGTAATATTAGCAATTCTACATCTTATACGCTAGACAGCTCTTTGCCATATTCCGGACATTATGCTTATACCGGCGGTAGTACAACGGGCATTCCCATAATTGACGATAAATTTAGTAGCCTGATCAATTTACCATTTAGCTTTTGTTTTTATGGGACCAATTATTCACAAGTAGTAATCAGTACAAACGGACACATCAGCTTTAATACTTCAATGGCAAATCAAACCTCCTATTGGATTGTTTCGCCAACTATTCCAACTGCTTCATTAAGTAGCTATGGAACCTACTATGAGCCACCCAGTATTCTTCCTGCTTTTCATGATTTATATAATCCAATAGGTGGTAGCATCAATTATTTTACTACGGGTACAGCACCTAACAGAAAATTTGTTGTGAATTGGAGTCAAGTGCCGCAATATAATTGTACTACAACTACTTCAACCTTTCAATTGGTATTGTATGAAAGCACCAATGTAATCGAGTTTTATCTTCAGGATAAACCTTTTTGCACAGCAAGTACCAGTAGTGGAAAGGCAATCTGTGGTATCTTTGGAAGCAGTACACAAGCTTATGCTGTACCCGGAAAAAATGCAACCCAATGGGGTAGTACGGGTATGAATAAAGCTTATCGTTTTTCGCCATCCGGCACCACACCATCTGTTCAATTATTGTCAGTTACGGGTTCAACTATCGCAACTGCTGCTACAACCCTTGTTTCGGGAAACCCCTCTTTGTTGAGTGCAACTTTCCCTAATGTTTGTTTAACAACGGATAGTGCTTATTACATTGCTAAGGTTGTTTATGCTTGTTCTAATCTATCGGTATCAGACACTATAAAAGTTAAACGATTATCCACTCCTCCTCCACCAACCAAAACCTCACCAGTAAATTATTGCCAATTTGATATTGCCTCAATACTATCCGCTACCGGACAAAATATTTTGTGGTACACAACAGCAATAGGTGGTACAGGTTCATCAACGGCTCCAACTCCTATAACAGCAATCGTTGGGACACAAAAATTTTATCTGACTCAAACAATTAATGGCTGTGAAAGCAATCGAGATTCTATTGTAGTAAATATTACTCCAATGCCAATTCCGAATGCAACGAACAATAGTCCAATTTGTCAAGGAGATACGTTAAAGTTGTTTTCTGCATCATTTTCTGGAGCTTCTTACACATGGATAGGGCCAAATACTTTTACTTCTGCTTTGCAAAGCCCAATTATTTTAAATGCCCAGCCAAATCAATCCGGCACTTATAAAATTACTACTACCATTGGAAATTGTAGTGCATCAGATTCTGTAACAGCCCTCATCAATCCTAAGCCTGTAATCGCAACAGTTATGGGTACTAATCCAACTACCTGTGGTGGAAATAATGGTACTATTACTATTTCAGGGCTTACTACAGGCACAACTTATATAGTCAACTATACTAAAAATAGCTTATCACAAGGGCCAAATACACTTACAGCCACATCCGGAACAATTATTCTTTCAGGTTTAACAGCCGGAACTTACGCTAACATTTCAGTAACCCTAAACGGATGCACAACTCAATATGCAAATTCAATTGCCTTAACAGACCCCAATGCACCTACGGCACCTATTGTATCAAATAATGGACCTTTGTGTGCCGGTTCTACTTTGAATCTGAATGCGGGGCTTATTAGTAATGCAATTTATTCTTGGTCAGGGCCAAATGGTTTTTCAGCTTCAATTCAAAATCCTTCAATTTCAAATGCACAAATAGTGAATGCTGGTGTTTACACAGTCAGCGTTACTGTAAATAATTGTACATCCAGCGGTGCAACTACAACAGTGATCGTAAATCCAATACCAAACATAACCGGAATAAGTGGAACAAACCCGACCACTTGTTTGGGAACAAATGGTAGTATTCAATTGCTCGGATTGTTGCCCAACATTACTTATACAATTCACTATTCAAAAAATGGAATTGTTCAAACTCCGATTGTTGTTACACCCAATGCTTCCGGAGTAGCTACGATTGCTAATTTATCCGCTGGAACTTTTACTTCTATTACAGCAACAGCAAACAATTGTACATCTACTTCGGTTGGACCAGTAACTTTAGTTGATCCACAATCCCCTACTGCACCAATCTTAATGAGCAATAGCCCTATTTGTATAGGGGACACACTAAAATTATATTCAACTGCATCAGCAGGAGTAAACTATGCTTGGACAGGGCCTAATAGCTTTTCATCTACTTTGCAAAACCCAATCATTCCTAATGCTACCTTATTAACTGCAGGCATATATAGTGTTTCTGTCAACGCTAACAATTGCACTTCTTCTATTTCTACCATAACCGTAGTAATTCATCCAATTCCGGCTACACCAACTATTTCTACAAATTCTCCTTTGTGTGAAGGCTCTACTTTAACTTTAAACACCAATAATATTTCCAGTGCAGGTTACACATGGATTGGTCCTAATAATTTTTCCAGTGCTAATCAAAATCCAACTATAAATTCTGCCACAACTGCAGCAGGTGGAACATACACGCTTACTACAGTTGTAAATGGTTGTACTTCGATGCCGGCAAGTGCGATAGTTGTTGTAAATCTCATACCGGTCATTACTTCTGTTTCTTCCTCAGATCCTACTACTTGCGGTGGAAACAATGGAAACATCACCCTTTCAGGGCTTTCTACCGGCATCACATATACAATCAACTATCAAAAAAATGGTGTTGCCAATACTATCACGGCCACTTCAAGCCCAACAGGAACACTTACCATTTCTAATCTTTCGGCTGCCACTTATTCATTCATTACCGTAACCTTAAATGGTTGTACTTCTTTACCGGCAGTTCCTATTATTCTATCAAACCCACCAAACCCGCTTCCACCAAATGTTTCAAGCAATAGTCCATTATGTTCTGGTGCAACGCTAAATCTGTTTGCCTCTAATGTTTTAGGAGCTACCTATAATTGGATTGGGCCTAACGCTTTTATCTCCACAACCCAAAACCCAACTTTAGTAAATGTTTCTACACTTCAAGCAGGTATATACGCAGTAACGGTTACAGTAAATAATTGTATTTCAACTTCAGCAACAACAAACGTTATTATACACCCTACACCGATTATTTCTTCAACATCATTGGTGAATCCAACTACTTGTGGTGGTAGCGATGGTAGCATAACATTAAACGGATTAGTTCCTAACCAAGTCTATACGATCAGTTATTCTTTTAACGGAGGTTCGACCATTTTAATTACACTAACAGCTTCTTCTTCAGGAACAGTTCAAATAAATGGATTGTCATCAGGAGTTTATAGTAATTTATCAGCTACAGCAAACGGGTGTAGTTCCGCCCAATTAACTCCAATCACTCTGTCCAATCCTTTGCCCCCTGCTGCACCAATAGCCGGAAGTAATAGTCCGATTTGTTCTGGTAATCCTATAAATCTAACGGCTTCATCAATAGCCGGTGCAATTTATTCATGGACAGGACCAAACAATTTTTCCTCTTCTTCTCAAAATCCGGTTATTGCCAATGCTCAGATCATTCATACAGGGGTGTATAGTGTTTCGGCTACCGTTAATAATTGTACTTCAGTTGTTTCAACCGTACTGGTAGTGATTAACCCTACTCCTATCATTTCAAATTTTAGCAGTGCAAACCCTACTTCTTGTGGTGGTAGCAATGGGACTATTACATTGAATGGGCTTCCATCCAATCAAATTTTGGTAGTTAGTTATTCTAAAAATGGCGGAACTCCAATTGTTGTTAGCCAGACATCTTCCGGGACGGGAGTAGTTTCTATTTTGGGTTTGACAGCGGGCGTTTATTCAAATATCTTGGTTACGATAAATGGTTGCAATAGTAGCCCAATTGGACCTATTTCATTAAATGATCCTTCTAGCCCGGTGGCACCAACTTATTCGAGTAATTCACCTTTGTGTCAAGGTGCAACTTTATTGCTAAATGCCACAGCTGTACCCGGAGCTACCTATAATTGGAGTGGACCCTCAGGCTTTAATTCTTCTATACAAAACCCATTCATTAACAATTGTACAATGGCAAATAGCGGAGTTTATAGCTTATCTGTTACTGTTAATGGCTGCACCTCTCCTGCTACAAATTTGACAGTAGTCGTTTATCCGTTACCAATTATCAGCTCGACTTCTTTTACAAATCCCACAACTTGTGGTGGAACAAGTGGAACTATTACACTTAATGGATTACTACCTAATTCAACCTTTTCGTTAAGCTATACCTTAAACACAGTTGTATCAACGCTGTCCGTTACTTCTTCAGGAACTGGTAGTATCATCATCACGGGGTTGGGTGCCGGTATTTATTCATCAATATTCCTTTCAGCTAATGGTTGTTCCTCTTCATTTGTAGGACCGATAACTTTATCAAATCCTACTCCTCCTAATGCACCAATAGTTACATCAAACAGTCCTATTTGTGTTGGAAATTCACTTCAACTAAATGCAACTTCATCGAGTGCTACAACCTATACTTGGACAGGTCCGAATGGTTTTAATTCTACAACTCAAAATCCAATAATTACCAATGTACAGAGCATAAATGGAGGTACGTATTCTGTAACTGCTACAGCAAATAATTGTGTTTCTGCATCTTCCAATACAACAGTTGTTGTGAATCCAATACCCATTATACCAGTAGTTTCAAACATAACTTATTGCCAGTTTGATACAGCATTTCCATTATCAGCAATTGGTCAAAATATTCTTTGGTATTCTACTGCAATTGGAGGAACCAGCTCTACAAATGCACCAACTGTAAACACGGTAATTTCAGGAGTGAATACTTGGTATGTTTCACAAACAGTGAATGGATGTGAAAGCCCTCGGGCACCCTTAATAGCTACAGTCAATCCTCAACCTCCTGCACCAGTGGTAACTTCTCCCATCAATTATTGTGAAGGTGAAGCTGTATCACCTTTAATAGCAACAGGGCAAAATTTACTTTGGTACTCATCCTTAAAGGGAGGCATAGGAAACCCTAATTCGCCAATACCAACAACGATTTCAGCCGGAAACACATCATATTTTGTATCTCAAACCATAAATGGATGCGAAAGCCCGAGAGCAGCAATTACAGTTGCAATCAGTGCTGCTCCATTGGCACCGGTAGTAAATACTATTATAAAATATTGCAAGGGTGATATAGCATCGCCACTTACCGCTCAAGGGCAAAACTTGTTGTGGTATAATTCTTCAATAGGAGGTGTGGGACAGCCTATAGCACCTACGCCTGGAACTACACAAATTGGAACTTTTGACTTTTACGTTTCTCAACGTCCAGGAGCTTGTGAAAGCCCACGAGCACACATTCAAGTGATTGTTTACAATCAAGTACAAGCCAAAATTTTTATGCCATCAACAGTTTGCCAATTTGATACCGTATTTATTTCAGCCGACTCCACTAATGTGAATGCAACGTATTCTTGGAATTTTGATGGTGGAATTGTGCTAAAGGGAAATGGAGCCGGTCCCTATCAAATTATTTGGAAAAATGTAGGAGCAAAAAATATTCAGTTGGTGGTAACAAATGGAGTCTGTTCAACAATGGCAACCGGAAATGTTTATATACGGCAATCGCCAGATGCTATTATTGAGGTTAAGCCGGATGCTTGTATTGATGAAGTGATAAATGTTCGGTCAGTAGGGAGCAATTCGGGCGGTACTTTATTTTATTGGACATTTAATCCTGCACAAGTATTGTCCGGCACTGGTTTTGGTCCTTACAAAATTCAATGGAATGCTTCGGGAATTTACCCTATTCAACTTCAAGTTTTACGAGATGGATGCCGATCTGAAGTACAATCTGTATTGGTCAATGTGCATGATTATCCGATAGCACAAATAAACCCACCTAATAGGAATGGACTTTGTACTGGCGACACACTTACCTTAACGGCTGCTGAAAACACTCAAACTGTACAATATTTTTGGTCGCCTGAACTATGGTTTACCTTAAATGGACGATCTGAAGAAACAGGAACCATTTTAAATACGGGCATCGTTAATTTGCGTGTAACAGATTTGTTTGGATGCTCAAACAATGACAGTATTTTGGTGCAAACGCAGCCTTGTTGCACCATAGCCATGCCGGAAGCCTTTACTCCAAATGGTGATGGTAAAAATGATTTATTCCGAATCATTACACAAGGTCACCATCAATTACATTCTTTTAGAATTTTCAACCGGTGGGGGCAAGTTGTATTTCACACTACTGATGAACGTGCAGGCTGGGATGGAACATTCAATGGTGTACCTCAAGAAGTGGGAACTTATTTTTACTATTTGCGCTATTCATGCGATGGAAATGACAAAATTGAAAAGAAGGGAGAATTGACACTGCTGAGATAGGCTTATTTTTGTCACTCAATTGAGGTATTATACATGACAACGGAACAAAAATTATTTGGCATATTAGAAGAAAGAATTGCAATTCTGGATGGGGCAATGGGAACCATGGTTCAACAATATAAATTGATTGAAGCAGATTATCGCGGGGATCGTTTTAAGAGTTGGACTTCAGACTTAAAAGGCAATAATGATTTACTATGCTTAACACAACCTCAAATCATTAAGGAAATTCACAGTCAATATCTTGAAGCAGGAGCAGACATTCTTGAAACAAACACCTTTAATGCTCAAGCAATTTCCTTAGAAGACTATGGAATGCAGTCGTTAGCTTATGAAATCAATGTAGCCGCAGCCAAACTTGCAAAAGAAGCTGTATATGAATTTGAAACTCAGAATGCTAATACCGTACGGTTTGTTGCTGGAGCTATCGGTCCAATGAACAAAACACTTTCGTTATCTCCGGATGTTAACCGACCCGGCTATCGGTCTGTAAACTTTGATGAAGTAATGAATGCCTATTATGAACAAGTTCGAGGTCTTATAGATGGAGGTGTTGACTTACTTTTGGTAGAAACTATTTTTGATACACTTAATGCCAAAGCAGCAATATTTGCTATCAAGAAATTTTTCCGTGATCACCATATTTCAGTACCGGTTATGATTTCAGGCACCATAACAGATGCATCAGGTAGAACATTAAGTGGACAAACATTAGAAGCCTTTTGTATTTCGGTAGAACATGTTGATCCTATAAGCATCGGGTTGAATTGTGCGCTGGGCGCGCAACAGATGCGCCCGCACATTGAAGAACTGGCTAACTTAACAGCACATTTTGTAAGTTGTTATCCAAATGCTGGATTGCCCAATGCAATGGGAGAATATGATGAAACACCAGAAACAATGGCAAATACTGTTGGCACTTTTGCTAAAGAAGGATGGTTAAATATAGTTGGAGGATGTTGTGGAACTACGCCCGATCATATTCGTGCAATAGCCAAAGAAGTATCAAATTTCAAACCCAGAAAACTTCCACAATTGTCAGGAAGTCTTAGTCTATAATTCGTGCTTAGAAAGAAGCTTTTAAAAGAAATCCACTTTGAAAATTCAAGGTGGATTTCTAAAATAATTAATTTTCGGTTTTATACACTTCCGGACGAGATTTGTTTTCACCAATTCCTAAGGATTCATAAATATAGTCTTGTGCAACAGTACGAACGCTTTGGCGATTGATGTTGTTATTTTCAGCAGAAGGATTTACTCGATTGGAAAGAAAAATAAACATTACGCCATTTGCCGGATCTGCCCATCCACATGTCCCAGTAAAGCCTTGATGACCAAAAGTGTAGCCACTAGCATGTGTGCTGGTTGGTCCGGCATCATTTCTATCCGGTGAGGGCTTGTCGAAACCTAATCCGCGCCTGCTAATTTTTGAATTGTAGGATGTAAATAATTTAATGGTGGCTTCTTTAAAAAATCGCTTGTTGTGATATACACCTCCGTTCAACAACATTTGAAAAATGGCTGCAACATCACCTGCGTTAGCAAAAATACCGGCATGGCCTGCTACGCCGCCAAACATGGCTGCTCCCGGATCATGTACATATCCTTGTAATAATTGCTTTCTAAAAGTGATGTCATTTTCAGTTGGTGCTATTAATGCAGCATCAAAAGATTTTAACGGGAGATAAGAAATGTGTTTCAATCCCATTGGTTTGTAAAATTGGTCTGCTACATAATCATTGAGTGTTTGGTGTGTTACTTCTTCAACAATGGCAGCAAGGAAGTAGAAATCTAAGTCACTATAAACATAACGCCCTTTGTTTTCTAAGGGGCTTTCCAAAATCCGTAGCCAGATGCTATCTGCATAATCGTCACGAAGGAATAAATTTTTAGCAACGGGAATTCTATAGTCTTTCTTTTTTTCATTGGCATAAAGATCTTGACGTAAGCCCCCTTCCGATGTTAGGGTTTCTTTATAGAAGGGAATCCAAGCTTTTAAGCCCGCCTGGTGAAGTAGCAAATCTTTTAGTGTGATAGCTGCTTTATTTGAAGTTCGAGTCCATTTTAAATAATCTCCTAAAGTTTTGTTGAGGTTAATTTGACCTTGCTCATAAAGTCGCATGACGGCTAAAGTTGTAGCTGTTATCTTAGTCATTGAAGCTATGTCGTAGAGCGTGTTTTCGTCAACAGCTTTACGTTTTGTGTAGTCGAGATAGCCAAATGATTCATCGTAAAATATTTTTCCATTTTTAGCTGCTAATATTCGACATCCCGGAAAAGAACCCCCCACAATATTTTGCTGTATAAACTTGTTTAGCTTTTCAAGAGCCATTGGGTTGACTACTCCTGCATCTTGAGGAAACATAATCTTTTTGAGATCATAGGCTTTTGAAAATATAGTTACAGGCTCTATCTGCTTAATTGCTGGTTCCGGTTGAGGCATCATTTCTTTGCAAGGAGTAACGGGAAGTTTGCCTAAGGCCGGTTGTGATCGTAATAGGATTTTGGATACAACAGTTTGGCTGATGCTGTCATCTTCATAAGCCACTAACAAGCCGTTTGTTTCACAGAAATTTTTACTGAAATAAGGATTTCCCATCAACACATAAAGAACATTTTTTGCACTGCTTATGGATTTTAGGAATGCAACTTGTGTTTCATCTAAACCATAATTTCCACCAGTTGGATAAAAGGTCATGTTATGTACAGCCACAATGGTTACATCTGTTTCCTCTATGCTTGTTTGTAGCTTTTTTATAGTGCCTGCACTACTTCCTTTGGGTAGCCAGTTATACATCATGGTTGGCTTTGCCTGACTCAAGGCATTGAAAAGCACGCTGCCATTAGCATTCACACCAATATAACTGATTCGGGCATCGGTAGCACCCATTTTACCGATCAAATTATTTTTGTCACGGACTAAGGTTATACCCTTTATTGCGGTTTCTTCCCGAATGGCATCTGTAGCTTTGTTGAGATCGTTGACTAAGTTGAGGGTATTGATAACCGGTACACGATTTAAGCCTGCTTGATATTTTGCCGTTAAAATCTTTTTGACGCTGATTTCTAATTGTGTAGGGGGTATTAATCCAGAGTCAATAGCATTTTTAATTTTCTCAATGGCTAAAGGCACATTTTGAGAAAACAAAAGTGCATCATTTCCTGCCATAAATGCACGAACATCTACTTCGCCTGGGGAATAATATTTTGTTACCCCATTCATATTGAGCGCATCAGTAAATACTAAACCTTTAAAGCCCAATTGCTTTTTTAAGGTGTTGGTTATGGTGTTCATTGAAAGAGTGGTTGGGGTGCGCTTTTCCGTTTCTAATGCCGGCACTTCAAGATGTGCAACCATTATAGACTTCACGCCAGAAGCAATTAATCGGCGAAAAGGATAAAATTCCAAAGTATCTAACTGTTGTAAAGATTTGTTGATGATAGGAAGATCTTTGTGTGAATCAGCTTCCGTATCACCATGTCCGGGAAAGTGTTTGACACATGCTATGATGCCATGCTGTTGCAACCCTTGCATATAGGCAATGCCCATGCGCGCTACTAATCTTTTATCTTCTCCAAATGAACGAGCATTGATAATAGGGTTGTTTGGATTGTTATTGACATCTATAACGGGAGCAAAATCTATATGAACACCAAGCCTCCGGCACTGTTGGGCTACAGCGGTTGCCATTCTAAATACCAAATCAGAATCGCGTGTAGCACCCAACATCATGGCGCGGGGAAGGTCGCGTACACCGGTCAGCCTCATACCTAATCCCCATTCTGCATCCATACCAATTAACAGAGGGACTTGTGCTGATTGTTGATATTTATTAGTTTGAGTGGCTTGGCTCACAGGGTCTCCTTGCATAAAAATCAAACCTCCAATTTGATGTTTTGCTATTAAATCAGTAATGATAGATTCATTATAGTTTTTTCCGCTTGAGTAGGCAGCTACCATAAATAATTGTCCGATACGTTCTTGAGGCGATAATTGGTTATAGATACTGTCAACCCATCGTTGCATGGTTCCATCGGTTGAAACAGACATGGAACGATGGTTGTTTTGTGCATCAGCAAAAAAAGGTAGGGAAAAAATACAAAGGGAAAAAAGTGCTTGGTGAAGTCGAAACATGTTCAAAAATACTGCAAACTACATGGAATGAAAAGTATTGTATGCAGCTATGGCTAGTCGCTAAGTTTTAGTAGAGCGATATAACCAACCTTTGCGCACCTTAAATTTTACCCACAGACTGTGTATTTCTTTTCTGAATGGTTATAGACGACAATGGTATTTTCGGACAGTAAAGTAAATGGTGATTGTATGGATATCGAACAATTGATGCCACATGTAGAAGCATTGATTTTTGCAAGTGAACACCCCATAACGCAAATAGAGATTACCGAAATGATTGGTCAATCTATGGAGCAGTTGGTGGAAATTGAGCGCATTAGCACTTGTATTGATGCTATTCGCGAGAAATATGAAGCAGCTTACTATCCCTTTCATTTAAAAGAATCCGGTGGTGGATTCCAATTTCTTACCAAGAAGGCTTTTCATAAAACGGTGTTGCAACTCAATGGTGACAAGCACATCAAAAAATTGTCGTCATCAGCTATGGAAACCTTGTCTATCATTGCTTACAAACAACCGATAACCAAATCGGAGATAGAATTTATCAGAGGGGTTAGTGCAGATTATTCTATCCAAAAGTTATTAGAAAAGGAATTGATTGTGATTGCCGGGCGTAATGAAGAAATGGTTGGCAAGCCTTTAATTTACACTACTTCTAAAAATTTCATGGATTATCTCGGCATCAATTCGCCTGCTGAATTACCACAACTCAAGGATATTTCAAACATTGATATCGTACTTCCTACGGAGGGATCCAAAGCCCAGCCGGAAGGAGAGAATGGAGCCTTTATGGTGTCTGAGGATGGAACACTGCATACTAGTGCTGCTTGACAACAGACTACCAATTGTTTTTGCGAAGTTGTTTTTTCGCCGCCTCGATTCTTTTTGATTCGAGGCGTTTTTCTATAGCTGCTTTTGGAATTTTTGTTGCCTTTCGTTGTTTGGGAAGAATTAATGCTGTGGTGATTAGTTGAATTAATTTTTCACGAGCAATTTGTTTGTTTTCAAGCTGAGAGCGCGTTTCACTACATTTTACAATCAGAAAGCCTTCCTTGTTTATCCTATTTTTCAGCTTAGTTTTAATCAGCATTTTTTCCTCAGGCATAAAGTGTTTGGAATGGTCAATATGCCACCAAGCCTCTACCATTGTTTCCACTTTATTTACATTTTGTCCACCCTTGCCACCGCTTCGGGCTGTGCGATAAAATATATCTTCTTGGAAATGGTTCATGATAATTTTTTTGTGCCAATCACTATTCTTCATCAATATTATAAAGCACTACTAACCGATTAAAATAATTTCAAAAATTAAGGAGTTAACCGAAACAGTTAACTCCATTTTTCATATTTTGGTTTTTCGACAAAAAAACATGAGCAGCAAAAATACAGATAAGAAGTTAGTCGGTCAGCCGATTTTCAAACAAATCATAGATTTCGTACCCCAAGCGAAGTTTGAGAGACTTGTCCACCAGCACCATGCAGACCGCTATTACAAGACATTTGATTCATGGACACCGCTTGCAACGATGCTGTTTGGGATACTGAGCTGTTGCGATTCTATGGGCAAAGTATGTGATGAGCTGCGGGGTTTGGAAGGCAAATTGAATTACTTCGGCATGGACAAATCGCCAGCCAAGAGTACTGCAGGCGATGGATTGCGGGGGCGGGGAAGAGGTATTTTTCAAGGATGTCTATTATATGCTATTGGCACTGCATACTCAACGAAATTTTAGTTTTTGGTAGCTGTGTTTTTATTGTCCCTCCTCATTTTTGCATCCAAACCGTACAGTTTATTTGAACATAAAGTTCGTGTTATGCAAAATAAAACTAGTGTCGCTGAACACCCAATAGCAAAAAGCCCCAAACAATTTTATGAGTTAGGGGCTTTTTTCTTTTAGGTATAATGTTTTACTGGCTGGCGTTCTGTGTTTATAGCTTCTCAAAAATTTCTCTTGCAATGATTTCAGTTCTTTTTATGGTTCGCTCGTTAGTGATGTCCACAAACCCAAGTTTACATTTCTTGCCTAAATTGTCAAAATGAAATGTTCCGAAACTGCTGTCTATTTGATTGGTTTTCGGATAAAGCAATAAAGCTTTTTCAGCGTGCCAATGCAGATTGTAAACGAACATTTGCTTTAAATCATCGTCTGACGGATTATTGGCTTCAACGATTTTCCATTTTGTGTCAATTACAAATGTTTCTTCTTGGGTTATTAAAACAATGTCGGGACGAATGCGTTTGTTTTCCCAAAATTTGTCTGAATTTTGAAAAGAAACTTCGACTTCATCAGTTTTATGTTTTTGAAGAATGCGGAAAATATATTCTTCCCACAACACATTCATATCAAACAAAAGTGTCAGTAAATTGTTGCTACCATAATTCAAACTTGGCGAATAATTCAGAATGATGATTTTGGCAATGTCAATCGCTTTTTGGTAATCGTGATTTTTTCGGTCAATGATGATTTTATCAAAATGGTTTTTCTGAATATTGATATTTTCAAAATCCTGAAATTCAAAAAGTAATCTGTTTAATTTGTCTTTTAAAGAATCGTTTATAAAGGTTTTCAGCATCAATAAACCTTTGTACAGAATTTGATGCAACAAATGGTTTTTGTCGTAAACCTTATGTTCGCAATAAAATCGTTCTTTATGAACCAAATTTTGCTGAATGTTTTGAGCGAAAAGCAATTTGCCTTTTAGTGCGTTTTGGTTGGATTGATTTTTTCGGTATTTTTTTATCAATCCTTTTTTTACCAATCTTTCAACTTCGTTTAAATACAATTCAAAATAAACATCTAAAATAGAATGGTAGCGTTTTTTTAGTTGTGTTTCTGAAATAGATTCTACTTGAATGTGTTTGCAGACTTTGAGCATATTTAGCAACACATTTTGCCACAGATTTTTGTCTGCATTTTCGTTGTTGTCTGCTTTCGGGAGAATTTCAATCGTTAAGCCACCAATTTGAATTACACCAACATAACTGCCGAAACGGATTCCTTTATGAATAATCGTAAAATACTTGTTTTGGTTCAATTCATTGAATTTTACCATTGCATCAAAATGATGTTTTCGGAAAATTCCCGAATCATCATATCGTAATTTCTGATACTCAAATACTTGTATGTGTTTTTTCATATCTATCTATTTTTCAACTCCTACGGAGTTGCCTTCCGAACTTCGTTCGTATCCCCGAACTTCGTTCGAGGTAATGCAAGTTGAACTCCTTCGGAGTTCTAATTGTATGCATCAAGATTTCAGATGCGTTGCACGCATCAGCGCATACTTATTGCAACTCATATACTGTGGTTGTGCTACAGGAACTCCGTAGGAGTTCAAGCCTCATAACCCTGAACAAGCAAAGCGCAGTTCTGGGGGAAAGCACAGCTCAGAGGATACAAAACCACATCTCGCACTGAACTCCGTAGGAGTTCAATTATCTACCCAAAACCACTTAATATCATCTTCTATCTCAGCTTCTTTCCATAAGCGATGAATTTCCTCCTGAAAACTCTCGTTTTTATGATGTGACTGCTGATTTTTTATATAATTTATTATTATGTCTTTTTCGTTTAATGAATAGGTCAAAGCACAATACTTAATTCCCCAGCCTTTAAAATCGGGGAACAATTCAGATTCTTTCATCCATTTTGAAGAAGCTACTTTTACGGATTTAATAAAGTCAGATAAAGCAACCGAAGGATGTAAATCAATTAACATATGGATATGGTCTTCCATTCCATTAATCCGATAAAGAAAGCATTTTTTATTTTTTATAATTCCCCAAATATAGCGATACAATTCAGGAGCCTGTTCCAACGGAATCGATCTTTCACTCGCTTTGGTTCTAAAAATAATATGATACAGGATTCTTGTATATGCCATATTTCAATTTATTAATGATCATAAACAGAAATAAATGTACTTTTATTCCAATGCTCAAAAGAAGTGAAACGATATACTTTTTTATCTTCTAAAAAGTCATTTTCATAAGTGAAGTTTTTCGGGAATTTTGCTGTATTTTCTTCTTGATAAATGAAACTTCCGCCCAAAACCAAACCTATTTTTCCGAAATCACCATAAAAATATTCTTCTAAAAGTGGAATAATTTTGTCTCGAAAAACCAACTTCAAATCGTCTAAATTTTGGATTCCAATAAAGTATGAATGTCCAATTTGATGGTCTTTGTCAATCAATACTTCAATTCGCTGATTGATGGTTTCCAACAATTGTTTCAAATCTACATCTTGATATTCCGAATCCAACAAAATCTCTGGATTGGGTTGCATTTCAACGAATGAAAACCTTCTTCTTAAAGCGGTGTCCAATGCTTCTACACTTCGGTCTGCTGTGTTCATTGTTCCAATAACATAAACATTATTTGGAACAGAAAATTTATCATTGGAATAAGGGAGTGTAACTTCGGTTTGTTCCTTATTGCCTTTTCGTTTATCTTCTTCCAAAAGTGTTATGAGTTCTCCGAAAATAGCTGAAACATTTCCTCGGTTGATTTCGTCAATGATGAGGATGTAATTTTTAGTATTTTCAGTTGTTTCAGGATTGAAATTAAATTCGGACTTCAAATGATTGATAACTCCTTTAAAATAACCTTCCCAACCAATAAAAACCTCTTTTCCGTTAAGTTGTTGTAATAATTTTTCTTTGGTTAAAACGCCTTGTTTTTCTCTCTTGCTTCCTGTCATCAAACTTAAATTTCCGTTCTTATTAAGAGTAATTGAAAAAGTTTTATCTGTCGGAGTTTTAAGCTCAATTATTTCATTTTCAGCTAATTTTTGTTGAAGTTTCTCATAAGCATTTTCAAAACTTACGGTATTTTTAGGATTGGCATTTTGGCACAAACTTTTAAAAATCCCATTCTTTACTTCGTAAGTAACATTTCCATCAATCGTTTCAGGCTTTATTCCTTCTATAAAATCTTCATAGCTCAAACTTTGATGAAACGTAGTAAATACAATTTGTTTTGCATTAACCAAAATTTCATATTCTGCATTTATTTCTTCACGAGTTCTTACTCTTTCTCCGTTTATAATTTCAACAGCAATTCTTTTTGTGTTGTACGTTTTTCCTGTTCCTGGAGCACCAAATAAAATCTGATTCAACGGAGTTTTTTTATCTGATTTTGTAATTTCCATTGGCTTTTCAGTTGTTGTTTGATAATCCAATTGACTCAAAATTTCATTTCTAAAATCTACATCAAAAGCCATTTGTTCCAATTCTTTTTTGTTGTGTTTGGAATATCCTGAAATTTGAGTGCGATTGAGTTCATTTTCGATTGCGTCAAAAATCTCAATTTGATGATGGGTTATTTCTGAAATTGCATTTGTACCATTCCAATAGGCAGTTGGAGTTCCATCAAAATTAGAATGATTTTCAGTGAACATATCAGTAGAAATAGCACCGAATGTCAGTTCATTACTTTTTGAATTACCTACACGCCAAATATATCTTTGACCTATCGTGAATACAATAAATATTTTATCTCTAAAATTGAAGACCAATCTTTGGTCATTTTGTTGCAAATCGAACTTTTCTATGATTTTATCTAAAAACTCATAGTATTCTTCCAAATCTTTTATATTAAAATCCTTCAATAGATTGACTAAATCAGTTTTTTTAAAATCTCTAAAAACGACATACAAAATATTCTGAATCATTAAATACTTATCGTTCCAATCTGGTTTTTGATAGAATTTTCGATAGGTGTAAATGAATTCATCATCCAACAAATTTTCCTTAATGATTTGTTCGGATAATTCCTGTAAATGCAAAAAACGTTCACCCGATTTTTTAGATTTGATGTTCAGTTGTTCACAGAAGTTTTTGTAATAATCTGCTTTGTACAACATATATTTTTCCGGAAAACGAAAAGCAAGATAAACGGAAATGGTCCGTTCATCTTGTTGAGCGTTGATGTTGGTTCGGCTTAATGCCTGTCTGACTTTTGGCAATAATTGTTCAGATTCGGCGTGAAAGGTTTTTATCCTTTGTGTAATTTCTACCGATTCATCATATAGATTGCGAAACATTTCTTTTACTTCTTCGGGGAAATTTCGAGCTGATGAGTCGATAAATCCCCAAGAATTTTGGTAGAGTAGATTTGAAACTTTACTGAAAGAAGTCCGAAACATTTGATAAAAATCGTCTGCTTCTAAATTCCAATTTTGCTGAAACGTATTTATGGCTAAATACTTATAAGCTTCGTTTGGGTCGCCGTTTTGTTCTAAAATATCGATGTATTTCTCAATCCTTTTAGAAGTTACATTTTTTTGCTTTTCAGTCATTTCTGTTTCAGTTTATTTTTAGCTCGGTCGTTAAACGCTTCTGACTAACATAAATCTATTCAAATCATAATCATGTAGTTGCGAAATTAATATCATCATTAGTTAAACCAAATTTAGTAATTTGTTTTTGTATTCTTTTGACGATTCCTAATTTACCTTTTTGGTCTAAAAACAGGTATCTTTCAGGGTTGAAGTATGGGATACCTTTGACTACCAACCCGTAGAAACTGGACAAGTTATGCAAATTGAATACTGCCAATTTGCGGGCAGTGGCACTAACGGCAGATACTCTGCCTTTTCTAAAATTTATTTTTTGAAAAAAGCTCTTAAAGGAGTTGAGTCTTTCAGGTTTCCAATAGCATTGGCAGTATTGCGTAGTGTTATTTTGAGTCGGTTGCTTCCTTTAGACACTTTACTGGAGAGCACTTTTCCATCACTTAATTTGTTGTTGGGAGCAAGCCTTAGCCAAGAGCAAAAATCTTTGGCTGATGGAAATTTTTTGATGCCTTCCAATCCTACCTCACTCATCAATGATAAAACTGTTGAATAGCTCATTCTTTCAATAGCCTATAAATCTATTCCTTCAAACATTTGATAAGATTACAGATTAAGCTCAAAGCCTTTTGGTATATTATTATATTTTCGTTTGTGTGTTTTCGGGTCAATGTGGTGTTTCTTTTTATTGTCATCATTATCAATAAATTAATTGAGCATTTGAATAAACCCTAAATCTGCATTTTTACCCATTTTATTGAGGTTTTAAAAATATATAATTATATTTTACTTGTATGGAAAATGGCTTTATGGAGCTAACTAAGTTGTTTATGACTTTACCAAAATAGATCCTAAATTTCAAAGAGCCGAAAATTGAAATTAAACTCATAAATGGCAGCTACTATAAGTATATCGTGGGGTATTAGTATAATGCGAAAAAAAACGTATAGATAAGATTATAAGCGTGTTGATTGGTAAGATTACCGAATAGGATGGTTTTGTACCTTCCGACAAAGGCAATCTTTGTAAAAAGGCAGAAAGCAACCCTATTGATATTAAAAACTATGGATTGTTTCTTTTGTTTTCCTCTTTGGTAAAGGATGAAATGGCGCTTATGGAAAACTATTTTTCCAAAGATTTATGCGAGCTTTGAACTCAGCAAATCTTTCTATAAACTTAACATCAACAGCCAATGGAAACTATCTGAAATCACAACCAAAAATGCAGACCTGTTCAAAAAACTAAAAATAGACTACCTAATTTAGCGGAGTTAGGGCTTAATTATTCTCAATTTGTTTAGGGTTTTCTATTTGTTGTGGTCTTAAAAATTACCGAACTACATTCATATAGCATTTCACTCAAGCCTAATACTTACGTTTATAACTCCTTTTTATTTGTTTTCATACTCAAGATCAATTTTTCCCCTAAAATCATCCATATACACAACGTTACTTGTGCTTTCCTGAGCCATGTCTCCTTTCTGGAAAACAATAAAAAGATGGTTGATGATGAAGTGGGTACATTAATTATTCATCCGGCATGCCTTTATCTAACTGTTCATCTAAGGCTTGAATTTTTTTGATGGAAATTTCGGTTTCGGTAAGCTTTACATCATATTCAGTTTTGTCACTGTTAGATGCATAAGCACCGGTGTAAATTTTATCATCAAGCTTGAGTTCCATCCCGCCTAACTCTTCAGAAAATTGCCATTTTCCTTCACTGTTACGTGAAACTTCCATACGTACATAATCATCTTGGTCGCCAAATTTAAAAAGAGCATCCCAGGCACAAGCAATTTCAGGGCATCCGCCTTTAATGTATCGAACATAAAGCTGCACGGGTATTTCGTTATCAAACTTGCCTTTATAGAATTTACGTTCAATAATTTCTTTGAGCTTAGGTCTCCGAGCATCATTATCATCGAAGGAGTATTTTTTTGGGGCGTTAGCATTGCTATCCACTATACCTAATGCTTCGTCATGTGCTCGTTTTTTTTCAGCCGATCTGGCGTTTTCAAATTCTTCTTTGTTAGAAGACTCGAAGATGTTGGAGAGCTCCCCGCCATACCAAAAGCCATTCACCTGCATGATGTCAAAAATGGTAAATCCATAGGTTTTTCGATTGAGCATATCTTTTACAAAAACATAGCCCAAAAAGCGAAGGGAAGATATTTGTTGGCTAAGAAAATCGCGACCCTGTCTTATTTTTTCTAGTTCATATCGAACAAAGACAATACGATCCCAGTGGATTTCTTCAGCGTTTCCTTTTCGTACAAATTCTAAAAATTCATCGGTTGCTTTTTTATGAACAGCGGAGTCAAAATCTTGCTTAGCAGCATAGTTGTTTTGCAAATACAGCATCTGCTTATATAAATCTGATTGTTTGTTGGTGGAATGTAGTGTCCAGTTAATTAAACTATCCGTTTGTGGGAACAAATCAGAATAAAGGGTTGCATCTTTGGTTTGCAGGCTTCTCACTAAGCTTTCTACAATGTCTTTTTCAGATAGCATCTGTGCTTGAACCCATGCAGGAGCTAAAAAGCAAAGAAGTAGAAGAAATGTTCGTAGCATGATCGTTTTATAGCACAACTCTTCAGCAGTTTTATTCGCCAAATTTCATTTCGTGTATGGAGTCAGCAATAGTGAGTCGCCCGGCAGTTTTAGCTTTTATTTCTTCAATAGTTACACCGGGCGCATATTCTATGCAAACAAAGCCTTGATCAGTGATATCAAAAACACCTAAATCAGACACTACTTTTTTCACGCATTGTAAGCCGGTTATAGGTAAACTACATTGTGGCAATAGTTTTGAATTTCCAGCTTTGTCAGTATGCTGCATAGCAACAATAATGTTTTTGGCAGCAGCTACTAAATCCATAGCACCACCCATACCTTTGACCATCTTGCCGGGGATTTTCCAGTTAGCAATATCACCATTGTCAGCTACTTCCATTGCGCCAAGTACTGTGAGATCAACTTTGCCTGCTCGAATCATGCCAAAGCTCATGGCACTATCAAAAATGGCTGAACCCGGAAGAGTAGTTACCGTTTGTTTTCCGGCATTTATAAGGTCTGCGCTTTCTTCTCCTGCCAATGGAAATGGACCCATCCCCAATAATCCGTTTTCGCTTTGTAACACGACGTTTACGCCCTGCGGAATATAGTTTGCTACCAAAGTAGGAATACCGATACCTAAGTTAACATAAAAGCCATCTTTTAGTTCGAGGGCAATTCTTTGTGCGATTTGTTCTTTATTTAGAGCCATAAAAAAATGTAGAAAGTGAGTTTAAACAAATTCAGATAAGGTTTGTTGATTGAATTTACAACTTGAAAAATGCTGATATTCTGTTAAAATAAATTTACTTGAAACTGTGTGAAGTATTGCTACTAAAGGGTTCCAAGGCAATACAAAGCTTTTTTATTCAGGTTTTCTTACAGTACGTTGTTCTATCCGCTTTTCATAATTGGTACCTTTAAAAATTCGATGTACATAAATGCCTGGTACATGTACAAAATTGGGGTCTAACTCGCCTGGCTGCACTAATTCTTCTACTTCGGCAATTGTTATTTTTCCGGACATGGCCATCATCGGGTTAAAGTTGCGTGCGGTGTCCTTGAAAATCAGATTTCCCATCGTGTCGCCTTTCCATGCTTTTACTAAAGCAAAGTCTGAATCGAAAGCATCTTCTATTAAGTATTTACGACCATTACGCATAACGGTTTCTTTACCTTCTGCCACTTCTGTACCCACGCCTGCCAATACTGGAACAAAAGGAATTCCATAACCGGTAATTAAACAGCGTGTAGCCAATGTGCCTTGTGGAATAAGCTGCACTTCCATTTCGCCGTGTAGCAGTTGCCGTTCAAATTCTGCATTTTCACCCACATAAGAGGCAATCATTTTCTTTACTTGCTTTTTTTGCAATAGCAGCCCGATTCCAAAATCATCTACACCGGCATTGTTAGAAATACAAGTAAGGTTAGTAGTTCCTTTTTTCACTAAGGCTGCAATGCAGTTTTCCGGAATACCACATAGCCCGAAGCCGCCCAGCATCAACACTGCGCCTGATTGAATGTCTTTTATAGCTTCTTCAGCGTTGGCAAATACTTTGTTCATGAACCTGTTTTTGAAAAGACGAAAGTAAAAAAGGTTTTACATGGAAAGGGATTAAAAAAAAGCCGCTCCAAAAGAGCGACTTTTTTTGGGTGAGAAACCATTATCTTAAAAATAGTAATTCTCTGTATTTCGGCAGTGGATATAACTTGTCATCAATGATTAATTCTAATTTATCGGCATGATAACGAATCTTGTCGAAGTAAACTTTAACCTTATGGCAATACATTTCTGCACGTTCATGTGTGTTATTATTGTTGTTGGCAACTTTGCGGGCTTCTATCATGGCTTCCACATTGTCGTTTATTTCTTGAATATGGTTACTAACAATTTTTAGAAGATTGAGTTGAGCTCTGAAAGAATCTTCACCCAATGAAAGCTCTTTTAATCCACGCACGTTTTCAATCAGTACATTTTGATAGTTGATAGCTGCTGGCAAAATATGGTTGGTGCAGATATAGCCTAATATTCTCGCTTCTATTTGTACCTTTTTGATGTACTCTTCCAACATGATTTCGTGGCGTGCTTCTAATTCACGAGCACTAAAAATGCCATTGTTGATGAAAAGCTCTTTTGCTGAATCTGTTATTAAGGCATTCAAAGCTTCAGGAGTAGTTTTAAAATTACTCAGCCCACGCTTTTCAGCTTCTTGTGCCCATTCATCGCTATAATTATCACCTTCAAAACGAATCTTTTTCGATTGAGCTATATAGCTGCGCAAAACTTGCATAATGGCAATTTCTTTTTTCTCGCCTTTGGCAATCAGAGCATCTACTTCTTTGGTAAATTCCTTCAGTGTTTGGGCAACAATGGTGTTGAGTACAGTCATTGAAGAACCACAGTTTGCTGCGGAACCCACTGCCCGAAATTCAAATTTATTACCTGTGAAAGCAAAAGGTGAAGTTCTATTACGGTCAGTATTGTCCATCAACAATTCAGGTATTTGCTTGTGGATATCTAACTTTAAAATCACTTCATCTTGCTCACTGAATTTATCTTTAACACGAGATTCAATTTCATCAAGTACACTTGAAAGGTAAGTACCTGCAAAAACAGAAATTATAGCCGGGGGTGCTTCGTTTGCTCCCAGACGATGGTCGTTTCCTGCCGATGCAATGGCTGCGCGCAAAAGGTCTGCATAATCATGCACAGCCTTGATGGTGTTCACAAAGAAGGTAAGAAACATTAGGTTGGTACGCGGTGTTTTGCCGGGTGCCAACAAGTTCACTCCGGTGTCTGTAGCCAAGCTCCAGTTGTTGTGTTTTCCACTTCCGTTTACACCTTTAAAAGGCTTTTCGTGAAAAAGAACTTTTAGTTTGTGTCGCTTTGCTACTTTAGACATGATGTCCATCAACAAAGAGTTATGATCGACAGCTATGTTTACTTCCTCAAAAATAGGTGCACATTCAAATTGCCCGGGTGCTACTTCGTTATGTCGAGTTCGAAGCGGAATACCTAATTTATATGATTCTTGTTCAAAATCTTGCATAAAGGCGAAAACGCGTTCGGGAATCGAACCGAAATAGTGGTCTTCTAATTGTTGGCCTTTTGCAGGTGAGTGTCCAAGTAAGGTGCGACCACACATCAGCAAGTCGGGTCGTGCATTAGCAAGACTTTCATCCACCACAAAATATTCTTGTTCCCAGCCCAAAGTGATGGTTACTTTATTGACATTCTTGTCAAAATATCTACACACTTCAACAGCTGCTTTGTCAAGTGCGGCAACGGATTTTATTAAGGGTGCTTTATAATCAAGCGACTCTCCGTTATAGGCTATAAAAATGGTTGGTATGCAAAGTGTTTTGCCAAATCCACTTTCCATAATAAAGGCCGGCGAAGAGGGATCCCAAGCGGTATAACCCCGAGCTTCAAAAGTGGCGCGTATGCCTCCATTTGGAAATGAAGAAGCATCCGGCTCTTGTTGAATAAGTGCATCGCCATCAAAAAGTTCAATTGCTGTGCCATCACTTTTGATGGTAAAGAATGAGTCATGCTTTTCTGCTGTGCCTCCGGTAAGGGGTTGAAACCAATGTGAAAAGTGCGTAGCACCATTTTCTTCTGCCCAAGCTTTCATGCCGGCTGCTATCTGATCAGCCATTTTTCTATCAATCTTTACGCCGGCCTTGATGGATGCCATCAAACTTTTATAGGCCTCATCGCTAAGATATTCACGAATTGTGCGCCCGGTGAACACATGGCTGTTGAGCATGGTAGTTACTCTTTTGCCATTATAATGATTCACTTTTCTTTCCTCGGAAGCTAATTCCTGAAGTGCAGGAAATCGAAGATTAGACATGGATTATTTTTTTGCAAACATAATGTATTTTCTAAGAAAGCAAAAAAATAAACAGTTTTTGCAAAAAAATAACAACATTATAATAAATCAACATTACTTTGAGTAGGCAAGCATATACAAGAGGCAAAGGATTGATGAATATGTCCTTCGAGCAAGATAGGATTACTGTTAAGAGTATTTATTATTAGACGATACTCTGATGAATTTTCAATTTGTTTAAGAGAAGATATCGGTAGTTGATCAATAAAATCAATCCCTCTTCGTCCCAACCATTTATAGGCAGCTTCTTTAGCACACCATGCAAGTGTTAGTAATCTAATGTCGTTTTCAAATAACTGTTGCTCTTTTTGATTAAGAAATTTTTTTTGTAAAATTTGAATACGATTATTCCATGTCTGTATATCTATGCCGCATTCATTTTTTGTACTTATAGTAGCCGCAATGTAAGGATAAGAGTGGGATATGGAAAAATAACAAGCGTTTTCTGGTATGCGTGGCTTAAAATGTTCATCTGCGACAATATGAAATAATGGAAAGTCGTTTTTTAAATATTTAAGTAAAAAACGACCGGCCAAATGTTCTAAGCGGCGT
The DNA here is from genome assembly GCA_018267875.1 of Bacteroidota bacterium. Taxonomy (GTDB): domain Bacteria; phylum Bacteroidota; class Bacteroidia; order Chitinophagales; family Chitinophagaceae; genus JAFIGV01. The sequence continues at coordinate 26,740 of JAFDXP010000010.1, read as the reverse complement.
TTAGAATGAACAATTTTTGTTTCAATTTGTGTATGCTGAACAAAAAAATCTTCATCCTCGTCTATTTCCCAAATAGCAGCAAGGCTTTCTTCATCCGGTTTCCATTCTTGATAAAGCGGCATAATGTAAAAAAATCAAAGTTCTGCAATTTATAGTTGTTTCTTTTGGAAACTTCTCATGCTTATTAAAGATCGATTAGAGATTGTATTCCGTTCCCGCTTTGCTTAAATTTTGGTACATTTAGTAAGTCAAAATTTTGGATAAAATGAACAGACACATACGGAAAGTAGCCGTCATTGGATCGGGTGTAATGGGTTCTCGCATTGCTTGCCATTTTGCAGGCATCGGTGTTTCGGTGTTGCTTCTTGATATTGCTGCTAAACAAGAAGAAGGAAAGGTGTTCAATAAAAATAAAATTGTTCAAGATGCTTTACTGGCAACACTAAAAGCAAAGCCGTCTGCTGTGTTTACAAAAAACATAAATAAGCATATCACAATCGGCAATCTGGATGATGATTTAGTCCGAATAGCTGAATGCGATTGGATTATAGAAGTAGTGGTTGAACGCTTAGATATCAAACAAAAAGTTTTTACAGAAATTGAACAATATCGCAAGCCCGGAACGCTAATTACATCTAACACTTCCGGCATTCCAATCCACTTGATGACCGAAGGGCGTAGCGAAGATTTTCAACAACATTTTTGTGGTACCCATTTTTTCAATCCACCTCGCTATTTACGACTTCTTGAAATTATTCCCTCGCCACATACCAAACAGGAGGTTATTGATTTCTTGCTGGATTTTGGTGATCGTTTTTTAGGAAAAACTACAGTACTGTGTAAAGACACTCCTGCATTTATAGCCAATAGGGTTGGTGTTTTTGGTTTTATGGCAACCTTTTCGGCTATGCAACAATTAGGTTTGAATGTAGATGAAGTAGATGCTTTGACGGGTACTGTTTTTGGACGACCCAAATCAGCAACTTTTCGCACGGGCGATGTTGTAGGGTTAGATACTTTAGTGCATGTTTCTAAAGCATTACCGCTGAACGCACCCAACGATGAAGCAAAAGATATTTTTAAGCTTCCGCCTTTTTTGGAAACAATGGTTGCCAATAACTGGTTAGGCGATAAAACGGGGCAAGGCTTTTACAAAAAAATGAAAGTTTTACCTTCATCAAAAGCTGATACTGAACAAGGAAATGTCCAATCTAAGCCAAGCAGTGAAATCTATACACTGAATCTGGAAACGATGGAATATCAACCTAAACAAAAGCCGCGTTTTGCCACTTTGGAAGCTGCAAAACAAGTGGATGACTTGGCAGAGAGATTAAAGGTTTTGTATGGTGGACAAGATCAAGCAGGTGAGTTTTATCGCATATTCCATCAGCTTCTCTTTTCTTATGTTTCGCATCGCATTCCTGAAATTGCAGACGAATTATTTAAGATAGATGATGCTATAAAAGCCGGATTTGGTTGGGAAATTGGTCCATTTGAAAGCTGGGATGCTCTCGGGGTTTCAGAAACGACAGAACAAATGAAGGCTGCTGATAAACAACCGGCTTCTTGGGTCAACGAAATGCTGCAAAAAGGTTTTAAAACCTTTTACAAAATTGAAAACGGAACTAAGAAATATTATGATCAAAAAACCGGAAGCTACCAAACGGTATCAAGTGCCTCAAACCTGATTATCTTAGAACATCGTAGTGAACAAATTGTTTGGAAAAATGCAGCTTGCCATGTGTATGATATTGGTGATGAAGTGTTGGCGTTAAGATGGAATACAAAGATGAACAGCATTGGCGGCGAAGTGTTGGAAGGAGTGAATAAGGCAATTGCTTTAGCAGAAGAAAATTATCAAGGATTGGTGTTAGCAAATGCGGGAGCCAACTTTAGTGCGGGAGCCAATGTAGGTTTGATATTTATGTTTGCCGCCGAACAGGAATATGATGAGTTGGATATGGCCATTCGTCAGTTTCAAAACACTACAATGCGAATGAGATACAGTAGCGTGCCGGTTGTAGTGGCACCACATGGATTAACTCTTGGTGGTGGATGCGAAATGTGCCTTCATGCAGATTCTGTGCAAGCAGCAGCAGAAAGTTATATTGGTTTGGTAGAAGTAGGCGTAGGGTTAATTCCGGGCGGTGGTGGCACCAAAGAAATGGCTGTACGTGCTTCTGATCGAAACATAAAAGAAGACATTGAGCTCAATTATCTTCAGCAACTCTTCATCAATGTTGGTACGGCTAAAGTATCTACCTCGGCACATGAAGCATTTGAGAATTTTGTACTTCGCCCCGGTATTGACCATATTAGCATGAACCCCGATAGAAGAATTGGTGATGCTAAAAATATAGTGTTACAAATGCGTGAACGTGGCTATACACAAGGACAAGAACGAACAGACATTAAAGTACAAGGACGTGGAGGATTGGGTCCTATTTTATCCGGTATTCACGGTATGTGGCGCGGAAATTATATTTCCGACTATGATAAATTTATTGCACAAAAATTAGCACATGTGATGTGTGGAGGAGATCTGTCACAAGCAACTTTGGTTTCTGAACGATATTTGTTGGATTTAGAACGAGAAACCTTTTTAAGTCTTTGTGGAGAGCGCAAAACGTTAGAGCGACTTCAAAGCATTTTACAAACCGGAAAGCCCCTTAGGAATTGATAAGCATAGCTTGTTGTTAAACGGGGGAAATTAGAGCTATGGTTTTCCTACTTTTCTAAGGTGAATTGTGGCATGTTTTCCTACTTCGTTAAAGGCAATTATTTCATGTAAACGATTGCCATCTAACAAAATTAGGTTAGCAGTGTTAGGTGGTTCGCTACCTTCGTTTAAAGCAATAATAGTTAGCGAACAACTGTTATCTAAAAATTTTATTCGCTTCGTAACAGTATCTTTTGATAAGGTCAATTTATGGATCATGATTGCATCATTCATTCGAATGGAAACCATATCACCATCTATCTTACCACCATCCCATATTTTTAGAACGATAGAGTCTGTATGCCAGTCGTAGGTTATGTCTTGCCCAAATGTTATTTCAGCAACTTTTTTTTCTAAAGAATCAGAAGCACTCATACGTTTCGTTCGAAGGGTATCGTAAATAACACGTAAGGGTTTAATATTGGCAACCTTTGCAGCAACAGGAAAAACGGGAGGGCTGATCGCTACTTTCATCAATTGTTTGAGTTGTGGAGAATAGGGAAATGTAATGGTCCCCTGACCACAATAAACATTTCCGGCATCAGCACTGGTTATAGAACCACTGAAAACTTCACCACCATTGGTTTCTTTTTTTAAATGAAGCGAAGCATGTATCAGACAGATTGTGGTATTGCTTTCAAATCCACGATTATGCACAATGTTTGTTTCCTGAAAATTGAATATGCCTTTTTGTTTATCCACCCATCCTTTTATGGTAGCCTTCACTTCTTTTCCTTCATAGAGATATGTGTATCCGAAACCGGATAATATGCCGAAAGAATCTTTGACCACTAACTTGTAGTTATAAGACTCCCCTCCTTCAACACCCAAATATCCTTGTAACGTAAAATATTCTACTTGAGCAAACCCCAAAAACCAACAGAAAACTAATGAAAAAAGAAGAAGGATATGCCGCATCATAAACGGCTAAGTTAATTAGGTTGTCGGTTTGATGAAACCAAAATAAGTACAGTTGAAATAATTTGACATTTTACTTAACTTACAACTCTCATGCGCCCCTTCCGTTCTATTATTAAGGTTGATGTTCCCAGAGAGTCCGTTTCGCGAGCAGCACAATTTGCTAAACAAGTTTGCGGCACGACGAATTATAGTGATGCTAATCAACTTGCTTTATCCAAGATTCAAGACGATCATTTTATTAGTAAATTAGGTGAGGAGGCGGTAAAAATAATCCTTGAACCAATGGGCAAGGTGCAAGGCCCTGACTACTCAATTTATTGGGGCAAAGAAAAATCTTGGGATGACGATTTGTATTTTAATGGAAATGGAATTGCAGTAAAAACGCAACGCCAAACAATGGCACATCGTTTTGGATTATCATGGACTTTTCAATGTGGTAAAAAGCGTAGAGATAAAATATTAGATAACCCGAATGCTTGGGTTGTATTTGTGCTGTATGACGATACGCACCCATGGCAATGCAAGGTCTATCCGCCATTTCAAATAAAGGAACTAATCTTTGGAAAACCGCGTTTAGCAAAGCTTACGGAACATAAAAAGGTTGTGTATGCAGAAACGCTTCCAGATCTTTTGGGTTAATAAAAATTGTAATCGCGCTTAGCTATGTTTAATCGGAAACCTCCGGTAAAATAAGTTGAAGTATTATCCGGTAAAATGCCGGAGTCATACTTAAAACGGCGATGGGTAATACCTAAATCTAAGTAGAGATTATCCCTTAAACGATAACTACCATTTAGCTCAGCTAAAAAGCAAGTAGTAGGTACACCATTTATCATGCGAACACCATAGTCTGAAGTGCGAGTATTATAATTCTTAAATGGATCGCTGCCGTAGTTTGCCATTCCGGTGTCCACCCCTTGCTGATAATACATTCCTTTAGCTGTAATGAAAAGATTGTTGGTAGGTTGATAACGAATTAAACCAATGAACTCACGAAATCCGGCACCGAGCGGATGTGCTAAATACTGGTTGTAGTTGGTGAAATTGTCAGTGGAATCATAGTGTGAATAAGTGTATGGACGCACCATATTTAACTCTGCTTGAATATCGAGGTTCTTAACTCCAAAGGCATCAAAATATTTTCCGCCCAACTGTAAGCCCCATTTATTAGCCCAATAACCATTGTGGCTAAAAAACTCTTTTGAGGTAAATTCATTGAGTAAAAATTGTCCATAAAATTGAAGATGCTTTGCTGCAATAGCTTTAAAGTTGATACCTACGTTCACTTTGTCCGGACTTCCGTTACTCCGCTCTATTGCTCTAAAAAATATTAAAGGAATCATGTAGCTGAATTCATACCGATCCCGCCGACTAAAGGTTACAGCTTCATACAAACCGATGTTGAGCCATTTAGTGGCATTCACACTTAGGGTGTGCATAGTGGCATATTTGTGTGGCAGACGATCATCTGCGCCGCCGCGAGTAAATTGAGGTGTTAACTCAACATACAAATTTTGGTAGTTTAATTTCCAAATTTTAGTGTTTAGTCGCAAGAAGGTAATAGGCGAAGAAATGTCGCTTAAAAACAAACTTCGCATACCATCTCCCCAAAAAAATTTATCTCGACCAAGGGTTACGTTTATATGGTTTTTAATAACTGCAAAATCAATATAACCTTTGGCTAAAAAATAGTCGTAATGGTTGCTTGGCTTGGTGTAATAATCAGCTCCGGGAACCGCTTGATGACGCGTAATGTAGCTATCCACAAAGCTGGGTACACGCTCTTGATTATCGGTTAGATAAGTGTAAAACCCAATTTTCTTAGAAATCCATCCGCGTAATTCTAAGCCCCGAGAAGTCCAATATTCATTGTAAGTTTTGCCATTTGCATTTTCACTAATCAACTCACCAGAAATCACAGGATTAACCGCTAAAAAAAAATCTTTTGTTTTAACGTGTAGGAAATCAGGTTGTTTGGTATAGAAAGTTTTAAACCACGGCAGTTTGGAATTGATGGCTCCATCTTCATTGGGTGTCCATTCACCGCTTACGGAAATAGCATGGTCAATATTGTATCGGTCTACTTTGGTCAACTTTAAATCTCGTGCATTTTTACGCTCCTCTAATAAAAATTCTACTGCACCTTTTCTGGGTATGGGCTTTATAGTTGTAAAAAAATCGTTAGTCAGCTTGCCTGAGCGTGTTTCTAAGCGATCCAATAATTGGTATTCATTGGTGTTGAGTGGAAGATAGGTGGTTTGTGCTTTAGCTGCAAAAGCTGCCAATAATATTGTGGGTAGAAAAGCTTTGTGAAGCATGAATAAGTGTTTAAGACAGATGCGTTACATTGTGTGCTGTAAAAATAGTTTTTCATTTTTAGTTATGGAGTTGATTCTGATAAAAGATGCAACAATTGTAAATGAAGGCAAACAATTTCAGAGCGATGTATTGTTGCGCAACGGTAGGATAGATAAGATTGCCCCTCGGATTGCGGCTTTGCCCGGTTGGCATGAAATCAATGCAACAGGGCTACACCTTTTGCCCGGAGTTATAGATGATCAAGTTCATTTTCGGGAACCAGGGTTGACCTATAAAGCAACCATTGGATCAGAAGCGCGTGCAGCAGTTGCAGGTGGTACGACAACATTTATGGAAATGCCTAACACCAATCCGCCTGCGTTAACTCAAGCATTGCTTGAGGATAAATATGCCATTGCTGCTAAGACTTCTGTGGCAAACTATTCCTTTTTTATGGGTACATCTAACGACAATTCGGATGAAGTTTTGCGTACCAACGAAAAGAAAAAGGATATATGCGGTATTAAGATTTTTATGGGGTCAAGCACCGGAAACATGCTGGTGGACAACTATCTTACCTTGAGTAAAATATTTTCAGAGGCAGAGGTGTTGATTGCTACTCATTGCGAGGACGAGCGAATCATTGCACAAAACAAAGCACAATATCCTAATGCTAACGATGCCTCCTTTCATCCACTCATTCGAAATGTGGAAGGTTGTTTTGAAAGTTCGTTTTCAGCTATTCAGCTTGCCATGAAACATAACACAAGGCTACACATTTTGCATATCTCCACCGCAAAGGAGTTACAATTGTTTAGCAATATGCTTCCCTTGTCTGAAAAACGAATAACATCTGAAGTTTGCGTTCACCATCTTCATTTTACGGCAGATGATTATGCTCGTTTTGGAAATCAAATAAAGTGCAACCCTGCTATCAAAGCTCCGGAAAATAAAACAGCACTTTGGGAAGCCTTACTTGACGACCGTTTGGATATAATTGCTACCGATCATGCACCGCATACTTGGGAAGAAAAACAACAAGCTTATCAACAAGCTCCTGCCGGCGTACCCTTAGTACAACATTCATTATTGCTCATGTTAAATTATGCACAACAAGGGGAAATATCAATTGAAAAGGTAGTTGAAAAAATGAGTCATGCGCCGGCAACTTGTTTTCAAATTGCCGATCGAGGATTTATTAGAGAAGGATATTTTGCTGATTTAGTATTGGTAAATCTTCAACAAAAAACTACTGTTTCTAAAAGCAATATCCTCTACAAATGTGGTTGGTCACCCTTTGAGGGGTATAGCTTTCCGGCAAGCATTCAATACACATTTGTCAATGGTCAAATTGCTTTTAAACAAGGAACAGTAAATGACTCCGTTCGAGGCATGAGGCTCAAGTTTGACAGAGAATAATGATTTACTTTTTATTGCTTTTAGTTTTTCCCGTTGCAGGTAATACTGATGCGGCTTGAGTTTCCGATGATTTGCTGTATTCCCAATTGTTGATAAGTGATGATAGTTTTATCAGAGACGCACTATTGGCAAGATAAAAAAGCATTAACGGAAATATCTTAAACAGTCCGCGTTTTGTGGTATTCGACAAATCAGCCAAAGGCAATAGCCAGCCAATAATTCCTAATCCAATATATACAATTGCCACTCCGTAAAGTGCAACAACCGCCTCTTTGCTAAATGAACGGAAAAAGATAGCATCAACAGCCAAGACAAAAATGAACAAGCGAATGAAGTAACCATATAATCCGGTCCCCCAATCGCTGAAAATTAATTTGGAGGACATATCATTCAGGCGGTCAAATAATGGCGACAAATTAGTCAAGTGTTTGTTCACCTGAGATGCAACATCAAAAGTGCTGGGAATATACCCTTTTATAAAAACATTCATGACCAAAAAATAAAACGCTACCGTAAACAAGGAAAAGCCAATGGTATAAATAATCCATTGTTTTGCAGAAGCTTTATCACGCCATAAGTAAAAAAATAAAAGAGGAAGAGTCATCACTATCAAGATAAGCGTTTCTGTACGGATGTAAGTTGCTAACCCAAATGCAAAAGAGGAAAACCAAAATTCATTTTTGTTCTTTGAACGGATGAAGCGAGCTAAAAAATAAAATCCTGCAAAAAAGAAAACAGCATTACTATAATCGAACAAAATCATGTAGGTATATGCATACATTTCGGGAATAACTAAAAAAAACAATAGAACAAATCCTCCGATTAATGGATGCAACGTTTTACGCAATAAGCTATACAGCCAAATTACAAAACCAACAACCGTAACACTCAACCATAGTTGTCCGAAGGGATTTGCAAACAACTTGTAAATGATTTGAAGACTGGTAATGTATGGCGGCTTTAATTGATTATTGGTTGTTTGAAGATCAATTTTGAAAATCGAATTAATCATGGTGCCTTCCTTCAGTGCATATTCAGCCATTACTTCCGGTCCCGAAAGCATATCGCGTGGCAACACCGGATAATAATAACAATGCCAAATGCTTACAGATAGAAGCACGCCATAAATAAAAAGATAGGGATAATCATATAAATGCAGTGGCCAACTTAGGTTTTTAAAGTCCGGTTGTTTAAATCGAATTGCAATAGGAATACAGCACAAAACAGTCAAAATGACTAATCCCCATTGAACAGAAGCTACTGTAATTTTTAGGTGAAATAACTCCAACGCAAAGGGTACGAAAGAGGCTAAGGCAACGCCCAAAATTAAAGATAGACCCAGCATAGAACCCATGCTAAGCCTGATTCCAAACAATTGTAACAATCCCAAACCACAAATAAAGTGGCAAAGAATTAGTAAAACGAAACCAACAGTAATCATAATTCTGGCTTGTATTTTTTATACATTTCAAGAAGTTCAGTGCGCTGCTGTGGCGTAATCTGAACAATTTGCACATTGTTATTGTTAATAATTAATGCCCAATTTGCCTTATTCACTTCCGGACTGTTGGTCCAAACTGCTTTCAATCCGGTATAATAGTAAAAGACAACTGGTTCAGGCATCCGCATATATTGTATGACTTGCGGACTATTTTCTTGCACAAAGCTATTGGGTGGCAAAAGCACGATAGCATTTGTATCATGAGCTTCATTCACCTTCTTGACAATTTCTTTAGCAACCGCATATTGGTTGGCATAGCGGTATTGTCGTCGATATTCTACATCCGTATGTTCAGCCTCATCTTCATAACGATCTCTGCTTTCTGTAATTTTTTGTTGATACCAAGCAGCATAAAAGTCAGTTCTAAAAAACATTAGAATAAGCAAGCAGGCTGCTGCAGCAAGAACAATTCGTTTTATCAGCATCTTAATTAAAGAATTGTTTGTTACCGAATGGTTGATTCCGGAATGGGTTAAAGATATTGCATAGATTGAAAAGGCAAATGAATCATTCTATTTTTTGGTGCAATATTTTTTAAAAAGGCAAAAAAGTTACTGATCGATATATCCTTTTATGGGATTTCGTTTCACATTTTACACCAATGTGGTGTGTGATGTAAATGACCATGAATTGTCCTGTAAGCTTTGTAAATATTGACGTTGAGAATGGATAGTAAAGTGAATATGCCCGTTTTTTTATTTAGATATCATTCTGCAAAAATTATTTTTAAAACAGTTTTCGATTTTCAAACTCTAAATACTACTCTACCTATTGATTACTCAATCTTGAATTTTAAACCAATTTATGATAGTTGTTAAACCAACCCAAAAAAACCGGCGATAAGCCGGTTTTCTATGTTTACTTTTCAGTGTTGGTATCTATGTTTTTTCGTGAGTTGCGCTCCAGCACTTCGTCCACCATGCCATAGTCTTTGGCTTCGTGTGCGGTCATCCAATAGTCGCGGTCGCTGTCTTTTTCTACTTTATTGAATTTTTGTCCACTGTGATAGGCAATAATTTCATACAGTTCTTTTTTCAACTTGCCTATTTCTCGAGCAGTAATTTCTATATCACTGGCTTGTCCTTCTGCTCCGCCCAATGGTTGGTGTATCATCACTCGGCTATGCTTCAGTGCAGTGCGTTTTCCTTTTGTTCCGGCACACATCAACACGGCTGCCATAGAAGCAGCAATACCGGTGCAAATAGTAGATACATCGGGGTTAATAATTTGCATGGTATCATAAATGCCCAATCCGGCATAGACACTTCCACCCGGACTATTGATATACATCTGCACATCACGATTGCGATCTGTACTTTCCAAAAACAACAATTGAGCTGTAATAATGTTTGCTACCTGATCGCTTACCGGCTCTCCCATAAAGATGATTCGATCCATCATTAAGCGCGAAAAAACATCCATCTGTGCTACATTCAAGGGTCGTTCTTCAATAATGTAAGGTGTAAGCCCAATCGGTGTGCGAACAGACGATGTGTAATTGTCGAGTGTTAAGCTGCTGATGCCATGATGCTTGATGGCATATTTTCTAAATTCGTTTGGATTCATTAGTTGTGTTTTTCAAATTGTTTTTGTGGGAAATGATATACTTTTTCTGCTCAAAAGCACCCGCAAGTTTGCCTTACTTTTGACGGAATAAATGGCTACAATCAATTTTGAAACCAAGGATAAATATAGTGCCATATCGGCATTCTGTTAAGACAAAAAAACGATAAAATTATTTTTTTGGGTGAAAATCGGCATTTTACATGAATCCACCTGTACAACGATTTAGGGTTGTAGATAAGAAAAACGAATAAAGATTGAATATGCAACTTACACTTCCTATACAGATTAAACCCTTAGAAAGTCCTATTTGCCATGAGCAAAAAATATTGTTGATAGGATCCTGCTTTACCGAGCATATTTCTGAACGATTACGTCAACAAAAATTTAAAATATTGTCAAATCCAAATGGCATTCTATTCAACCCATTCAGTGTAGCCAATGCACTGAAAAGTTATGCTACTAATCATACTTATGAAGAAAAGGATCTTTTTTATCTCAATGAACTTTGGAATAGTTGGGATCATCATACACGATTTTCTCACACTGATAGGCAAGAAGCCTTAGCACAAATCAATCATTCCCAAAACATTGCTAGTTCATTTATTGAAACAGCAGATTGGATTATTATCACATTGGGTTCTGCATTTCAATATTACCTGAGAGAAGGAAAACGCCCCGTAGCCAACAATCACAGAGCACCCGGTCAAGGGTTTGAAAAAAAGCTATTGGCGATTCAATCCATTTCCGAACAACTATCCGTATCTATTAGCACCATAAGGAACTTAAATCCAAATGTAAAATTTTTATTCACCATCAGTCCTGTGAGGCATATTCGAGATGGTGTGGTTGAAAACAACAGGAGTAAGGCCCGATTACTTGAAGTAGTTCACCAACTATGCGAAACCATTTCTGATGTCTATTATTTCCCGGCTTATGAATTGGTGATTGATGTGCTACGCGACTATCGGTTTTATGATGTAGATTTAGTTCATCCCAACTATCTGGCTACACAAATGGTGTGGGATTATTTTTGTGCAAATTGCATCAATCCTGCTTCTCGAAAGTTAATGAACGAAATTCAAGAAATTGCAACTGCTCGTTCACACAAACCGAGATTCCCAAATACCCAAGCCCACCTTGCTTTTAAACAGAAGTATGCTGCAAAAACGGAAGCATTAATAAAGGAAAACCCTTGGATAAACTTAGATGAGGAACTTCATTTTTTTAAGTCTTAGCTTTCCTGAAGCACTAAGGTTTTTTTCTCTTTTGCCGTAGCAACTGTTTTGCCAGATCCCATTGAACAATGCCCATTAAAGGAAGCGTTGGGTTCTATTTGCAAATTTTCAGTTGTCAGATTTCCCGAGATGTGGCAGTTTGATTTTAATGATAACAATTCACCTACCGACACATTGCCGTTCACCGTACCATGTACATCTACATTTAGTGCTTGTATATCGCCATTTACTTTTCCAGTAGAAATAATGACCACTTTTGAATGGCAAAATACATTACCATTAATAGTGCCGTCAATTCTTATATCTCCATCTGATTCTACATCACCAGTTACAACCATACCGGCAGCAATAATGCTTACTTTGTCTGCATAAATGGCTGCTTTATTGTCTTTTTGATTGTTTTTTGAAAACATACGTTCCTGTTTGCCAGATTAATGAATATAAGAATAGGGGTTAGCAAAAATACGAAAGACTGAATAAAAAAGGCATCTCGACCGCACTCAGCAATTTTACAATACCTTTGCACGCAATTTTTTTTATTTTTTTCATGGATCGTAATCAGATAATTGGCTTCTCACTGCTTGCAGCATTGCTGATCGCTTATGTAGTGTACAACAACAACGCACAGAAAAATTATGAAGCTGAAAAACGTGCTGACTCGATTGCTTACGCAAAAGCACACCCCAAACCAGCCATTGATAGTGCAGCCATTCTTCAGGCACAAACTGCGGACACACTAAATGATTCGCTTAGGAATGCATTGCCTTCTGCCTATCATGGAAAAGCAGAAAACGTAACGCTTGAAAATGAGAAATTAGCCCTTGAATTTTCTACTAAAGGTGCTTTTCCAGTTAGTGCCTTGTTGAAAGATTTCAAAACATACGGACAAAAACCCTTACTTCTTTTCAACGGAAAGGGAAATGAATTGTCTATGGTGTTGCCTATTAATCAGGGAGGTGTTTCAACCGAAGATTTGTATTTCATACCGACTCAAGAAGCACGCCCAGATGGTGGAAAGGCACTCTCATTTACTTCTGATTTAGGAGAAGGAAAAAAAGTTGTCATCACTTATTCTTTGTTGAAAAACGACTACATGATGCAATGCAATATTCGCACTGTGGGGTTGCCGGCTACCAACATGACCTTGAATTGGGAAACGCAAACACTTCATACAGAAAAGGATATTGCAAACGAACGTACAGCCAGTCAGGTTTACTATCGTTTTATGGATGGCGATCATGATTATTTTACCGTTACTGCCGACAAAAAAGAAAAGTTAGAGAAAAAGACAAATTGGGTAGGCTTCCGAATGCACTTTTTCAACAGCACCCTTATTTCTCAAGATGGCTTCATGTCTGCTGATGTCAATAGCACTACACAGATTGACTCTCAGCATGTAGCCCAAAACAAAGTAAGCTTAATCATAGCAGCAAAGCCCGGCGATGTTCAAACGGTTGATTTGAATTGGTATATCGGTCCTAATAATTACAGTATCCTCAAATCCTATAAGATGGATTTGGAAAACATGGTTCCATTGGGCTATGGCATCATGTCATTTGTGAAGTATATCAACAAGTGGCTCATCATCCCAATTTTCAATTTGTTAAGTGGTTTTATCGGAAACTATGGCATTATCATAATGTTGATGACCCTCATTATCCGTTTGATACTTTCATTCTTTACTTACAAAAGCTATTTATCGGCTGCTAAAATGCGTGTCTTAAAGCCAGAGATAGATGCCCTTCGAGCTAAGTATAGTGATGATCAACAGAAATTTGGTGTAGAACAAATGAAACTTTTCCGAACTGCCGGTGTCAATCCGCTTGGTGGCTGTTTGCCTACATTGTTTCAGTTGCCCATTCTCTTTGCCATGTATTACTTCTTTCCATCGTCCATTGAGCTTCGACAACAACCCTTCCTTTGGGCAAATGACCTATCAACCTATGATAGTATTGCACAGCTCCCCTTTAATATACCTTTTTACGGCGATCATGTCAGTTTGTTTACTTTACTGATGACAGCATCTAGCTTGTTTTTAGCTCTTTACAACAAAAACATGACTGCACAAGACCCTAACAACCCTATGTTGAAATACATGCCTTATGTGTTTCCATTTTTGTTGATTGGTGTGTTTAATAAAATGGCCGCAGCACTTACCTTCTACTATTTCTTCTCCAATATGATAAGCATTACACAGCAATTTATCATTCAGAAATACATTATTGACGAAAAGAAAATTCACGCGCAAATTCAGGAAAACAAAAACAAACCTGTAACACAATCAAAATGGCAACAAAGAATTGAAGATATGCAAAAGTCCCAGATGGAGCGGGGAAAGCAAATGCCAAAGAAAAAATAAAATTTTTTTTAAACGCTATACTGGCATTGACTTTGCAATATATTCTTTAATAAAAATGATTTGTAAAAACAGCAATTTTAAAACTGAATTATAGTACCTTCGGAGCCTTAAAAAGAAAATTACGAAGCTTTCGTTTCAATAGGGGTAAATGGTTCATTTGCATTCGTGCAAAAAGAACCTGAAATGAAAAAGAGCCTTACATTCTTGTAAGGCTAATTTTTTTGCTTAAATAAAGTTCCAAGAAAAAAAGCCACCCTCTTGTGAAGGATGACTTAAGGGTAAATGGATTCAATAGTTTTTCTTATTTAAACTTACCTGCAAATTGTCCGTTGCTGATATTGATAGACGTTTTTTCAGTGTCGTTTGTAGCATATCCACTAAAAGTACCTTCTATTTCTGTAGCAGTTAGTTTTGTTATGACAACATTACCGGTTTCCATACCATAGGCAGGTGTACTTTGTCCGGCATTTGTATTGGAAATGGTTAATACTGCAAAGTTGGTTGAGCTTCCTTTAAACGGTACTGTGATGTTACCACTTGTGGTTGTTGAGTTTTTAGGTACATACATTGCCAATTGAGCTGTTGAAATTTTACCGGTAGAAATATCAACCGAAGTAGCCGTTAAAACAATATTATCATTCAACGAGTTGGATGATGATTTGACGGCAGATGTAGTGCTTCCTGGTTTAATATTGATAGAAGTTGTGCCATTAAAATCTTTATCCGTGTTAAAGGAAATGGTTGCTTGTCCTGCTACAAGGTCGCCCGAACCGGTATAGGCATTTTTTAAGTCATCTACTTTTTTACAAGAAGCAAAAAGGGCAAATCCACCCAAAGCAGCAACAAATAAAACGTTAGTTAGTTTCATCTTTTTTGATTTTAAAAGTTTTGTTTAAAATTTTAAGGCAAAGCTACTTTTGGTGTAATGAGTTTAAAATACCGATACAGGTGTATTTTATCATCCGTACTGGTGGGTATATAAAAAACAATGCGGTATTGTAAAGCAACACCGCATTAACTCCTGAATCTAAATACTATTTACTGCTCTATGGCTACACCATCTTCCACGTCTTTATATCTTTTTACTTGCTCTAAAGCATCTGGAACAACATCGCTGATAATAACAATAAACGAATCTTTTATTGCATGTTGTAAGGCAAAATCAATAGCTTCTGCTTCCTTTCTAAAGAGTGTAATCTTTTTATTCGGCGATACTTTTCGAATGCCTTTTGTCATCAAGTCAATCATTTCATCTTCCGTGCGACCACGCAAATTTTTATCTTGACGAATAATAATTTCATCAAAAATTTTGGCTGATTCTTCCCCAACCGAAATAATATCTTCATCGCGCCTATCGCCGACTCCGGCAACAATGCCCACTTTCATTGGTGATTCCACAGAATTTACAAATGCTCCGATAGCTTGAATACCATGTGTATTGTGGGCATAGTCCAGCATTACGGTAAAGTTCTTGAAGTGGAAAAGGTTCATCCTTCCCGGAGTCATAGCCGGTGAAGGAATAAACGTTTGCAAAGCTTGGCGAATATCTTCCGTTTTAAATTCACAAACATATACTGCCAACAAGGCTCCCAATACATTAGCAATATTGAAAACGGCTTTCCCTGAAAAAGTTAGAGGTATGTCTGTTACTTTCTCAATTCTAATTTTCCAGCCACCCTTAATGATTGTTACATAGCCATGTTCGTAAACAGCAGCCAAACCGCCTTTGGCACAATGTTCCTTAATCCTTGGATTATTTTCATCTAAAGAAAATAGTGCTACTTTACAAGTTAATCCTTCTCGCATAGCATATACATGGTCATCATCTGCATTCAAAACAGCATAGCCTTCCGGTAAAACCGTTTGTGCAGCTACGGCTTTTACGCGAGCTAACTTCTCTATGGTATCAATACCCTGAAGCCCTAAATGATCTTCAGCCACGTTAGTAACCACTGCTACATCACAATTATGAAATCCAAGTCCGGCACGCAAAATACCGCCACGAGCACATTCCAGCACAGCAAAATCAACTGTAGGGTCTCTTAATACAAATTCAGCTGAAACCGGCCCCGTACAATCACCGCGCATCATCATTTGATTCTGAATATACACACCATCAGTTGTGGTAAATCCTACTTTGTGACCCATTTGTTTTACAATGTGTGCAATCAGTCGGGTAGTAGTAGTTTTTCCATTTGTACCGGATACGGCAATGATTGGAATGCGAGCAGATGTCCCCGGTGGATAAAGCATATCTATTACTGGTTCGGCTACATTACGTGGTAATCCTTCTGTTGGGTCAAGGTGCATTCTGAATCCCGGAGCAGCATTCACTTCTAAAACTGCACCTCCATTTTCATTAATGGGTACAGTAAGGTCGGGAGCCATGATATCTATACCGCAAATGTCTAATCCTATGATTCGCGCTATGCGTTCTGCTAAAAATATATTGTTGGGGTGTACAAAATCTGTAACATCTGTTGCCGTACCTCCGGTACTCAAATTGGCTGTGGGTTTGAGCCATAGCTCTTCTTTTGACGACAATACCGTATCAAGCGAATAATTTTTCTTGGCTAAAATATCTTTGGTAAAATCATCAATTTTTATAGCTGTCAACACTTTTTCGTGTCCATAACCACGTCTTGGATCAGCATTTACTTGGTCTATCAGTTGCTGAATGGTTTGTTTTCCATCACCTATTACTGCGGCAGGAGTCCGTAAGGCTGCAGCAACAAACTTGTAGTTGATTACAAGTATGCGAAAGTCGCGCCCAACAATAAATTTCTCGCAAATAACGCCTCGAGAATATTTCTTTGCTGCTTGCAATCCAACTACAGCATCTTCCCATGTTTTGATATTAGTTGTTGCACCCTTACCGTGATTTCCGTCCACTGGTTTGGTAACTACCGGATAGCCTATTCGATCTATGGCACTTTTCAGGTCTTCTTCATCATAAACAATACGACCTCTTGGTACCGGAATTTCAGAAGCTTCAAGTAGATTTTTAGTTTCTTCTTTATCACAAGCCAATTCTACGGCAATACTGCTGGTGGTGCTGGCAATAGTTGCCTGAATTCGTTTTTGCTTAATACCATAGCCCAATTGCACCAGAGAATGGCGGTTGAGCCGGATATAGGGAATCTTCCTTCTGATAGCTTCTTCTACAATAGATCCTGTGCTTGGTCCTAATCGTTCTTCTTCACGTATTTCGCGAAGATTTTGAATATCGCGATCCAAATCTATGTCCATACCATCAATCAAAGCTTGAGCCATTTTGACGGCAGCTTTGGCGGTGTAAATGCCCGCTTTAGCTTCTACATAGGAAAACACAACATGATAGACTCCGTTTTTGTCGGTTTCTCGTGTTCTTCCAAATCCGGTATCCATTCCCGCAAGTGTTTGTAATTCTAAAGCAATGTGTTCAATTACATGCCCCATCCAAGTGCCTTCTTGAACCCTATGATAAAAACCACCCGGAACGCCCTCTGAACAACGATGTTCATATAGAGAAGGCATTAGTTTTTTTAGCCTATCTAAAAAGCCTGGAATTGTATTTGTAGGTCTATTTTCCAGCTCTTCCAAGTCAAGGAGCATGACAATTAACTTGTGTCTTTTAGCTGACCAATAATTGGGGCCGTGCATCACTTTGATATCAAGTATATTCATGAGTCAATCAATTTCAGATTAAGGTATGAATAATTTCCACAAAAAATCAAATTGCTAAAGAAAGAACTTTCAGGAAAGCTGCCTTGAATAATTGTTGTTCTTACTTTTGCAAAAATTTCCTTCGATGAATTTAGATCCAGCAGTACCGGTTAGATGGTTAGCCAAGTTTATCGACGCAACGCTTGTAGGGGCTGAAGAACAATTGGCAACGGGTCTGAACGAGATTCATAAAGTGCGCCATGGTGATATTTCTTTCGTGGATTTTGAAAAGTATTACGACAAGTGCCTTCATTCTGCTGCAACTATCATCATTATCAACAAAGCTGTTGAATGCCCCAAGGGAAAAACTCTGTTAATTCATGCCGATCCATTTAGTGCTTATGTTAAGTTAGTAAAGCATTTTCGGGGGTTTGAGCCGGCTATGCAAATGATAAGTGCAAGCGCAACCATTGGCGAAGGAACACATTTACAACCAAATGTTTTTGTTGGGAATCATGTGCAGATTGGGAAAAACTGCTTAATTCATCCAAATGTTACGATTTATGATCATTGCATAATTGGCGACAATGTAATTATTCATGCCGGAAGCGTGATTGGTGCTGATGCTTTTTATTTTAAGCGTCGCAAAGAATGTGCTGTGCAATATGACAAGTTAGAAAGTTGTGGACGAGTCATCATCGAAGATTGGGTAGAAATTGGTGCTTGTTGTACAATAGATAAAGGGGTGAGCGGTGATACCATTCTTGGACAAGGAACCAAGTTGGATAATCATATTCATGTTGGGCATGGTGCTATAATTGGCAAGAATTGTTTATTTGCCGCTCAGGTAGGTATTGGTGGAAAAGCAATTATTGAAGATGAGGTTATTCTTTGGGGGCAAGTAGGTGTGAGCAAGGATTTGACTATTGGAAAAGGGGCAGTTGTATATGCACAAAGTGGTGTGCCAGCCAGCATTGCAGGCGGAAAAATATATTTTGGAAGTCCTGTTGAAGATGCAAAAACAAAGATGAAAGAGCTCAATTGGATCAAGCGGATTCCTGAGCTATGGCAACGTATGTCAGATGAAAAAGAAAACGAAGGCTAAAACAGTTGGAAATTTAACATTGTTGCTTGTCCTGCTTAGTTGGTCATACTTCCTTTTGATAAGAGATGGTATGTTATAGAGCAAATATAAACATGATCCAATCCCTCTTTCCCAAAAGTAGAATATACCCTTTTTTCAAACTGAAATAAGCAGCTTAGAATTAAACTGAAGCTTTCTGATTACCAAAGTCCAAGAATCGCTCATTGCCGAAGCATAGGTATTTCTATCAGAAATACGAAATTCTGCAAACCCCAAAAAGAATCTATACAATAACAGCATTAAGCCCCTTGTTCAGATAATGGCTCTGGCTCTTCTGGTGTAGGTTTTGATAGCTCTTTAATGCGTTGTGTTTTGGCTTCAATTTTGTTTTGAGTACTTTTAATTAATTTGTCAAGATGCGCACGAAGTTCTTTTTCTTTTAGTCCGGGCGTAATATTTTCAAGAGCATTTAACAAATCCGCCAATTTTTCTTTTTCTTCATTCAATTCGTGCTGCAAATCAGATAAGAAAGCTTTGGCTCGTGCCTCTTTTTCTTTAATTTTTTGTTCAAAAAACTTTTTTCGTTTATCTCGATCTTCATCTTTTCGCTTGAAAAAATATTTTCTGGCTGCAATAAATTCTTCCCAAAGGTTATCGCCATATTCACGCGGGACAGGTCCAATTTTTTTCCATTCTGCAAACAGTTCATTAAATTCTTCTGTTGTCTCGCGCCACTGGTTAGATTCCTTTAGTTCATCAGCTCTTTTAACCAAGGCTCGTTTTCGGGCAAAGTTGTCATCTAATGTTACTCGAAGGTTTTGTAGATGTTGTCGTTTTTCGGTAAAAAAATGGTCTTTAGCTGATTGAAGTCGGCTCCATAATTCATCGCTTTTTTCGATCGGAACTCTGCCAATACCTTTCCATTCTTCCATGATGGCTGTGATGGCATGTGAAGTTTTATTCCAATCGCGACTTTCTTTTAATGCTTCAACCTTTTCAACCAAAATAAGTTTACGACTATAGTTTTCTTCTTGTTCGGTTTTTATAGTTTCAAAGTGAGCATTTTTTCTTTCAAAAAATATGTTTTTAGCAATAATAAATCGTGCCCATAGTTCTTCATTTTTATCATTCCAAGTAAAGCCAACAGCACGCCATTCTTCCATTAGATTTTTGAATAGTTCAGTCGTTTGTTTCCAATCTTCAGATAAAGCGTTTTTTTCTGATTTTTCTACAATCTCGATTTTTAAATCTAGGTTTTGCAGCATTTCCTTTTCTGTGTTTTCAAAGTGTTGCCGCTTGCGTTCATAAAACTGATCTTTTGCCTTTTCAAAACGTTCCCATAGTTGGTCATTTCTGCGTCTTTCCACATAACCAATCTGCTTCCATTGTTCTACAAAATCTTTAAACGATTGTGTGTCTTCTTTCCAACGTTCGCTGGTAATGGCAAGTTGTTCTGCACGCACAACCAAAGCTTCGCGTTGTTTAAAGTTTTCTTCAATACGCTTATTTATTTCGGACTCCCAATTTTCTAACTGCTTAAATAATTCTTCAAAGTTTCCAATTGCATTAGCGTGGTTAAGATATTCTTTTAAGCGGTTTACTTTTCCTAGTAATTTTAATTTGTCATCCGTTTCATTCCATTCTTTTGCTACTTCTTCAACTCGTCCTACAACTTCCGGAAATTTTTCGGTAAGTGCGTTGATCAACGCTTGAGCATTTTCGAGCTTCAAATTAGCCAGTACTCGATCGGAATTTCGTGTGGATTTTTTAAGAATCAAGTCGCCATTTTCATCTAATTTACAAAATTCCTTAGCGGGTAATTCAGCATTTTTCCACCAGTCTTGAAGCGTAGGTAATGGGGTAACATCGGCAGTCATAGTCTCATCCAAATTTTAGAAATAGTAGTATTAGAGCAATAGAATAAACTATTGCCTATTTTGTTTTTGCAAGATACGAATTTGTTTTATTTAGTGTGCTCCAAAAACCTTTTGCAGTAATTCAGATGCACGAGAAGCGGGATTCAGGCGAATTTTGTTTTCTTCATCCGTTATCGTTACAAACAGTCCATTCAGTGCACGTTCGGTAACGTATCCGGTAAGGTCTGGATTAATTTTATTGAACGTTGTAGGCAATTGATTGTAAAATCCAAATAGTTGACTCCAATAGCTGGCAACATTTAGTTTGTTTAAAGAACCTTCTATCACCGGCCTGAATGCGTTGGTAAGTGCTGCTGTTGTTTTACTTCTTAAATAGGCTGTTGCTGCTCCATTTCCACCTTTTAGGATGTTTAATCCATCTTGAATTGACATTCCAGTAATGGCATTGATAAAAATAGGTGCTGCTTTCCCTGCAGCATCTTCAGCGGCGCGGTTCATGGATAAAATGGTTTGGTCAACTAAATCACCCATTCCAAATTGGCGTAGTGCGCTTTCTACTTTTTGTGCTTCGGGTGGCATCAATACTTTGATTAGTGCATTTCCAAAAAAGCCATTTTGCATATTGAGTTTACCGGCTGCGTTTTTGGCTCCAATTTCAAGTGCTTGACGCAAAGCTCCGGTAATATCCGTATTGGTTAGGCTGTTGATATTAAATCCTCCGTTATTGTTATTATTCCCTCCGTTATTTCCACTTCCACCATTGTTGTTTGCGCCACTCCGATCGTTTGTACCGCCACCATCACTGCCGCTTCTGTTTGCGGTTTCGTTGCTATTATTCGCGCCGCTTCTGTCGCTTACACTACTGTTGCCGCTTTGGTTTGATGTATTATTGCTGCCGGCATCTGTGGTGTTTACACGTACTTGACGTTTTGCACCCTTTATGTTTGGACGCTTACTTTGTGCTTGTAAACTTTGAATGGATAAAAATGTTGCAGTTGCTAATAGAGTCAATTTCAGTTTATACATACGTTCTATTTTTTCGTTTGATTTCCAATTCAAAAATGATACCATTTTTTAGCTTCCGCTATCATCTCCGCCTTCACCTTGCTTGATGTTGTCGTGTTCTTTGGATTGCGGTTGCATATTTTTGTCTTTATCTCCACGTCCACGCTTACTACTTGTTTTTACATCTGATTTTCCAAAGCGGTAAGAAAAAGTCAAGTTTCCAATTCTTGTTTCTCGATCTCGATAAATGCTTTGAACTGCACCGGGAAAGTCGTAAATGGTTGTGTATTTTCTGGAGTTAAATATATCAGAAATATTGAGAACTAAATTAGCTTTATTGTTCCAAAATGTTTTTCGTAAAGCAGCATCAACCCACCAAACATCTTGAATGATGCCTTGGGCAGCCACTTTTGGGGCTTGGTAGGTACCACTAAGTTGAAAAGAAAAATTGTACGGAAGCTTTACATCTGTGTTAAATTTGGTAAACCAACTGACCCCGCTATTATCTAAAGTGTTTGTTGCTGTTGCCCCAAAAATTTGGTTTTGAAAGAGATTGAAATTTACTGTTGCATTCCATATTGGAAGTATTTGTGCACGACCGGTTAATTCTGCACCATAAGTAATTCCCTTATTCAAATTTTGAGGCTTGGTAAAGCTAGTTCCATCATTGTAAAAGGTGCTAATACGATCAATCAGATTTTGTGTGTATTGATAATAGAGGCTGGCAATAATCATGTGTCCTTGTTTAAACTGTCTGCTATAATTCAACTCGATGTTGTGAATAAACTCAGGTATCAGGTTGGGGTTTCCGGCACTGGTATCCATTGGATTAGAAACATCAATAAAGGGCATCATTTGGAAGAAGCTTGGTCTGTTGATACGGCGAGAATAACTAAGATAAACAGCTTGGTCTTTGGGTAACTTATAGGATAAATAGAGTGAAGGAAATAGGTTGAGGAACTGATTGTTGTATCGCAATCCTGAAACAATTCTGGAAGAGGTGCCATCGTAGTAGGAGTATTCACCTCTTAGTCCAATTTGATAACCAAATTTTCCACGCTGATCGCTATAGCTGGCATAGACAGCATGAACTTGTTGTGAGTATTGATAATCGTTTTGCAACACCATATCAGGAACAAATCCTTTTCCATTGTTTGAGTCAACTCGTGCCTCGTTGTTGCTTTTAAACCAATAGATCTGTGTTTTCCACCCTGCATCAAGTTTTCCATTTTTAGTAAGAAATGGCGTAGTGAAATCTGCTTGGGCATTCAGACTGCTACTGGTGCCACCACCTGGTGCACGTTGAATGATAGTGTTGCCGATTGGAGCGTCCATAGCATCAAACCGGTTAGTTATGTATTCTTGATCGCGGTTTACCCGAGTATTCACATAGGTAATACTTGAATTAAGTTCTTGTTTGGGTTTCAGGAATTTGTGTTTAAAGTCGAGCGAGGTTGAGCTGGACAATGGAGAACCGGTATTTACTGTTCCGCGGGTGGTAGATGAATCAATTATCGGACCTTGGTTATAGGTGTACATTGTATTTCCATTACTGGCCCATAACATTTGGTTTAGGTTTTGTGTGAGTGTTATCGTATTTCTGCTGTTGATGGTATATTCTGCCCCTAATGAATTGAACCATCCACCACGGGTACGAATATTATCTTCATAGCTTGCGGCAGTCAATGTTCCGTCTGCCATCATTCTTCGATTAGCGGTGTGCTCATAGGTTTTATTATTTCGCCAATTTGAATTGAAGAATATATTCCACTTGTCATTTTTAAGATTTAGTGCTACTGACGCATTGTATTTATCACGTGTTCCAGCGCCAACCGAAGCATTTCCATTAAATCCGAGCTTGCTGTCTCTTTTTGTAATGATGTTGATAATGCCTGCCATTCCTTGTGCATCATATTTTGCAGAAGGATTGGTAATTACTTCCACACTTTGAATGCTGGATGCCGGCAAGGCTTGAAGTGCCGTTGCTACATCTCCACCTAAAAGTGTGGCGGGTTTTCCGTCTATCAAAATATTTGCGTCTTTTCCACGCAGCAAAATGGTGCCATCAATGTCCACTTGTAAGGAAGGCACATTTTTTAGAGCATCCGCTGCACTACCACCACTGGAAGTAATGTTTTTATCAACGTTAAAGACTTTTTTATCAACGCTCAACTCCATTAGGGCACGTTCACCGGTAATTTCTACTTCTTTTAACTTGTGTGCATCTGGGCGAATGACGATGTTTCCCAAACTTTTATTTGGTGCTTGTTGAGTTAGAGAAATATTGTCAATAAATCGTTGTTTGAAGCCCAAAATATTGATGCGAAGAATAAAATGACCAAGAGATAGGTTGCTAAGGGCAAAAGATCCGTTTTCATTAGTTAAATCACCTCCAACAATTGTTGAGTCAGGCTTCAATGCCGTAACTGTTGCATAGGGAATGGGTTGGTTTTTATCATCTAAAATTCGACCTGTGATTTTATTTTGAGCAAATGAAAAGGAAACAGAAAGAAAAATTAGGAGTACGGTAAGTTTTAAATATTTCATATGCTTGTCATAAAAATTAGGCAACGCAAAGTTGACAGAAAACAAGGCACAAAGGTTTAATGCAGAAATCTAAAGTCGTGTTAAAGCAAGGATTTGGTTTAGGCTTAGTTTAACCCTATTTTTTCTTCAATTAAATAATTATTTCGATCTGCTGCGTTGCGTGATACCAATTCAGCAACAAAACCAGTAAGAAAAAATTGTGTACCAATTATCATTGCAACAAGAGCTATAAAAAATGGAGGTCGGTTGGTTAGAAATACATCTTCAAAAATAAATCGGGAAACGATCAGATAAAGGGTCATCAAAAAGCCAACTAAGAAAGTGATGGTTCCTAAAGTTCCAAAAAAGTGCATAGGCTTTTTGCTAAATCGCCCCATAAACTGCACAGAAAGTAAGTCGAGGAATCCATTGATAAAGCGATTCCAGCCGAACTTTGAGACGCCATATTTTCTTGCACGATGCACCACCACTTTCTCACCGATTTTTCTAAATCCTGCCCATTTAGCTAAAACCGGAATAAATCTGTGCATTTCGCCATAAACCTCAATGCTTTTAATCACTTTTTTGCGATACGATTTTAGTCCGCAATTCATGTCGTGAAGTTTAACACCCGATATACTTCGGTTTACGGCATTATAAAGTTTACTCGGTAGGTTTTTAGTTAGTGCATTGTCATACCGAACTTTTTTCCAGCCACTGACTAAATCGTAACCTTCGTCGGCAATCATTCGATATAGCTCAGGAATTTCATCCGGACTATCTTGCAAATCAGCATCCATCGTGATAACCACCTTACCTTGAGCTGCTTTAAAGCCTTCATTTAACGCTGCACTTTTCCCATAGTTTCGTTGAAATCGGATTCCTTTTAAGGAAGGAAATTGCTGCGCTAATTGTTGAGCTACATTCCAACTATTGTCTGTGCTGCCATCGTCCACAAGGATAATTTCATGTTGATAACCTTGTTCGTTACATACACGCACAATCCAGTCAACCAATTCAGGTAACGACTCTTCTTCGTTGTATAAAGGAATGATGATGGAAAGGTCCATACGGTGAATCAAATAGATATTTCTTCTGATTTTGTTAGCGGGCTGTCGCCTAATTTTTTAGGAAAAGCGGCTGCTATAGCAGAAAGTATTGCACCCACAAACATAGTAGAAAAGATAGTTCCGGCAATCATAAATGGAACGAAGAATTTTTTTGTCATCTGCAAAGCCTGATCAATCTGTTCATCGCTCATATTGCGTTCTACTAATTTTTCTCTTGCCATTTCCATTCCCTTTTCTCTCATTTCAGGGAACACATACAATGAAATAAATCCCCAAGCTAATAACACTATGGCAACAATAGCCGATGCTTTAAATCCGCTGCTCCATACGTTTCCAAAGGCAACACGATATTCATTTGCTTTGGAATAAGCCTTAGCATTGATCACCAAACCAAGTAGAAATGGAATATAAACTATCCATTGCGACCAAGGTTTAAATCCAAATCCAAGCACATACAATAAGACTTGAACAATAATCATGGCCAATCCTGTCAGGAAGCCATACATCATGTGTGTTTGTGTTTTTTTCATGTCTTTTAGTGGTATTTTTATTGCCACCTACTTTTTAAAAATGCAGAATACGTTTTTTTTGGAATCAAGGTCTATTCAGATGAAGTTTTCCATTGTTTGCCATTCCTAAAATGCTTCCTCGGATTGTCTTGCCAATATACGGATTGTTTCTTGAAAGTGATTGTAGTGTATAATCTAACACTACACTATTTGTTTGTGTTGAAATAAGTGTAAAGCAATTTGTTCCAACTGCAATAGGTGAATTTAAGAGTCCAAATATTTCTCTTGGTCGAATGCTCAATGCATCTACTATTCGTGCTAAAGGAACTTGTTTTACCAAAGTATCATACACTGCTTGAAAGGTTATTTCTTGTAGGTTCATTCCCTCACCTGCATATTCAAATTCCTTTGTCTTAGCATCCCAATCTTGTGGGCGATGGTGTGAAGCAATACAATCTATGGTGCCATCATGTAAGCCTGAAATAAGTGCCTGTCGATCTTTTTCGCTTCTTAATACCGGTGATACTTTAAATACACTATCATAATGAACTAATGATTCGTCTGTAAATGCTAAATGATAGGGTGTAACAGAGCATGTTATGTTCAATCCTTCTTTTTTTGCTTGTCGAATCATCTCTACTCCTTCTGCCGTTGAAACGCCCGTGATATGTATGCGAGATTGGGCATAACGAAGTAATTCTATATCTCGATATAACAGAATGCTTTCTGCCAATTTAGGAATCCCTGCCATGCCTAATCGGGTAGAGGTTTCATCTTCGTGCATCAATCCGCCCAAAGCTAAGGCAGCATCAATCGGCATCTGAATTACCACGCCATTGAACGCTCGAACATATTCTAGTGCTTTGAGCATCAACCCTGCGTTTTGCAATGGTTTCCATCCATCAGAAAAAGCAATAGCTCCATGGGTATGCATATCAAGCATTTCAGCCAAAGCTTTTCCTTCTATTTGCTGGGTTAAAGCACCAATGGGATGAATATTTACAGC